>JAPUGB010000001.1 GCA_027293165.1 Gammaproteobacteria bacterium
GAAATCCACGCCAGGTGATCGGAAACCCATTCGGGCTCGAAACGATCCGCCAGTGATTTGAGTCGGGCGAGGTACTCGAAATTCAGGGGGTCAGTCGAACCGAGCGACATCCCAACCCCTTGCAAAGTGATGGGATAAAGATTCCGAACCTTTTCCAGTTTGGCCAGCGCTGTTCCGCCCGCACCATAGGAATTCTCGGACAGGACCTCAAACCACGGCACCGACGGCTGTCGGTCAATGATTTCCTGGTGATGTTGCGAGCGCAGGCCAATGCCGGCGCCGCGAATTTGTAGGTCGGCACGTTCAGGCATATTGCTGTAACAGCCAGTTGTTCAACGGGCGTAGCTTCAGCAAACGGGACCGGCTCCGCTCCTGCGGAGCCGCCCGCATATCAATAAGACGGCTTAGGATTTTGCCGCTGGTGCCGCTTCTTTCAATGTGGATCCAGCAATCTTGCCGCAAGTGCCGGTCGGCACATAAATCCACTCTTCGGCGTCATGATCCGCGGTTGCCTGGCCCGCGCACGCATGCAGGCTGGTCCCACAGTCGTTCATGCCAGATTTGACGATGCCCGAGCATTTTTCAAAGCCGGGCTTTGCCGCTGCGGCCTGATCGGCTATCGCGCCAATCCCCAGTGCAAGTACCCCGGCAAGGGCAGCATTCATAAGGTTCTTAGTCTCTATCACGTGATACTCCTTCTGAGTTGTGTCGGTAACCAGACGCCCAATAGACCGATACCGCTTGGTCAAGTTCCCAGGCTGTGGCGCTCGCTTGGATTTCGTCGCGTGCCTGATCCTGCGCGGTCGGGCGTTATTCTCTCAGCGACCAGTTACCTGGATGCTTTGCCATTGGCTCGGTCTTGCGGTACAGCTCGAGGACCTGCAGAAATTCAGTTTCGCCGAGGACCTGCTCCCGGGCGGCGGCTTCCGGCTCGATCGAACAACCGGCTACCGAGCCACCGATCGCGGCGTGGCCCTCGGCCAGTTTTTCGATTCGGTACCACATGTACCAGCGTTCGAGGGGCAGAGTGGCGCTGCTGCCGGAATCCGTGTAGTCCTTGTACATGTCGTACCGTCCAGAAACGATGCGAACCTCGTCGGGCTCCAAACCGTATCTGGTGCACAAGCTGAACCACTCGCTTTGATTATCGATGAGCATAGGGCTCAGCGTAATACTGTAAGCCGAGCGTTACAAGATTCTGGTAGTGCCGGAGGCGAGGTTATGATGCATGCATCGGCTGGATCAAGCTGGCATGCGGGATCCCTGACAACGCTTTTCAGGCCGAAACCTCCTCCAGCTGTTCGGCATCGATTTCGTTCAGGTAGTCCTGCAGCGGGCGTGGAATACCGACGAAATATCCCTGGGCCCAAGTGACGCCCAGATCCTTGAGCAGATCCATGCTCTTCTGGTCCTGCACAAATTCCGCGACCGTTTCGAGGTTCATGACTCTCGCAATTTCCGCGATCGCGGCAACCATCGATTTCGAGACCTCGTTGTCAGTGATATCACGCACGAAACTGCCGTCAATTTTCAATGCGTTGACCGGGAACAGCTTCAGGTACGCAAACGAACTCAGGCCAGTACCGAAATCGTCGAGGGAGAAGTGACAACCCAAATCTTTCAGAACGCTCATAAATAACTGCGCCTTTTGCAAATTTGCGACTGCCACGGTTTCGGTGATTTCAAAACTGAGCCGGTTCGGCGCCAATCCGGAGCGCTGCAGTTCGCTGCGCACAAAATCCAGAAACTGATCGTTGCCAAGGCTCTGGCCAGACAGGTTAATGGCGAACCTGATGGAGCTATGGTTGCTATTAAGCAAGGCGTCAACCGATGCTGCGACCACCCACCGATCCAGTTCCTGCATCAGCTGATAGCGCTCCGCCGCGGACATGAATTCGGCCGGTTCCACGGGCTCGCCGGCCGTATTCAGCATGCGCACGAGTATCTCGAAATATCGAGTGAGATCGCCTCCCCTCAGGGAGACGATCGGCTGTGCGTACAACATCAGCCGCCCGGACTCAATCGCGTTACGAATCGAACCGACCTGGTTAATATCCTCCAGCCTCTGCACGATGCTGGTGTCCGCAGACTGGTAGACCTCGACGCGTCCCCGACCTCGCTCCTTGGCAGCCTGGCAAGCCACCTGGGCCGGCACCAGTGCGCTGCGGACACCGTCACTGGTCGGAACCAATTGCGCTACACCAATGCTGACCGAGGGGCGAAAACTTTTGCCATCCTCTGCGTACCCTTTCTCGTGCAGCTCTACGCATATCTTCTTAGCGATTTTTTCGGTTTGCTTTACGTTTTTGTTCTTAAGCAAAGCAGCAAAGCTGTCGCTGGTCACACGGGTCACCAGGTGCTCGTCAAGGTTAGCTTTCAGAATGGCAGCAAACTCTTTCAGCACGATGTCTCCGGAGGCACGACCAAACGTATCGTTGACTACGTGCAGCTGGTCGATGTCCAAGAACATCAGGCTGTAATAATTTTCAATGTCACGACAGGCTTCATCGAGCTGGTGCTCAAAGTTTGGCCAGCGAATCAGTCCCGTCAGGGTGTCGAAATCCCGCTCGATGACGTGCTCGATCGTTGAAACGACGAATCCGATCAGGCTGTTCAAGCGGGCCGTATATTCAGCGTCTGCGCCGCCGTGGGACAACACCAGGACACCGATTGGTTGTTCTGCGTTCTGGCGGATCAACGTGCTGTACGTGTCTCCAAGCTCATTACTGACGGCCGGTGCAAAGCCCGCCTCCAGTTCACTCAGATCGGGGTCGTCTTCTGCTTCGGCTTCGGCTTTGGATTTGGCTTTGGATTTGGCTTTGGATTTGGCTTCGGCTTTGGATTTGGCTTCGGCTTTGGATTTGGCTTCGGCCTCAGCTTCGGCCTCAGCTTCGGCTTTGGCCTCGACTTCCGCTTCGACCATTGATTCGAAAAACAGCTGCGCCTCGGTCTGGTTGACCGGATCGTCGCCGATCGCAAAATAGAGCTTTTTATCCGGTACCACGAGCGTAGCGCCAATAACCTTGAGGTGCTCGAGACATAGCTGCAGCACGCTGCCTAGAACCTGTTGACAACTGGTACGTCGCCTGGCCTCGTCACCCAGCGCCTGAAGGAAATCATGATCGGTCGATTGCGCCTCAAGCTGCTTGTTAACGTCCATCAGGTAATAACGCAGACTCAGCTCCCGCTGGAGGCTGCGGACTGCGGGCGATAGCACGTCGACGCAGAACTGGTAGGGCATGCCCCCGGTGTCCGGATCAACGACGGCAGTCAGGGCACCGAGGTTTCTACCGCGATCACTGACGAGCGGGATAACGAATGCGGTGGCGCGGCCGAGGCCAATCCGCCGTTTATCAGCTGGAAACTCACCTTCACCGAGCACCTGTGCCAGTGCAGCGTGGAAATCATCGTTGAGCTCGAAGGGCTGATCGTTGCGATCACGCCAAAACAGGTGGCCTTTGCGATCGTGGAATAGAAAACCCAACGCCTGCGGCAACAGGGCGTGAAGGAATGCTGAGAAGTCTCCGAATACTTCGGTTTTTTGTCGGCTGGTCGCCATCGTTTTCCCGAGATAGAAGATTTGTGCAGACATTTTGCACGTTGACACCGCTGGTGCCTGTGATCGCGCTCCCAGTTCCCGTAGTCATGGCCTGGTCTGGAACTGGCCCAATGGCTGACCCGGAATTGACTGCGGATTGCCGGGGTAGAGCCGGCGTCAAAAATCGCCTTAAAGGCGCTTCAGGCGGCCGCAAGGGAGTCGTTTGGGGTTATGTTAAGTCGGTGATGAGGCCTCAGGGACTCAGCGATCGGTACAGATACGGCAGACTGGCATCCATGCGGTAGTCGATCCCGGAGTGCGTATCGTCGAACTCCTCGTAGACATGTTTCACGCCGGCTTCCTGCAGCCGCTTGGATAATATCCGGCTGCCAAACTGGAGGTGATACTGGTCGCGCCAGCCGCAGTCGATGAATAAGCCGCTCAAGCCCTTCAGGTTTTCCGCGTAACGCGTGACGAGGTTAATCGGATCGTGCTTAAGCCAACGTTGCCAACGTACTTTAAGCAATTCCCCGGTTTCCATATTAAAAGGAATCCTAAAGCCATTCGGTGCCTGGGGATCGGGATCGTAACTCGCAGCCATGCACAGGTTCATCAGGCAATGAACTTCACCGCCGCTGAGGTCGGATCGCTTCCAGACTCTGCGCAGGAAGTCTCGAACACGACCATCATCCACGCCTTCCGATACGCCAGCCTGTTCGGCTACTACATCGATGGCACCCGCACGTCGCCGCCGCGGTCGGAAACGGGCGAGTTCCGCCAGCGTACGAGGCCAGTCCGAACGGTACACAAAATCGAAATAAGCATCGCCGGAATGATTGGCGACTGCGCCCCAATAGCGGGTGTACTTCATGCCGTGAATCATCGCTCCATAGCCGCCCGAGGATTTTCCGAAACAGCCACGGTGTTCCCGGGAGCCCAGGGTCCTGAGTTCCTTGTCAATGAAGGGGATCAGTTCGCGAGTCAGGTAGTCCGCGTAACGGCCAACTGCAGTCGAGTTGATATATTGATTTCCACCGAGCGCGGTAAAGCAATCCGGAAATACTACGATGGTAGGGCCCATCTTGCGTTGGTGCATCAGCCGGGCAACCCGTTCCGGGACGTTCTCGTCAAAGTTTCGCCAATTCGTATGCGATTGCCCGGACCCCGTGTAGCCGACCAGATCAAAAAGGACCGGAAAACGCCGTCCGCGGCCGTGCGCGTGGCCTTGATCGTATTGAGGCGGCAACAAAATATCCACGCGCCGCACATGAGGATCGCCCAGCGGGTTGTCGGCGAGCACCCTGGACGTGTATTCAAGGGTCAACACTCTGCCATTGCGCCAGGTCGGTCGTTTCAGTGCCATGAGAGTTGAGTAGGCCTCCCGTTGGTGTTCTGTGCGGACAAAAGCTATTGTCACATAGGTGAGTGAACTACACAGGAGGTGGCGAATGGCGGACCTGAACGCTGAAATTGAGACTGTACTGAACCAAGCTGCAGAAATCTGGAACTCCCAGGACTATGCCGGACTAAAGGAACTGTGGGACACGGATGATCCCGAGCCGTTTTACCTGGCCGAAGAACAAGACGACTGGGTGTTCGGCTGGAAGCAGCTCGAAAAGTACTGGGTGCCGGTTTCGGGAAAACGGTCAATCGAAGCAATCATGATGCGGTACTACGATGTCCATGCGAAACTCATCGCACCGGATCTGGCCCTGGCGGCATTCTGGGTGCGTCACGACATGAAGATTCGGGGACCGCTTAACGCCTGGGGTGGCAATGCGCGCGTAACGGCTGTTTTCCGGCGCAAAAACGGAGACTGGCGATTTATCAGTTATGCGGAAGCGTGCATGACGCCGTTGCGCTACATGCAGAAGCTTTACGAATTAAATCTATCAGCGGATTTTCCTGAGTTTCATAAAGCGATTATGGAACGCGAAAATCGAGCCACTCAGCAGGCGAGTTAATCGCCTTAAAAATGCTTAGATCGCGTATTTATCCCTGGAGGCATCTCGATGAGTAAAAGTTTTCCATCAGCGTTCCGCTTGAAAGCGGTGTTGCTGCTGACATTGATTGCGGCTGGCGCAGCCTCGCCAGGCGAGGCATTCGCTGAGGACGTAGAACTGGCCCCGACGGTCCTGATCACCGGATCAAACCGTGGCATCGGGTTCGAGTTTGTCAAGCAATACGCAGCTAAAGGCTGGAATGTGATCGCGACCTGCCGTCGCCCCCACGAAGCGGACGAATTACAGGCGGTGGCCGCCAAGTATCCGAATGTAACGATGGAAGAGCTCGATGTACTGCGCCATGACATGATCGATGCCCTTGCCAAGAAGTACAAAGACCAGCCGATCGATGTGTTGTTGAACAATGCAGGGTTTTTCGGCGATACCTTGCAGATAGTCGGTCAGTTCTATGGCCGGCTCGATTACTCGCTGCTCGATCGCTATATATGGACCAATGCCGTTGGGCCGCTGAAAATGTCGGAAGCGTTTTTCGATCATGTCGCGGCCAGCGAACAGAAAAAGATGATGAGTTTGTCGAGCCTCGAGGGATCGATACAGGGCAACCTGTCACCCGGGCAATTCTGGTACGCCGCAGCCAAAGTGTCACAGAATATATTCATGACCAAGGTCGCGGATCTGCCGAAAACCAAACGCGCGGGCATTATGGTCGGAATGTTTTCCCCGGGCCTGATTATCCGCGACTACACCCGGAACCTGGATGTGCCCGATAAGGTTGAAGTCGAGGTCAGCGTGGCCGGAATGATCAAGGTGATCGAAAACTTCACACCGGAGATGTCCGGCTCGTTTATCAAATACAGCGGTGCGACGGTGCCCTGGTAGTCAGTCGAAACCGGGCGGTGGCGGAATCGGTCCGCGCGCTGCTTCAAATGCCCGGGCGATTGCCAGCAGCGTGCGATCGGTGCCAAGTGGTCCATCAATACTGATACCAACCGGCAGCCCGTCCGCAGTCAATCCGGCCGGCAAGGTCAGGCTGGGCACACCGGCGGCGCTTTGATGGACCGTATGGTCGATGATATGAGCGAAGCCGTCCGGCACGTGCTTGCCATTGATTTCCATGCCGGGGTCCTCACCCCGCAGCCGGGTAGCGGGAAACGGTGAGGTCGGAAACAGCATCGCGACGACCTGATGATCGTCGTAATACGCCTGGATCACCGCCTGCAGTGCCGGGCGGTGGGTCCGCATGACCGCTTCGTATTTGCTCCGTTGCCCGGTCTCGTCGTAGAACCTGGGTGAGAAACGTTCCTTAACTACTTCTGAAGCAATGTTTTTTATGATGTCATCAATCGTAACCTTCGTACCCCTACGGGCCAGGTAGCGGGGCACTTCCACGGTCACCTCGTAACTCGTAATCGGCCACGCGACCTGATGAGTCATGGCCAAAAGCCCCGGAATGTCCGCCTCCACGATGACGACGCCCAGGTCACGGAGCAGGGACACCGCGTCTTTCATGACCGCGGCGGTGCGTTCATCCAGCACCTCCTCCGAATAGGGACTGGATAGCCCTAAACGCAAGCCACTGAGGTCGATTTTCGGTAGTCGGTTTTCCGTACCGCTGAGGGTGGCGTCCAGCAATGCCAGGTCGTCGACCGTCGTCGCCATCGGGCCGACCGAATCGCGGGTCGGCGCGGACGGAAACACGCCGCCGAACGGGTAACGCTGAAACGATGGCCTGAACCCGGCAATTCCACATTGTGAGCACGGTACGCGCACGGATCCGTTCGTGTCCGTTCCCAGCGCTGCCGGTGCCATGCGGGCAGCGACAGCCGCGGCTGGACCGCTACTGCTGCCACCGGCATTGAGTGCCGGACCATAGGGATTTTTAACCCGCCCGAAGTGGAGATTATCCGAGGTACCACCGACAGCCAGTTCATACAGATTGCCCTTGCCGGCCACCAGGGCGCCGGCATCGAGCAAGCGTTGCAGGCTGGGGGCATTGTGCTGCGGCACATCGTTTTCCAGCGCCGGCGTGCCACCGGAGGTTGGCAGCCCTTGCGTGTCGATGTTGTCCTTGATGACGAGCGGCACGCCGTGCAGTGGGCCCAGTTCAGCGCCGCTGGCCTGCCACTGATCAGCCTGCCGGGCTGAGCGCAACAACGCCTCGGGGTCCTGGCTGATCAGCGCGCGCAGTTCGCTGTGCCGCTGGCAACGTTCGATCACTTCGGTGGCCAGTTCCTCCGCGGTTATTTCTCGGTCGCGCAGCCGGGCGGCCAGTCCCGTGAGCGTGAAATCACTATACAGATCAGACATTTTACGAATAACTCGCGGCGCGTCGCCGGTCGCATTGCCTCGGCTCCGGCGTACCGATGTCGCCTCCACAACACCCCCGGCAACGCGCCAAGGTGGCCAATTCGCGGCGAAGGTTAGTGCTTGTCCTGCCGGCCTTGCTAAGCTCGGCTAGAATAACCCGACTGCATTGCGGAGACGAAGACCATGGGCCCATATGATTCACTGCGCGAATACGCTGCCGCCATGGAACAGCAGGGGCAGCTGATACGCATTCGCGAGATGGACCAGGACCGGTATGAAATGACCGCGTTCGGTTATCGACTCGACGATCGCATGCGCTCAAAAGCACCTGCATTTATCGTCGAACGCACCAAGATCAACGACCGCTGGTATGACACACCGGTCATCACGAATGTGCTGAATAATTACGGCACGGTTGCCCAGGCGCTGGGCGTAGAGGATGTCAGTGACGACGAAGGCTCGAACTACACGGCCGCCGTCGACTGGATCATGAGTTTTCTCGATGCCGACCACAAGTGGGCCAAGATCGAGCCGGTCTTCGTGGAACGTTCCGCGGCCCCCTGCAAAGAAGTGATATTGACCGGGGAGGATGCCGACCTGTACCGGTTTCCGTGGATACGGAACAACCCGGCCGACGGCGGCCAGTACATCAGCACTGGCGCAGTTGTCACGGATGACCCGGAACTGGGCCGCAACGTCGGTACGCACCGCATGATGATCAAGGGTCCGCAAAAGCTTGGGCTGGACCTGAGCACGCAGAGTCATGCTTATAAACAGATGATTCGCGCCACCGAACGGGGCGAGAAATCCGTTCCCGTGTCGGTGGCAATCGGCGTGGATCCGATCACCTGGATGATGTCGAGTACTCGGCTGGCCGACGTCGGCGAGGATGAGTTCGCGATCGCTGGTGGATTTCGAGGGCGCCCGGTGGAGTTGGTCGAGAGCGAAACGAATGGTCTGCCAGTTCCGGCCACCGCTGAGATCGTTATCGAGGGCGAGATACCGATGGAACGTGAATGGGAAGGCCCTTACGGCGAAATGCTCGGCTATATCGGGCACGAGAAAAACACCTACAGTATCGATGTCAAGACGATCACGCATCGCGAACGACCGTGGGTGTATAACGTCTGGCCCGGTATTGGTGGCGCCTACCTGACACTGCCGTGGGAAGTCGGGCCGTTTGCCAAGCTCAAGCAGTTGATTCCGGGACTCCGAAAATTGCATACCTTTCCGGGCATTCCACCGATCGCCGTCGCGTGTATCGAAAAACGACTGCCGGGCGAAGGCATTGAAACAGGCATGCTGATTCTCGGCTACCGCATGACTGGCTTTCACAAGAAAATTGTCATCGTCGTCGATGACGATATTGAACCGACCGACCTGTCACGGGTCATGCACGCAGTAGCGACCCGGTGGCAGCCGGATCCCGCGACATTGATGGTCAAGCAATCGTTTCACTTTCTGCTTGATCCCAGCACCCACCGTAATTTTCTGAGTAGCAAAATCGTCATCGATGCAACCCGGCAACTCCCGGCTGAAGGCGGACCGGAGCATTTTGCGCTCGACAATCGCACCGTCATGGATCAACAGGCACCGCATGCGTTTGATCTGGTCGATCGCCGCTGGGACGAATATTTTGGCGACACGCAGTACATCTGAACACCGTGGAACAATCGGCGGCTAGTCCATTGGAATGGGTCGAGACGGATCGGGGGAAACGAATATGCAGCAAACCGTTGCAACCGCATCAATAGAGAGCGAAAGCAAACCACCGTTTGATTCGCTGCGCGAATACGCAGCGTACCTTGAAAGTCAGGGCCGGCTGGTGCGCATCGATCAAATGGATCAGGACCAGTACGAAATGACCGCTTTCGGGTACCGCATGGAGGAACGGTTCCGGGAACAAGCACCGGCGTTCCTGGTCGAGCGCACGAAACTGGACGACCGGTGGTACGAAACCCCGGTACTTGGAAACATTCTCGGCAATTTTCGCGCGGTGGCCGAGGTCCTCGGAGTCGAGGAATTAACAGATGTCGAAAGCGACATGAACAAGGCGGTCGTCGACCAGATTCTGACGCACCTGAGCTCCAACTTTAAATGGGACATGATCGATCCGGTCGCCGTCGAGCGGGACCAGGCGCCATGCAAGGAAGTGGTATTAACCGGCGATGAAGTGGACTTGTTCAAGTTTCCTTTCATTCGCAACAACCCGGCTGATGGCGGCCGGTTCATCAGTGCAAGCGCGGTGATCATGGAAGACCCTGAACTGGGCCGAAACATGGGCACTTACCGGATGCATATCAAGGGGCCACGCAAGGCAGGCATATGTTTCACGACGCGCAATCACGGCAACCAGTTTATGTGGCGGGCCCGGCAACGGGGTCAAACGACGGTCCCGGTGTCGATAGCGATAGGTATCGATCCGATCAGCTGGATGATGAGCAGCACCCGGATGGCGGAGATCGGCGAGGATGAATTTGCGTTAGCGGGTGGACTCCGCGGCAAACCACTGGAGATTGTCCGGAGCGAAACCAATGAGCTGATGGTGCCGGCGCATGCCGAAATCGTGCTCGAAGGCGAGATTTCGATGGAAAAAGAACCGGAGGGGCCTTACGGCGAAATGTTGGGGTACATCGGTGGTGAAGAACCCAATCACTGGGTCGACATCAAAGCGATTACGCATCGCAGCACGCCCTGGGTTTACAACCTGATGCCGGGAATTGGCGGTGCCTACCTCACCTGGCCATGGCAGGTCGGCCATTTTGCGCGATTGAAACAATTGATTCCCAGCCTGACGCGCGTTCATATGCCGCCGGAAATTCCTCCGATCTGCATCGCCTGTATTGATAAACGGCTTCCCGGCGAGGGCATGGAAGCGGGCTTGTGCATCCTCGGCTACCGAATGACCGGATTCGCCAAAAAGATTGTTATTGTCCTGGACAAGGATATCGATCCGACAGATCTCAACCGGGTGATGCATGCCGTGGCAACCCGCTGGCAGCCGGATCCGGCCAGTATCATCGTCAAGCAGACACTCTCATTGCCGATTGATCCATCCACCCATCGAAATTTTCTGAACAGCAAGATCATCATCGATGCGACCAGGCAGTTGCCCGCCGAGGGTGGGCCGGAAAAATTCGCTCTGGATAATCGAACCGTGATGGAAGAGCAAGCGGGCGACGCGTTTGAGCTGGTGGATCAGAAGTGGCAAGAATATTTCACGCCGCCTGATTGAACCGTATGCGAGCCTGTGTTCACGTTTCGATTTCGGCCAGCCCGTGCTGAGCTTTCAGGGGCGGGTCGTCACCGGCGTAGGGCAGGGCGCTTCCTTCACGCAGCTCGACTGGGCTCGAACGAATTTCGTTGAAATCGCCGGCATCGATCCATATCCGGGCACGCTGAACCTGCATATTGAAGAGACGAATCACCGGTTGACCTGGGACGCGGTCAGAGCGACACCCGGTTACCGAATCGTCGCTACCGACGCTGTCTCCTGCGATGCACGATGCTATCCGGCGCAGATAAACCGCCAGTTGCCAGGGGCAGTGGTGATCCCGGACGTATCCGAATACCCGGAGTTTCAGGTTGAACTGATTGCAGCACTGTCGGTCAGGGATCATCTGTCGCTGGTGGACGGAGATAGCGTGGAGCTTTGCATCATCGAACCGCTGTCGGTTCGCGCCGTGTTGTTCGATGCCGACGGTACGCTGGTGGATTCCGTCGACGCGTTCCGTATCGTCGCCGAGCGAGCCGCTGCTGGTCAGTACGCCGTAACACGCGAAGCCGTGCATGAAGCATTGAATACGCCAGGGGTGATTTTCTGGGAACTGGTTGTTCC
>JAPUGB010000010.1 GCA_027293165.1 Gammaproteobacteria bacterium
TTACCGCCAGTGGTTTCGGCTACGATCAGTACTGTGCTCATGCTTTGTTTCCCAAGTCGGCGTGCGACGCTTGACGTTCCGGTCAGTTCAGCAACCCCTTGTCTTTCAGTGCTGCAATAAGAGCATCGACGTCGGTTACCCGAACGCCTTTTGCTCTTACCGGAGGTGTTTCGACGCTGACTGTTTGTAGGCACGCTGTCGCGTCGATTCCCAGCTCGGTTAGCGGGATCGTCTCCAGCGGCTTTTTCTTGGCTTTCATGATATCCGGCAGCTTCACGTAACGCGGCTCGTTCAGCCTGAGGTCACTCGTAACCACGGCCGGTAAGTCAATCTCGATGGTTTCCAGGCCAGCATCGATTTCACGTGTTACCAATGCCGTATCTCCCTGCAACTTCAACTTCGAGGCGAACGTCGCCTGCGGTCGTCCCCAGAGCGCCGCCAGCATCTGCCCGGTCTGACTGTTGTCGTCGTCAATGGCCTGCTTGCCCAGCAGCACCAGCCCGGGATTTTCTTTTTCGATTATTTTGAGCAGTATCCGGGCAGCAGCTGGCGGGTCGATATCGTCATCGGTCTCGACTAGGATCGCCCGGTCAGCACCCATTGCCAGGCCGGTACGCAACTGTTGCTGTGCATCCCCCGTGCCGATGGTTACGGTAACGACCTCGTTGGCTTCGCCGCGTTCCCTGATTCGCAACGCTTCTTCAAGCGCGATTTCGTCGAACGGATTGATGCTCATCTTGACTCCATCCGTCACGACGCCGGAGTTGTCCGGCTTGACCCGGATACGGACGTTGTAATCTATGACCCGCTTGAGGCCAACGAGAATTGTTTCCATTCGCTGCTCCGGGAATGATCCCTGTGCGTATTTTTCGGCCGGTTCCAGGTATCCGGAATGCGTGTGCCGGACTGCGTGTGCTGGGTAGCCGCTTCAGTTGGAGTGGCACGCCAAAAACGGGGTATTCTCCACTATCCTGAACTGTCTATACAACCCCGCTCGGGTGGGAATCTTGTGCGCGCTGGCTGGTATGTTGTCCATCAATGAACGCGGACACTGCTCGTCGAATGCCCGGTATCTGCCCCGCCAACGGCTTGGACTGGATATCCGTGCACGTGTGCGATTGGCAGCTGAGGAGGCCATAGGATGAGTAGTCGATCGTCAATTGTTGCTAAGAACCCGGATTTTTTTCGCGGTGCCTTGCTGGCCATCGTGGGGCTGATCTGGTTATGGGCCGGTGCCTGGGTGGTCGCGATCGTCGGGATCAGTGACGATTTTGCGTTGGGCCTGGCCGGGTTTATTTCCTATGTATTGCTCTGGATACTGCCCACGGCGGGGGTGTTTATCCTGGCCGGCCTGGCAGTGAATAAAGGCCTGGAGCAGCGGATGCAGCAACAGGGGAGTGCAAGCCCCCAACCATGATCTTCGAATCAGCGTTGGTGTCCCCGGATCAATTGGCCGCGCAGCTGGGGTCTTCGGGGCTGGCCATACTCGACTGCCGGTTCGATCTGCTCCACCCTGATGCCGGGCAAAAGGCCTATCTGGAAGGCCATATTCCCGGCGCTCGATATGCGAATCTGGACCAGGACCTGGCCGGACCGGTCGGTTCCGCTAGCGGGCGTCATCCGCTGCCCGCCGCAAGCGAATTACAACGCCAACTGGGCGTCTGGGGGATTGACCGGCACAGCACGGTGGTAGCCTACGACGCGGTCGGCGGTGCGATCGCCGCGCGCGCGTGGTGGTTACTGAAATGGTTGGGTCATCGGGAGGCCGTACTGCTTGATGGTGGACTGCCCGCTTGGCGCGCCGGCAACCATCCGTTGGAAACGGCCACAGCCGAGCATCAGGCGCGACACTATATCGGCATGCCGGGACAGCGGCGGGTATACGATGCCGCCGCGATCGAGGCCGGCCTGCGTGATGGAACGATCGTATTGCTGGATGCCCGTGACGAACGGCGCTTTCGCGGTCAGCAAGAACCGATCGACACGGCGGCAGGACATGTGCCAGGAGCCGTTAACGCGCCGTTCCAGCACAACCTGAGCGCTGATGGCCGGTTTCGGCCGGCGGCGGCTCTGGCCAAGCTCTATGCGCCGATGATCGGCGACCGATCCGCAGACGCGGTCGTGTGTATGTGTGGTTCGGGTGTAACGGCCTGCCACAATATTTTCGCGATAGAGCAGGCCGGCTATGGCAGCCCGTCGCTTTACGCCGGTTCGTGGAGCGAGTGGATTAGCTCGGGTGACCGACCTATCGCAACGCTCTGAGACTCTGGGCGGTAGGCCGCGATAATGTCGAAGTGCGAAAAAAGGCCCAGCACCATGCATGCCACAGATCAACGGCGAGCAAGCCCGGTGCCCTGGGCGCTATTGCTGGTGCAGGCAGGTTTGGTAAGCGTCTACCTTATCGGCTGCGCCGCCGACGGTAATCGGCAATCTGCCTCCGATGAATCTCGGGAATACAGCTCAGGCTCGGCTTGTTTCTACGCGCGCGATGCCAGTAACTGGACGGTACTCGACCGGTCGACTCTCATTGTCTATGCTCCGAACAAGTCCCGTGCTTTTCGTGTTGAGGTCGGCCCCGGCGCGTCAGATTTGAGGTGGGCCGATCGTCTTGCCTTCGTGTCCCGAAGCAACCGCATCTGTGGGCGCGCGGGAGACCGGATCGTAACGCCGACGGGCACCGCTAACCGAAGCTACGCGGTCGTCGGCGTCAGGCGTCTCGATCCGGCATCTCTGGAAGCTTTGTTGGCAGGATATGGCAAGGCGGAATCGGCGCAGCAGGTGGAGCCGGTTGAGTCGCCGGGTGCCGTCATAGTGCGCGAGCTGGGCGGCGTCGACGCGGATTCCGAAAATGAAGAACAATCTCAGAATTGACAGGCTAAGGATAAAAAATAATGGATGACATTTTGCAGCGGGATCACCGTTCCGTTCGGGGCACGATTCGCTATACCAGCAAGAAGCCGGATCGTATGGATCAGGAGCGCGGCCGCGAGTACTTCATGATTAATGTGCACAGCGATGGCAAAAGAACCTGCATTGCGCATTCCGAGATCGATGACCGGCCGAGCGTCATGCGGGATATCACCTACAGTATCGATGAGGACTGGTATCCGATGGATTGCTTCGTCCGGCTGACGGTGGACGATCGCTTCATGGGCACCGGCTGGTTTCGGTTCGGCCCTGACTTCGCCGAATGCGAGACCAACACCTCGCTCGACGGCCGCGTCAGCCAGCGTATGGAAACCAACGGTCGCCTGAGAACTTTTCAGAATCATGCGATCGTTTGCGACGCATGGCATATGCGATTGTTCGACAGGTCCAAGGGGCCGGAAGTGCAGAGCATCGACGAGATGCTGTTGTCATCTCCGGATCACCGCGGCGCTACCGGACCTATGCTGTTTCGTATCGGTTTCGGCTGCGAATACGTCGGTGAGGAGCACATAGAGGTTGAGGCGGGCAAGTTCGATGCGTTGCATTACCGTTTCGTATCGTCCCCCGGGTTGCCGGAAGTGCACCCGCCGTACGATATTTGGACCACCGCCGATGACGATTTCATTTTTCTCAAAGGCGACATTGGCGGCTACATGCAGACCTACTACGAGTTAGTCGAACTGAAGTACAGCGAGGCTTGAGTGCCTGCGGCTCACACCGGGGGAGGTGGTCGGAGATGATGGACAGGCTCAAGACGTGGTGGACATACGATCCGGAGACTGAGAAGGCGAGTGCGGACAATCCCGTTTCCCCGTTGAGCGCTTCTCAACGCCGTGCCACCGGGCCGCTGCTGACGCTGGCATTCGGCTGGGGATTTCTCGTCACCGGCCTGTTTACGGGCGGCATTCTCGGCAGTGGGCTAGTGTTCTGGCCCGATATCGTCGTGGCGTCGTTTGCCGGAAACTTTGCGAATTTCGTCATCGGTGCGGTGGTCGGTTATATCGGTTATCGCACCGCCTGCAACAGCGGCCTGCTATACCAGCTGGTTTACGGCAGGATTGGCGCCTACGTGCCGGTATTGATCATTGCAGCGCTGCTGATCGGCTGGCAGGGAATCGTCGTCGGCGCATTCGGCAGCGCCTGGGCAGGGAACGCCGACAGTGCAACTTTTTACGCGGTGGCCATATTTGCCGGGATTCTGTTCACGGGTACGACCTATTTTGGCGTCAAGGGTCTGGAATACGTCAGCATTCCAGCAGTCGTGGTACTGGTGGCAGTCGGACTATATGCGGGCTGGCTGAACATTGACCGTGCCGGTGGTTGGTCCGGTTTCCTACAGATGTCGGCGGCGACCGCGGCAGAATCCGAAACACCGCTAAGCATGCTTCGGGCAATCAACCTGGTGATCGGGTCATGGATCGTCGGTGCGATCGTCATGTCTGAGTACACGCGCTTCGCGCGCAAGGCCTGGGTCGCGATCGCGATACCGTTCATCGTACTGATCTTTGCTCAGTGGTTTCTACAAATCGTTGGGGCTCTTGGCGGGGTCGTATCCGGGACCTTTGATTTCACAACCTACCTGAGGGCCGAAGGCGTCGTCGTCATGTACATCGGGATAATCGGCATGAGCCTGGCGCTGTGGACCACCGGCGACGCCAATCTTTACCTGCCGGTTATCCAGACATCGAGCGTGTTTCGGCGACCGCAGCATGCCATGACGATCATTTGCGGCCTGCTCGGAACCATTCTCGGCCTCGGTATCTACCAGATGTTCAGCCAGTGGATCGAACTTCTGGCCAGCATCGTACCGCCACTGATCGGACCGGTCATCGCCCACTATTACGTGGTCTTACGTGCACGATTCAACGAGCGCCAGCTTGAGGATCTGCCCACTTGGAATGTCGCAGCGGTTCTCGCCTACATCGTCGGCGCGGTGGCCGCGTTCATGAACATGAACAATATCGTTTTAAGCGCCGATGCAACGGTGCCCGCGCTGCTCGGGCTGATCGTTTCGATGATCGCCTATCTCGTGCTCTACTACCTTGCGGTGGCGGCGGGACTGCACCCGAACCAGGCGCGGCACCTCGCAATCGATTCGGCTGGGGACTAGATGGGTGTCGCCAGTCTGCATTGAAGGGCCGCGCCGCCCAGTGTCGACTCAGCAAGCTGTTGCATATCAGCTCAGTTAAACGATCCTATGATCCGTAGAGGCGATTGGCCGACATGTATAGCGCTTTGGACAGCTGCGAAACCAGATCTGCCGCATGTGTTGCGTCGATCGGTTGAAATGGCAGGCCCTGCTACGGTTTGGAGGACACTTTAGAATAAGCCGCGGATGGTCCTGATTGCGGAGTGCCGCCTGTCAGGGTAGTCTTCCTATTCCGGATACCTGACTTACGATAACAAAAAAGGGAAGTCAGGAAGTCACAAGCGCCTACGCAGTTTCATCCCAATCGAGTAACCGGGGCTCACCGCGCTTTGCCGTGTCCGTTGCCAAGAACTGAGCTTGGAAGGAGATTCAAATAATGAAAACAAGATTAATCCTGGTGGCTACACTTTTCTTTCTAGCTTTTGGCCCTGTTGCGCACGCGGCAGATCTGGGGAAACTGGTTGATTCCGTGGATAAGGAAAAGGCCGCCGATTCTGTCGACCAGGCGAAACTGACCGAAGCCGTCAGCAGCGGGGACGTCGATTACAAAAAGGCCTACGACTCCGTTGACAAAGAAAAAGCCGCCGATTCTGTGGATCTGGATAAGGCAAAAGAAGCGCTGACCGACTAATCAGCCGACAGTCGTTGTTTTCCGATTGCCCTTTCACCGTGCAAGGGCCGCTGCCATGAGGATCGGCTGCGCCGGCCTGCGTTTCGCCTGAAGGTATTCCGATGAAAGCACGTCTAGCAATCGCACGAGCCTGGCGGCGAAGTAAAGATATCGCTGGAACCTACGGTATCGGTATAGCGATTTTGGCCGCTGGTATGCTGGCTGCGTATCAATTCATAGATCCTGCCCCTCCGCGGGAAATCACACTGGCAACCGGCGAGCCGGGTGGCGCCTACGAAAAATTCGGCAAGCGATATGCGGACATCCTGAGTCGTCAGGGAATCTCTGTCCGGCTCCGGAGCACGGCCGGATCGGTCGAAAATCTTGAATTGCTCGCT
>JAPUGB010000100.1 GCA_027293165.1 Gammaproteobacteria bacterium
CTGATGCTCGAGCCCTTGTTTCAGTGCAATCTCGCCTGCGCCGGCTGCGGCAAAATCGACTATCCAGACGATATTCTGCGAAAGCGGGTATCGGTTGAGGACGCTTTGGGCGCGGTCGACGAATGCGGCGCGCCCGTCGTCTCGATTCCCGGCGGTGAGCCCCTGATTCACAAGGAATTGCCGCAAATTGTTGCCGGTATCGTCGCGCGTAAGAAATTTGTTTATCTCTGTACGAATGCCTTGCTCCTTGACGCGAAAATGGGTGACTACAGCCCGTCGAGATATTTAACCTTTTCGGTGCACCTTGACGGCAATCGCGAGAACCACGACCGTTCCGTTTGCAGGGAGGGTGTTTTCGATAAAGCCGTCGCGACAATCCGAAAAGCCCTGGATCGAGGGTTTCGCGTAACGGTCAATTGCACGCTGTTTTCGGGCGAGGATCCCACGGAGGTGGCTGATTTCTTCGATTATGCTACCGAGCTCGGGGTCGAGGGCATCACCGTCTCACCGGGCTACAGCTATGAACATGCGCCCCAGCAAGACGTATTCCTGGGGAGAAAGCAAAGCAAAGAGTTATTTCGAAACGTGTTCCGGCTTGGACGTGAACGCAAAACCAGCTGGCCATTGAACCATTCCGGCCTGTTTCTGGACTTCCTGGCCGGTAACCAGTCGTACCAGTGCACGGCCTGGAGTAGCCCCACCTATAACGTGTTCGGCTGGCAAAAGCCGTGCTACCTGCTCGTGGATGAAGGCTATGCCAAGTCCTACCGTGAGCTAATGGAGGACACGAACTGGAATCAATACGGCGTCGGGCGGAATCCAAAATGCGCCAATTGCATGGCGCATTGTGGCTTTGAAGGTACCGCGGTCAATGAGACATTCGATCACCCGCTAAAGGCACTGCAGGTATCGTTGTTCGGCCCCAAGCTGACCGGCCCGATGGCGCCCGAACTGCCGCAGGTCTACGCCGAGGGTTCAGGACCATTGATGGCATCTGCCCCGTCAGAAAGCCTAGGAACATCTAACTAGCGGAGCATTGCGTACCGACGGGACCGATCGGCTCGTCCGTCATTGCATTTTAGAGGCCACGCGTGAACGCAGCGTTGGATTTAACTCTTCTTGCTGCCGCATACTCCGCCTCGATCGTTTGGTGTCTCGCCCTGCTGCTGCCGAGCCGGCCATTTGGTATGCGTGAACGACTGGAACCGTCGAAGCCGGAGGTGGCGGATCTCGACGACATAACTGTTCTTATCCCGGCCCGCAACGAAGCGACGACCGTTCAACGAACCCTCGTTGCGGTTGGCGATCAGCGCGGCGCTGCTCCCGTCGTGATCGTCGATGATCAGTCAACTGATGCGACAGCCAGAGTGGCGAGGGAGACTCTGAACACCGCCACCGTGGTTACCGGGGAGCCACCCCCGCCCGGTTGGATTGGTAAGGTCTGGGCCCTGGAACAGGGGCTCCGGACAGTTCAGACACCGTTCGTACTTCTCCTCGACGCGGACATCGAGCTTCGACCCGGCATAATCGCGGCCTTAAAGAACAAGGCCGTTCATGAACGACTGGCGATGGTTTCGTTGCTGGCAAATTTAAACACTCAGCGATTCTGGGAGCGAATCCTGATGCCGGCCTATGTCTATTTTTTCAAGTTCATGTATCCATTCGCGCTGGTCAATTCGGTGTCCAGCCGAACCGCAGCGGCGGCAGGCGGATGTATTCTCATTCGCCGTGAGGTTCTGGAAGAGATTGGTGGATTTGCGAGCCTTAAATCCGCCATCATTGACGACTGCACGCTCGCTAAACAGGTCAAAGCTGCCGGCCACGGAATTTGGCTCGGTGTCAGTAAAAGCGTCATCAGCCACCGCGAATACGCTAACTGGGTCGATATTTTGAACCTGGTAACAAGATCTGCCTTTGCTGAATTGAAGTTCTCGACAATGCGCTTGCTGCTGTGCACGCTCGCTATGCTGTGGTTGTTCATCTGCGTCCCTCTGGTACTGCTGATTTACAGCGGCGTTCCCGCCTACATTGCTGCCGCTGGCATGCTCGCGATGTTCATGACATATGTCCCGGTATTACGCTTTTATAAGCTCTGGGCAGGGCGGGCATTAACGCTTCCGCTGGTCGCGTTGTTATATTTGGCGATGACCTGGCATTCCGCGGTTCGGTACTGGTTTGGCACGCGTACCGTATGGAAGGGTCGATGCTACGAATCACGACCTCGTAACGTACCTTGAGAGCAAGCAATCTGGTGAACGCTGCAGGCCAAACTTATCGCTGTATTCTGATCGCCATGCTATGCCTGGCCCTGGGAGCATTGATGGCAACAGCCGCCCCGGCCGAGGAGCGGCCGGATAACCAGACAAGTCCAAGCGCAGCAACTGGCGTTGTTGAGCGTCTCCAGGCGGGCATCGCCAATAATCCCAGCTCAGCTGATGGCACCAGCTTCGAGCAGCGTTACGCTGCGCTGGCGCCGCTTATAGACCAGACACACGACCTACCGTATATCGCACGATTCGCGCTGCGGCGCGAATGGTCCGAGCTGAGCGATGACCAGCGCAACCGGTTTATCGCCGCCTTTACCCGTCTCAGCATTGCCAACTACGTGAGCCGATTCCGAAAGGCGACCGCAGATACCTTTGCGATCTCCGGCCAGGAAGAATTGCCGCGGGGGCAGATCGAGGTCACGGGAACCCTGGCGACGGCGGACGGAGAGAAGTTGCCGATCAGCTATATTCTTCATCAAGCAGACGGAAGCTGGAAGATCATCAACATTATCGTTGACGGTATCAGCGATCTGGCGCTGAAACGCTCCGAGTACCGGCGCGTCATGGAAGACGAAGACTTCGCTGGACTGCTGGAATATTTATCGGCGCAGATCGCCGACCTGGCTGCACTATACGCCAGCGACTAACAAGGACTAATTGAACGATCAGCACGGCAGCCGCTCAATATGAGCCGCGCGGGTTGGCAAAGGGTCTGATAACGAGGCGGTCTGCCGTCGCTACGTTGAGACGCGATCCTCACGTACGAATCGGTAATATTCTATGCCGTCATCGGCAAAATCTGGCTGCGAACTGCAGCCGATGCGCTCGACCATGAACACCTCGTTCTGCGCACACTGCAGCGAATCTGCATGGCCGGTCGCGTGGAGCGAACTATATTGGCTTCGATCCAGATTCTGGACGGGTTCCATGGCAGCAGCGAATTGGATCCGTTTGGTAGCTTCTTTCCAGGGCGTCACGGCCC
>JAPUGB010000101.1 GCA_027293165.1 Gammaproteobacteria bacterium
GGGCAAAATTGACCCGGTGCAGCGGAATATCAAGATCCGTACAAACCTTGCGCGCGTCCTGGTAGTCCTCCGCCGCTGTGCAGTACTGGCCGTCGTCGTCCCAGTTGCTCATATGCAGGCCTTGGACGGCGTGGCCATCGCGGAGCAACACCAGCGCGGCCACGGCCGAATCCACGCCGCCGGACATGCCAACGATGACAGGTTGTTTGGATGCGCTGCGCATCCAGCCATTGTAGCAGCGCGCGCCGTGCAGCTAAGCTGAACTGACTCTAGAGAATTGTTGCTTTCTGGTTGTTCCGGGCCGGTGTACGACGGTCAGACACTCAGGCGTCGCAATTCTTGCTTGTATTCGGATACCTGCCAGATCTTCTCGAAAACGTTGAGGTGCTGCCGGGCAATTGCTGGTTCATTCAATCCAACCATCCCTTCCCATCTACCGGCGTCCGCGCGATACATCAATGCTCTGTCGTCGGCAATGATGAAGGCTTCCTTATGGTCTTCACGGAATTCTTCCTGTACATCGCGAAACTCGATGTAACTATTCAGACGGCGCCCCAGCGAAACCAGCCGGTGGCCGTTTCGAATCGCCCTGCCAGGATTGGAAATCAGCACGCGCACGCGAGCATAACGTTTCGACAGCACGAGCCGTTTTACAACCGCAATAAAATCCTCGTGATCGTAGATACCCGGTTCGAGGTCCGGCGTATAAATCGCCAGTCCACGCTGAGCGATCTTCGCGACATCGACCGTTGCCCGTTGGTTGTCTTCGAACGAAGACACGACATCGCGCTTTTCCTCAGTATTCTGTTCCTGCATTACTCAGATCTCAGTCGCATATTCCGGTGTGGAATTCCCGCTTCGTCGAATTGTGCGCCCTCGGGCGAAAAACCCAGTTTCTTATAAAAGTGCAGGGCATCTACCTGTGCGTGAAGGTACACCTCCGCGTATCCGGCGTGGCGCGCTTCCGCCACGAGCCGCTGCACCATAACCGTTCCAATGCCCTTTCTGCGCAGCGGTTTCAGAACGGCGACCCTGCCGATTTTACCGGTCGGTTCGAGCCGCGCTGTACCGACTGCGTCACGGTTCTCTACCACTGCAAGCACATGAATACATTGGGAATCCATCTCATCCCATTCGAGCTCGGCGGGTATCTGCTGTTCCTCAATGAATACGCACTCGCGCACGTGCCGGATCGCAGCCTCGTCAGCCGGCCATTCGGCTATACGAAACGTATATGCTGGGTCGCTCATCGGCTGAAACTGCGCTTGCAGACTCGCTCGCGGCGGCGTGTACCGCTGAATATTTTCGGAGCTCTAGCCCTTTTCTGCTTTGAACCGGTCCAGGCGGCGTACCAGCTCTTCGGCAAGACCGGTATAAGTTGCCGGAGTCAGTTCGAGCAGGGACTCCCGCGCATCCTGCGGTAACTCAAGCGTTTCGATAAAGGCACGTAGTTGACCGGGATCGATGGTTTTTCCGCGGGTCAGCGATTTGAGCCGTTCATACGCACCAGCGTCTCCGTGCCGCCGCATCACCGTCTGGATCGGCTCGGCCAGCAGTTCCCAGCACGATTCAACGTCCTCCGCCAAGCGCTCCGGGTTCACTTGCAGACGTTCCAAGCCGTTGAGCATGGCGTGGTAGGCGAGATACCCGTGCGCAATCGCGACACCGAGATTGCGCTGCACGGTCGAGTCGCTCAGATCACGCTGCCAGCGTGACACGGGTAACTTGGCCGAAAAATGTTTCAACAGCGCGTTGGCGATACCCAGATTGCCCTCGGCATTCTCGAAATCGATAGGATTGACTTTGTGCGGCATCGTCGACGATCCGACCTCGTCGGGAACTTGGCTTTGCTCGAAGTACCCCAGCGAAATGTATCCCCACAGATCGTGGGATGCATCGATTAGCACGGTATTGATTCTTGCTAAGGCATCGCAGTACTCGGCGACCCAGTCATGCGGTTCGATCTGTGTTGTGTACGGATTGCACTGCAAACCGAGGGAATTGATAAACGCGTTGCTCGCGGTGATCCAGTCCACCGCTGGATAGGCCACCACGTGTGCATTGAAGTTACCGACAGCGCCGTTCATTTTTGCCAGCGGTACCACGTTGGCGAATGAATCAATCTGCCGTTCGAGCCGCCAGATGAAATTCGCCAGCTCCTTGCCCATCGTCGTCGGGCTTGCTGCCTGCCCATGCGTCCGGGACAACATCGGCAGCGCCGCCGTTGACTCCGCCATGCTGCGCAGGCTGCCGATGAGCCTTCGCAGCGCCGGAATCACAATGCCATCGCGCCCCTCCCGGAGCATCAATGCATAGGCAACGTTATTGACATCTTCCGAAGTGCAGGCGAAATGCAGAAATGGCCGGATTGTGGACAGGTCCGGGTCGTTACCGAATTTCTCGGCCAGAAAATACTCGACCGCCTTGACGTCGTGATTGGTGGTGGCTTCAATCTCCTTGATTCGGCGGGCATCGTCTGCGCTGAACGCGTCTATCAGAGCGTTCAGGTAATCGCTAACCACCGGGGAAAACGGGCCCAGGCCATCAAATTCGTTTTGCTCAGCCAGAAACTGGACCCAGCGCAGCTGCACCAGCACCCGCAGCCGGATCAGGCCTTGCTCACTGAACAGGTCCCGGAGTGGTGCGCATTTAGCGGCGTATCGGCCATCGAGCGGGGAAACGGCAGTCAGAGGAGGTTGTTCCATGCCCGCGTATCAAAAAGAACCTATACTTTGGGCCCGAATCATACACCAATGCCAGTCAGCAGCGCTGAAAATGACTGCAATATTAGTGATTTGCCCAATCCGTCCAAACAGCCAGGGAGGGTTTGATGACTAAAAAATCTTACCGCAAGGAACGTGACAGCATGGGTGAGTTGCACGTACCGGCAGAGGCCTTGTGGGGTGCGCAGACGCAACGGGCCGTGGAAAATTTTCCGGTCACCGGCCTGGCGATGCCAAGGGCTTTCATCCGCGCCCTGGGGCTGATCAAGTGGGCCGCTGCCGGCGCCAACAGCGAGCTGGGACTGATCGAAACCCCAAAAGCGATGGGGATCCAGGCGGCCGCGCTGGAAGTTGCCGAGGGATTGCACGACAGCCAGTTTCCGATCGACGTCTTTCAGACCGGTTCGGGTACCAGTTCGAACATGAACGCGAACGAAGTCATAGCAACCCTTGCCAGCCGCGCGCTCGGGACTGAAATCCACCCGAACGACGACGTCAACATGGGCCAGAGCAGTAACGATGTCATTCCGACCGCGATTCACGTCAGCGCCGCGCTGCTGCTGGTTGAGGACCTGTTGCCGTCCCTGCAGCAGTTGCAGGAAACCATCGAGGCCAGGGCCAAAGAATTCGATGGGGTCGTGAAGACCGGCCGGACTCACCTGATGGACGCGATGCCAGTACGCCTGAGTCAGGAGCTGGGCGGCTGGGCAACTCAAATCAGCCACGCGAGCGCGAGACTCACCGATACGCTGCCCCGCTTGAGCAGCCTGGCGCAGGGCGGCACCGCCGTGGGGACCGGCATCAATGCCCACCCGAAATTCGGCGCCAAGATTGCGAAGCTGCTATCGGAGCAAACCGGGCATCAATTCGAACCGGCGGTAAACTATTTCGAGGCGCTGAGCAGCCAGGACACCGCGGTGGAGCTCTCCGGCCAATTGAAGGTTCTCGCCGTCGCGTTAACAAAAATTGCCAACGACCTGCGCTGGATGAACAGCGGTCCATTGGCCGGACTTGGCGAAATCGAACTGCCGCCACTGCAGCCGGGCAGCAGCATCATGCCCGGCAAAGTCAATCCGGTCATACCGGAGGCGGTTGCGATGGTGGCGGCCCAGGTCATTGGCAACGACGCGACAATCACGGTAGCGGGACAGTCAGGGTCGTTTCAGCTGAACCTGATGTTACCGGTGATCGCGTATAACCTGCTCCAGAGTATTGGAATGCTGGCCAATGCCTCTGCGCTGTTGGCCGACAAGGCGATAGCGGGCTTTACGGTCAACCGGGAACGGCTCGCCGAAGCGGTGAACCGCAACCCGATTCTGGTCACGGCGTTGAACCCGGTGATCGGCTACGAAAAAGGTGCTGCCATTGCGAAAAAGGCCTACGCCGAGGGGCGGCCGATTCGGGAAGTCGCGGCTGAACTGACCGATTTGACCGATGAGGAACTGGATCGCCTGCTCGATGCGGTGGAGTTGACCCGGGGTGGAATTAAATCCTGATTGCAGGTCCGCCGGTGCGTGATCAAATCACCAGGCGGCTGCGTCACACCCAACCGCCCGCTGACCCGGTGGCGGCCGCGCTGGCGAAACTGTCGCCGGAAGTCGCCCAGGCATGGTTCAGCTCACCGCTGCAATCGGCCGCGGTCCTCATTCCACTCCTGCCTCGTCCGGACGGCATGACCGTGTTGCTGACGCGCCGAACCGAGCACGTTAAAGACCACGCGGGCCAGATCAGCTTTCCCGGTGGACGCGCCGAAGCCGGCGACGAGGGCCCGCGCGACACGGCGCTGCGGGAAACCGCCGAGGAAATTGGTGTGCCACCCGCGCAGGTCACGGTGGTTGGTTACCTCGATGCCTACCCGGTCGTTACCGGCTATGCAGTCGTGCCGGTCGTCGGCCTGCTCGACGCTGACCCCGAGCTTCGGCTGGACCCGATCGAGGTGGCCGAAGCCTTCGAAGTGCCGCTGGCATTCCTGCTCGACGAGGGCAATCTGGCACGCACCACGCGGGTATATAAAGGCGTCGAATTCGAGACTTACGAATACCTCTACGGAGGCCACCGCATCTGGGGTGCCACGGCACACATGATCAGAAATTTTATTGAAAAGATATATTAACCATATAGTTATAGATCATTATGGAGAAACTACTTGATATCATGGCCAAACTGCGTGACCCGGACAAGGGCTGCCCCTGGGATCGCGAGCAGGACTTCCGCAGCATCGCCCCGTATACGATCGAGGAAGCCTACGAGGTCGCCGATGCGATAGAACGAAATGACTTGCAGGACCTGCGCCACGAACTCGGCGATTTGTTGTTGCAAGTCGTATTTCATGCACAAATGGCGGACGAGCAGGGCGCATTCGACTTCGGGCAGGTCGTCGACGGAATCTGCAGCAAAATGATCCGTCGGCATCCGCACGTTTTCGGCGACCGAAAATTCGCCAGCAGTGAAGAGCAAACGGCTGACTGGGAACGCCACAAAGCCGCCGAACGGGCAGAAAAAGACGGCAACGGAGGTGTGCTCGCGGGAGTCAGCCCATCTCAACCGGGCCTGAGCCGCGCGATCAAACTGGGCAAACGGGCGGCGACGGTCGGTTTCGACTGGCCGGATGCGGACCGTGTCATGGAAAAAGTCCGCGAAGAACTGGAGGAACTTGATCAGGCCCGGCATTCCGACAACCAGGACGAGATCGAGGAAGAACTCGGGGATTTGTTGTTTTCGATGGGAAGTCTAGCCCGGCACCTGGATATCGATCCGGAAAGCGCGTTGCGGCGTGCTGCGCTGAAGTTCGAATCGCGTTTCGGGCAGGTGGAAAACCACGTGCGGGCGCAGGGCCGGCCATGGCAAGACTGGCGGTTGGAGGAACTCGAGGAACTCTGGCAACAGGCGAAAACGGACCCGGTGAGCAGCGACCGCTAGCTTAGTGCCGCTTATCCTTCCGATTGGCCGGCTCGCTTGGTCTGCGTCTTTATAAAAGGTTCGATCAGGTCCAGCGGCAGCGGAAAAATGATGGTATTGGTGCCTTGATTGGCCACCTCGGTCAGCGTCTGTAAATACCGCAGCTGGAGCGCCTGTGACTGCGACGCCAGCATTTTTGCCGCCTCGGCCAACTCCGTCGACGCCTGGCGCTCGCCTTTGGCATGAATCACCTTGGCCCGCCGGGCCCGCTCGGCCTCAGCCTGAGCGGCGATGGCACGGATCATGCTTTCATCGAGATCGACGTGCTTGATCTCGACGTTACTGACCTTGATGCCCCAATTATCCGTGTGTCGGTCGAGAATGGCCTGGATATCAGCGTTCAGCTTGTCCCGCTCGGATAGCATTTCGTCGAGCTCATGCTGGCCCAGCACGGACCGCAGCGTCGTCTGTGACAGCTGGCTGGTGGCCTCGAACACGTTGGCCACCTGGATAATTGCTTTCTCCGGATTAACGATACGAAAATACACGACCGCGTTGACCTTGACCGATACGTTGTCTTTGGAGATGACATCCTGGCTGGGTACATCCATGACGATGACCCGCAGGTCGACTCGCACCATTTGCTGGATTCCAGGTATCACGATGATCAGTCCGGGGCCTTTAACACGTTGGAACCTGCCCAGGAAAAAAATCACGCCGCGTTCGTATTCCTTCAGTATCTTGATCGCACTGAATACGAACAATACAACCAGTCCGACAACTATCAGGGTGGGTAACATCGTCATCTGCTTATCCTCGCGTTATTTTTAGTCGCCATATCGACGTGTCGATCAGGCCTGACCGCCGCGCGGCTCGACCTTAAGTACTAATCCGTTGATATCGGTTATCTGCACCGCCTGACCTTTCGCCACCGGCCGCGTCGTCGTGGCGTTCCAGCGCTCCCCCTGAACAAATACCGTGCCCGTCGTGGTGAACGTTTCGAGCGCTTCGGCCGTCTCTCCGAGCATGCTTTCTGTACCGCTGACGACGGGCTGGCGGTGACTACGAATCAGAAACAGCATCATAGCCAGCAACAGCGTGCCCCCGACTGCCGCTACCGTGCCGATCAGGAGCCGTGAAATAGCGAAGCCGGGAACATCGGTGTCCATCAGGATCACCGATCCAAACACGAAAGCGACGATGCCGCCCAGGCCCAACACGCCGAAACTCGGGGCAAACGCCTCCGCTACCATCAACGCTACGCCAAGGGCAATCAGCGCGAGTCCCGCATAGTTGACCGGCAGAAACTGGAACGCAAACAACGCCAGTAACAGGCAGATTGCCCCGACGATGCCCGGAACAAAGGCGCCGGGGTTGTAACCCTCCAGCAGTAGTCCATAAGCACCGGCCAGCATCAACAGGTAAGCGATGTTCGGATCGGTTATCACCATCAGGAATCGCGTGCGCCAGTCGGGTTCGTAAATCTCGACCATCAGGCTGTCGCTGGAGATTTCAACAGTCTCGTTGCCAAGCTTCACCGACATGCCGTCAATCGCCGCCAGCAATTCGGGAACATCAACCGCGACAACATCGATAACGTTTTCTTCCAAGGCGGCCTCGGCCGTCAAACTGACCGCCTCACGTACGGCGCGCTCCGCCCATTCCGCGTTGCGGCCGCGAAGTTCCGCGAGCCCGCGAATATAGGCGGCAGCATCATGTACGGTTTTGCGCTCCATGGCCGTCCCGGATAACTCGGGGCTGTCGTCCTCTGACGCTTCTTCATCGTCGGCGTCCGCGGTCTGATCACTGTCCGGGTCCTGTTCATCGCCGGGAATCGGGAGCGAGGGTGCGCCACCACCAATCTGCACGGGAGTAGCCGCACCGAGGTTCGTGGCCGGGGCCATCGCCGCCACGTGACTCGCATACAAAATATAGGTACCGGCACTGGCAGCGCGAGAGCCGCTGGGTGAAACGTAGGTGACGACAGGAACGCTCGACCCAAGAATTCCCTTGATGATGTCGCGCATCGCCGAATCGAGTCCACCCGGCGTGTCCATCTCCAGGATGACTAACTCGGCCCCCGTCTCCCGCGCATGCTCGATACCGTTCAACACATAGTCACGGGTGGCGGGACCGATAGCACCCTTGACTTCGAGCCGCACGGCCGTACCAGCCGCCGCAGCGCAACTAACCGACAGCAGACAGCAAGCGATGAGGGACAGCCGAAGTGGGTGGAACGGAGTGCTTTGCATAATTTGTGGCACTTTTTCTTGGGCCCATCATAGCAGGACCGAACTGGCCTGCAGCAGGGAAAAGCAATTCCTCCCTGCGGCCGGAACGGCGTATTATTTTCAGCGGGAGCTAAAACATGAAAATTCCGAACCAGATCTGCGGCTGCCTGATTGCCGCCTTTGCATGCATGGCCGCCGCTGCCCAGGACGAGGCGACCGCGGGCATTGTCACCGTTCGCGTTACGGACGGCATCTACATGCTGATGGGCCTCGGCGGCAATGTGGCGGTATCGGTTGGCGAAGATGGCGTATTCATTATTGATGACCAGATGCCGCCGCTGTCACAGCAGGTTCGCGCGAGCATCGCCGAATTGACCGATCAACCCGTGCGAATTGTCTTCAATACTCACTGGCATTTTGACCATACCGGCGGCAACCCGTTATTCCGGGAAGCCGGTAGCGTGATCATGGCACACGATAATGTGCGCCGCCGCATGAGCACGGCACAATTCTCAACGCTAATGGGTAAAGCAAGGCCACCATCACCCCAAGCGGCATTGCCAGTTGTAACCTTCGATACGGAGGTCAGCCTTCACCTGAACGGCGACACGATTCGCGCCTTCCACGTGCCACCCGCTCACACCGACGGCGACACGATCCTGTTGTTTGAAGACAGCAACGTCGTCCACATGGGCGATACGTATTTCAACGGCATGTATCCCACCATCGACGTCGACGCCGGTGGTTCGATCCGTGGCCTGAGCCGCGCCATCGACCTGGCTTTGGAGCGACTGAACTCCGAAACAAAGGTTATTCCCGGCCACGGCCCGTTATCCGATATCGACGGCGTGATCCGATACCAGGTCATGCTGAATACCGTGGCAGACCGCGTGCAGCGAATGATCGATCAGGGCCGCAGCCTGGAAGATATCGTGCAGGCTCGGCCGACGATTGAATTCGACCAGGACTGGACCTGGGGCAACTTTTCGGCGGAACGCTGGGTTCGGCTCGTCTACGATAGCCTCGTTCGTAATCCGGCGAAGCCTGACGGTGGCTAGGGTCAGCCAGGCGACTTCGGCCCTAGTACACGGCATTTCCCCGTGGGCTTCGATTATCATTGCCGACTTAAGTTGGCGGGAATGAACCCGCCGGAAAACAGCACGCATGCCACGAAAGAAAGCACAACCCCAATGGAGCCCACAGAGCTGGCAAGGCAAGAACGCCATCCAGCAACCCAACTATCCTGACCCGGATCAGGTAGCACGCTCCCTCGAGCAACTCAGCAAGCTCCCACCCATCGTGACCAGCTGGGAAATCGAGGCGCTTAAACAGCATATTGCCCTGGCGCAGAAGGGCGGGGCGTTCATCCTCCAGGGCGGGGATTGTGCCGAGACCTTCGACGATTGCACATCGGACAACATTGCGCAGAAACTGAAGATCCTGCTGCAAATGAGCGTGGTCATGCTCTACGGCCTGAAAAGGCCGATTGTGCGAATCGGGCGGATGGCCGGCCAGTATGCGAAACCGCGCTCGGATGATTTGGAGACTCGCGACCAAACTTCGCTGCCGAGTTTCCGCGGTGATCTGGTAAACCGCGAACCGTTTACCACCGCCGACCGCACCCCGGACCCCGATCTGATGCTGCGCGGCTACGAGCGTGCAGCGCTAACGCTGAACTTCGTGCGCTCGCTCATTGATGGGGGATTTGCAGACTTGCATCATCCCGAGAACTGGGATCTCGATTGGGTACAGCACTCGCCACTCGCCCAGGAATACCACAAGATCACGGAATCGGTATCAAATTCACTCGATTTCTTCGAATCGCTGTCCGGTGGCCCGGTCCACACGGCCAGTCGCGTCGAATTTTATGCTTCCCACGAGGGCCTGCACCTGCCCTATGAACAGGCCCAGACACGTTTTCTGCCGCATCGTCAAAAGTGGTACAACCTGACGACGCATTTCCCGTGGATCGGAATGCGAACGGCGCAGCTCGACGGGGCTCATGCCGAGTATTTTCGCGGCATCACCAACCCCATCGGCATCAAGATCGGTCCCGGTATGACGGCTGATTGGCTGGCAGGCCTGATCCAGCTACTCAACCCCGCCAACGAGCCTGGGCGATTGACGCTGATCCATCGTTTCGGCGCCGCTAATGTCGACCAGCATCTGCCGGGCCTGATTAAATCAGTCCAGGCTTCCGGTGCCGAAGTGCTGTGGATGTGTGACCCGATGCACGGCAACACCGAAGCGACTAAGGAGGGTTACAAGACCCGGCGCTTCGACAATATTCTTGCGGAACTGGAGACGGCCTTTCGGATTCACACCGAACTCGGCAGCTATTTGGGCGGCGTGCATTTCGAGCTTACCGGTGAAAATGTCACCGAATGCACGGGTGGGGCGCGGGGTCTGACCGACGCTGACCTCAGGCGGGCCTATCGCACGCAGGTCGATCCGCGCCTGAACTACGAGCAGGCGATGGAAATCGCGATGCGAATTGCCGGGCTGCGCAGCGGCCGGGCAGACCAGGTGAATTAGCCGTACAACATCGATGGCAGTGTCTTTCGATCTCAATTGCACCCGCTGTGATCGGCTGGCGGAATACCTTTGTGAAATACGCGCCCGTTTCCCCGACTACCATGCACGACCGGTGCCAACTTTTGGCGATACTCCATCCAGGTTTTTAATCGTCGGACTGGCGCCAGGCCTGCATGGCGCCAACGCAACGGGGCAACCATTCACCGGTGATCATGCCGGCATACTGCTGTATCGCAGTCTCTTTGAGGCTGGTTTTTCGAGCCATCCCGACGCGGTGGCAGCGGGCAACGCGCTGGCATTGACGAACTGCCGCATTACCAATGCGGTGCGCTGCTTGCCGCCCGCGAACAAGCCGTTGGGCATAGAAGTGACACGATGCAATGAATATCTGGCGCAAGAGCTTGAACAGGTGTCGCGCCCAGGATTGGTCCTTGCGCTGGGCACGGTCGCCCACCGGGCGGTGCTAAAAGCCATCGATCAGAAACAATCTGCGTTCCCGTTCCGGCACGGCAGCGAATACGATGTGCTGCAAGGACTGCGGCTGCTGAGTTCCTACCATTGCAGCCGCTACAACACCCAGACGGGCCGGCTGACGGAGCTAATGTTTCGCGAAGTTATCGGGCGGGCCGCACAGTATCTCAAGACCTGTTGATATGACCAGTGACTTCAAGCCGGAAGAGTTCCTGCGCAACCTGACACGGCGCCCGGGTGTATACCGGATGCTGGATTCGCAGGGCACTGTTATTTACGTAGGTAAAGCCCGGAATCTGAAGCATCGGGTTTCCAGCTATTTCGGCAGCAAGGCACACCACCCGAAGACCCAGGCGTTGATGCAGCACACCGGTCAGGTGGAGATCACCGTGACGCGCACCGAGGAAGAGGCCTTATTGCTCGAGTACAACCTGATCAAGGAGCATAAACCCAGGTTCAATGTCCTACTGCGCGACGACAAGAGCTATCCATACATCCATGTGACGACGCAACAGGATTTCCCGAGGTTTGAATTTCACCGCGGCGCGAGGAAAGGGCCGGGTCAATATTTTGGCCCGTATCCAAATGCCGGTGCAGTTCGCCAAACGTTATCCGAGCTACAGAAATTATTTCAGGTGCGCCAGTGTGATGATTCGTTTTTTTCCAACCGAAGCCGGCCGTGTCTGCAACATCAGATCAAACGCTGTTCCGCGCCCTGCGTGAACCTGGTGGAAGAAGAGCGCTACCGGCAGGACGTGGAGCACGCCATGCTGTTTCTGCGTGGGAAAAATGATGCGGTGATTCAGGGGTTGGCAAAACGCATGGACCAGGCATCGGCTGATCATGAATACGAGCGGGCGGCACGCTACCGTGATCAGATTGCGGTACTCAAGAGGATCCAGACCCAGCAGTCGGTGTCAGGAGCGGGGGCGATTAACGCCGATGCATTGGCGGTCATAGAAAAAGGAGGAATTTTTTGCGTCGGCATGATCCTGATTCGCGCCGGCCGGATTCTGGGTGGCCGGAATTTCTTTCCAAAAACCGCTCCCGGAACGAGCGCGGTAGAGGTAACGGGTGCATTTCTGGTACAGCATTATTTCTCCCAGGACGCACCCGCGGAAATTCTTGTAAGCGAAGAACCCGAAGATTCTGAATTACTAGCCGGTGCGCTAAGCGCACGGAGCAATCGTAAAGTCGATATTCGGCACCGGGTGCGCGGCCAGCGACGACACTGGCTCGAGATGGCGACCTCGAATGCTCACGAAGCCATTGCGATGCGTCTGGCCAGCAGCGCCAGTAGGCGGGAACAGCTCGAACAACTCGCCGACGTTTTGGGACTGGATGAGGTGCCGAGCCGAATTGAGTGTTTCGATATCAGTCACACCGGAGGTGAGGAAACGGTGGCATCATGCGTTGTATTCGGACCGGATGGTCCCGTTAAATCCGATTATCGCCGATTCAACATTCGCGACGTGAACTCCGGCGACGACTATGCCGCGATCGCCCAGGCCGTGACGCGCCGCTACACGCGCTTGAAAAAGGGAGAAGCACCGCTACCCGATCTCGTGCTGATCGATGGCGGCAAAGGGCAGGTTGGAGCATCGCGGGCGGCATTAATGGAATTGCAGCTGGGCGATCTGGCATTGGCTGGAATCGCCAAGGGCCCCGGTCGGCGGCCGGGCCGGGAAACTATATATAAAGGTGGCAACAACGCTCGGCTCAAACTGGCACCCGACACGCCTGCTATGCACCTGATTCAGCAGATTCGTGACGAAGCACATCGGTTCGCGATAAGTGGGCACCGCCACCGACGCTCAAAGGCACGCAAATCATCCGTGCTTGAAACGATCAACGGTCTCGGCCCGAAGCGTCGGCGGGAACTGCTTCGCCACTTCGGCGGCCTGCAGGGCATCCGCCGGGCCGGGATCGACGACCTCGTGCAGGTACCGGGTGTGAGCCGCATTCTCGCCGAAAAGATTTATGACCGGTTTCATGGTGGTGCGGCCGTGGACAGCTGACGCTGGCGCGATACAATATCGAACGGCTTCCCGGCAACCCCCATTAATCGTTTTTCCTTGCGATGGCCCAAAAAAAAATAAATGTCGCGATCGCGCTGACCTGGTTTCGGATCGCGGCGATACCAATGGTTGTGCTTGTGTTCCTGTTCGGAACCGGATACTGGGCCAGACCCGCTTCGATGATGATTTTTACGATCGCCGGATTCACCGATTGGCTGGACGGGTACCTGGCACGCAGACTTGGACTGACGTCGCGCTTTGGCGCGTTTCTTGACCCAGTAGCCGACAAACTGATGGTAACGAGCGCATTGGTCCTGGTCGTTCAGGGTGACCCGCAGTGGTACATCGCGCTGGCTGCGGCAATCATCATTGGCCGGGAAATCGCCATTTCCGCGTTACGCGAATGGATGGCCGAAATCGGTGCTCGCAGCCAGGTTGCCGTGTCCCCGTTCGGCAAGATAAAAACGATCCTGCAAATGGTTGGCCTCGGCGCAATGCTGTATCTTCGGCCGATATGGGGAATGGACGTGTACACCTTCGGCTTGGTGTTGTTGACGGCCGCTGCGGCACTGACGCTGTGGTCAATGATCGAATACATTCGGGCGGCCTGGCCAAGCCTGAACAGCGAATAGCTGGTTTCTTGACACCCACCCGGCGAGGCTTACCATATAGCGCTGCCGTAAGCGGGCGTAGCTCAGTTGGTAGAGCGCAACCTTGCCAAGGTTGAGGTCGACGGTTCGAACCCGTTCGCCCGCTCCAGAATTAACCACCCTTTGCCGGCCTGTGCCGCGTCAGCGCAAGGATTCCGACTCCAATTCTCAATGTTGAGACATGCTTCACATGTCGGCAGAGCTTTTTTTCTTATTTTTCGTGGTCTGTATCGTCAAAATACGCCGGACCCGAAATGCTCATGCCCAAATTGCGCGCCTTCCTGATCCATCTCGGCATCAGTCTGACGGTCGTCGGTGCGGTCGTGGCATTCGTATTTTTCGTCTGGTATCCGGACTTTTACTTCCAGGTTAAAGGTGCCGGGTCGGTACTGCGCGTGTTGATTGGCGTTGATCTGGTCATAGGCCCGGCGCTTACGCTGCTCGTATATAAACCCAACAAACCGGGCCTGCGGTTCGATTTGGCCGCGATTGCAATGCTTCAGCTGGTCGCACTGGTTTACGGCACCGTGGCCTTATTTAGCGAGCGCCCCTATTTCACTGTATTTGCAGTTGATCGATTCGTGGTGCTGGCCCGGAAAGACGTCGATTTTTCCGGGATCAATAACGACCAACTGACCGACAAGCCATTCGCGGGGCCAATCACGGTGGTCGCAACATTGCCTGGAGATATAGACGAGTACCAGCGATTTTTGAACAGCGTCATATTCGAAAACCAGCCCGATCTCGAACGGCGCCCGGAGTACTGGAGCCCGTATGCGGAACAGACCGAGCAGGTGCTAGCCAGGGCTGGATCGATCGAATCGCTGCGCGCGAATCGCTCCGTGGCCGGCAAACAGCTTGAACGCCTTCTGCAAAAAATTGACAAGCGCGACAATCAGCTCGGTTTTCTGCCGCTGTTCAGCAACAAAGGTGATTTCGTAATGATCATCGACCGGGACAACGGCATGCCCATCGATGCCATCGAGGTCGATACTTGGATCGACGCGGACAGTTCCGCCCAAACCCTTCAAGCCGAATCGCTGCAGGATCCCACTGCCCCCCAACTTTGACTCCGCCGTCCAATCGTACTGGCCATGCGTCGGCTGCGAGAGCGCGATCGCTGTCTGAAAGCGCCACCGCGCCAGAACGGTTGCTGCTTCTGCTGCACATTGGGCCTGTGCTACAGTCGCGCCTGCAAATCCTCGGATACGGCTAGGTGGCAGAGTGGTTATGCAACGGCCTGCAAAGCCGTGGACGTCGGTTCGATTCCGTCCCTAGCCTCCAGGATCAAACCGGTGCGGCCCGGGTGGCGGAACTGGTAGACGCTACGGACTTAAAATCCGTTGACCGAAAGGTCGTGTGGGTTCGAGTCCCACCCCGGGCACCAGCGATACGGAAACTAACGGTCGCCACACCAACCCAAAACGAATCAGCGGAATCTGCCATTCAACAAATACGCACGGCCCAATGACGAACAGCGACGACCAGCAACCCAGTCCCGCAGCCGATACTTCGCCTTGGCGGGACATGCGGTCGGTGCTCCGGCAGTCAATCAGCATGCTCGGGTTCTGGATGACCCTGCGCTATCTGCTGATTTACGCATTGTCGTACAAACCGGTGGCTGACCGGTCATTCGATCGCAAGCATGCGACCGATACCGGCGGTCTGGTGTCTGCCGGCGATCTCGGCATCGACGATGCGGCAACCGAACGACAAGCAAACCTGTTTCTGGGAGCGCCGGCACGGGTGACGCGGTACATGCTGCGGGCCCTGGATATCGACTACAGCGACTTTGTGTTTGTCGATTACGGTTCTGGAAAGGGCCGAACCCTGCTGGTGGCAGCCGAGTTCCCGTTCAAGAAAATTGTCGGCGTTGAAATCGCCCAGGAATTGCATGCCATCGCCGGCAAGAACGTGGATCAATATCGTGGCAACAATCGCAAATGCGCAGACATCGAACTGTTTTGCGGTGATGCACGAAGTTTTCTATTGCCGGATTCGGATTTGGTGCTGCACATGTACCATCCGTTTGGCCAGGACGTCCTGCGTGAAGTACTGCAGCATATCGTCGCGTCAACGCGCGAAAACCCGAGCCAGATACTGATCCCGTACTTGTTACCGGTCGCAATGGCCCGAGCAGTGTTCAAGGAATTCCCGCAGTTCACCAAGGTGCGCGACGTTTGGTGCGTCAATACTCAATACCGTTGGACGCTGTACGAGTATCACGGCCAGTAAGCGCATCGCTTGTGGGCCACGATTTATCGATCATCGAATAATTAAACCCAAGGGGCCCAGGCCCTGCTTTCAGGAGAACAACAACAATGCGCCAGGTCCAGCTGCAACAACCAGGTATAGAGAATCTCGTTTTGGCCGAGGTGGAACAACCGGAGCCCGGTCCGGGTGAGGTACTGGTCAAAGTACACGCGGCGTCAATCAATTATCGCGATTATCTGATCGCCATG
>JAPUGB010000102.1 GCA_027293165.1 Gammaproteobacteria bacterium
ACCGCCGCCAAGCCTGGGCGTTACCTGCGCACGGAATTCCTTGAGTCTGGCCTCATCGCCCGCAAATAACTGCCGATAGCTTACCCGGCTGCCAGCTTGCACGACCTCCATTGCCGGCACGTCGGATAGGTTTACGAGCAAAGCAGGCTGCAGATTCAGAAAACCGCCGACGTTCTGATCCGGGCGATATTCAAGTACGCGCGTTATGTTGAGACTCAGCACGCCGACCTTGACTGTGGCTCCGACGTTCAGCCCCAACCGCGCGAGCAAACTCGGTTCCGCCCACGCGGTTCCTGCTGCGGGAACGTCGCGCGTCTCTCGCGTCGCTCCGAACATTTCGTCGGAAACCAGCAGCCGGCCCCTTAACGGATAACCGCTCGATACGGCGCTGATAATGGCCAGACTGTTGTCCGGACCCGTTCTAACGACGGAGGGAAATCCGAGCACCTCTGCAGAATTCAGCCCAAGCATCTGGGCTTCGTCCAGATAGGTCGGGTCGATCGGATTTGGCGAGCTAATCACGAGATCTGCAGCCAGAGTAGCGGAAGCCTGAGCTTTGACGGCCCGCCCGACACGGTCGGTGAAGAAAGCAACGGCGGTCATCGAAGCGACTGCGACGACCATCGCCAACACCAGGACCGTCAGTTCGCCCGCCTTCAGATCGCGAAACAGGCTGCGCAATGCAAACTGCTGATAGGTCATCCGACTAGCCGTCCAGAATCGATTTCGATGATGCGGTCGCAACGACTCGCCAGTTCCTTATCGTGCGTCACCAGAACCAGCGTGGTTTCAAATTTTTTGTTCATGTTGAATAGCAGTGTTCCAACCCGTTCGCCACTGCCGGTATCGAGATTGCCGGTCGGCTCATCCGCAAACAACACGGTTGGATTCGTGACGAATGCGCGGGCAATCGCAACCCGCTGCTTTTCTCCGCCCGATAACTGTCGAGGGTAATGCGAATAGCGTTCTGCCAGCCCTACGCTGTCCAGCGCTTCCCTGGCCCGGCCGCTGGCACGACCTGTGCCGCTAAGCTCCAGCGGCAGCATGACGTTTTCCCGGGCAGTGAGCGACGGCACCAAGTGGAAAGACTGAAACACAAAGCCGACATGACGTCCTCGCAGCACTGCGCGGCCGTCCTCATCCAGACCGGCCAAGTCCTCGCCACACAGCCAGACGCCGCCGGACGTCGCATGATCCAAACCGGCAAGCAGGGCCAGCAGGGTAGTTTTGCCGGCACCCGATGGGCCCACAATGGCCACGGCCTCACCACGTTTGACCTCCAGGTCAACGCTGTCGAGTATGGTCAATGGTCCCTCAGGGCTGCTAACCTGCTTGCTTAAGCCTGCTGCGCGCAAAACACAGTCTTTAACTATGGGTTCTCGATCATCCAAAATATTTTTGTTCCTGATTCTAACCGTCGCATGGCAGTTGGCGTCCGCGGGTGGCGTTGCCAGAACTTTGCTGGTTATTGGCGATAGCCTTAGCGCTGGCTATGGGATCGACCTCGAAGACGGCTGGGTATCGCTATTGCAAAATCGACTCACGGAGCAAGAGTACGGTTATCGGGTGGTCAATGCCAGCATCAGCGGGGATACGACGACCGGCGGTGTAACACGTCTGCCCCGGGCGCTCGAATTGCATCAACCCGATATAGTGCTGATCGAACTTGGCGGTAACGATGGCCTGCGCGGAACGCCGATACATGTCGTGAAAGACAACCTTGCGGCGATGATCCAAGCGGCTCAGGAAAACGGCGCCGAGGTTGTGCTAGCAGGCATGCAGATGCCGCCCAACTACGGTGCCGACTATGCCCAGGATTTCGCCGACCTGTACAAGGATCTGGCAGCAGAATACGAAACTGCCCTGATAGATTTTTTTCTTGCAGGCGTTGCTCTTGACCCCAATATGATGCAGGCCGACAACCTTCATCCCAACAAGAAGGGTCAACCGCTTCTGCTGGAAAACGCATGGGCCGTGCTGGTTACGGACGTTTTGGAGCCGGCCTCAACCGGTTTTGCGACCGACGGCAAAAAGTACTGAGCCAACGACGATTCAGTCGGCGAAAGCTTGGGCAATGGTTGCCTGAATTGATTGCGCCATTTTTCGGGGATCGGGAGCGTTGCGGATCGGACGACCGATGACAATATAGTCCGCACCATCCGCGAAGGCCTGTTCAACCGTGACCACGCGCTTCTGATCATCTTCGGCCCGGTTATCGACCGGGCGGATGCCGGGTGTAATGACCAGCAATTGATCGTCTACGGCCTGGCGCAGTGCGGGCAGCTCCAGGCCCGATGCAATAACCCCATCACAACCAGCCTCCAGCGCGCGGCGGGCGCGCGACAGAACTAGGTCACGCACGTCGCAATCAAAGCCGAGGTCATCCAGGTCGCCGCGATCCAGGCTGGTCAGCGCGGTCACGGCAAGAACTTTCACGTCCGCTTTCGCCGCGACGGCCGCTTCCATGATGCTTTGATTGCCGTGCACCGTCGTGAAAGCCACACCACGATTGTTAAGGTTGCGAACTGCCGCAGCGACAGTTGCCGGCACGTCGAAAAATTTTAGATCAACGAAAACCCGCTTGCCCTGACCCGCGAGCCAGTCGACCAACTCAAAGTAACCGCCGGACATGGCCAGTTCGAGGCCGAGCTTATAGAAATGCACGGCATCACCCAACTGTTCCACCATTTTCCGCGCGCTACCTGACTCCGGAAGGTCCAGCGCGAAAATCAGACGTTCAGATGGTGAAATGGATTCAGCTGCCACGGTCTATACGGGTATTGCCTGGCCGGCGGCATTCTAGCATCCGACCGGCTGAGCAAGCTTAGGTTTCACGGCGGGTCGGCGGGGTTGACCAATCGCTGGTGGGCCGAAATGGCATAGCGGTCGGTCATGCCAGCGATGTAGTCGGCTACGCCACGCGCGCGACCATCGGCACCGTTGTCTGCCTCCCAACGTTGCGCTTTGTTCATATGCTCAGCGGGCATCGCGGTTAGATCGCTCATGTAGACCTCAAACAGCGCCGTGACGATGGCTTCGGACTGGCGATGCATTTGCCGCACTTTCTCGTGCCGGTAAAGACCACGCTGCAGAAACCGCTTCAGCTGCTGATGCTCGATGCTGGTCTGCTCGCTGAAACCAACCAATGGATCGGCGTGCTCGCGCACCGCATCGATGTTTTCCGGCTGGGCCTGGGCAAGCCGCTGTCGAGTCGTATCGAGCAGGTCCGTCACAATGGCATTGATCATTCCCCGCACTGTTTCATGAATCAATGCACGGCGCGTTATGTCGGGGTAAGTGACCTTTACCCGCTCGTACTGCTCGCGAAACAACTCCAACCCTGCGAGTTCATCGACCGTCAGCAGTCCGGCCCGCAAACCATCGTCAACGTCGTGATGGTTGTATGCAATCTCATCTGCCAGGTTCGCTAGCTGCGCCTCCAGCCCGGGGTGCTTGCGGTCAATGAACCGCAGTCCAAGTTCACCGAGCGTCTGCGCATTCTTCTTCGAGCAGTGCTTTAAAATTCCCTCCCGAGTCTCGTACGTCAGGTTCAAGCCGGGAAACGATGCGTACTTTTCCTCCAATTCGTCAACGACTCGCAACGACTGCAGATTGTGCTCGAATCCGCCGAAAGCCTCCATGCAGCGGTTCAATGCGTCCTGTCCCGCATGGCCGAATGGTGTATGCCCAAGGTCATGCGCCAGGCAAATAGCTTCAACCAGTTGCTCGTTGAGATCGAGTGAACGTGCAACCGTCCGCGCGATTTGCGCTACCTCCAGGGAATGCGTCAACCGCGTGCGATAGAGATCCCCCTCGTGGTTGACAAAAACCTGGGTCTTGTAGACCAGCCTGCGAAAAGCGGTCGAGTGAATAATGCGGTCCCGGTCGCGCTGATATTCGCCACGGTAGCTGTGCTGCGGCTCCGGGTAACGCCGGCCACCGCTGCGGTTTTCCGCCGCCGCATACGGCGCGAGACCGGCATCACGAGGGCTGGTTTTAACGGACACGACGCCGGCCCGACTCAGCGAATGAACTGGGCACTTAGCAGATCGACCAGCTCGTGCGACGGATAGTCGGCAGTAACACTGGCCGACCCCAGCGCGTCCAGCAACACCAGGCGGATTTCGCCGGCAACGACCTTTTTGTCCAGCGACATGGCCGCAAGAAACTCGCGGGGATCGACCTGGGGCGGATCGACGGGCAGCCGCAATTTCGCAAGCAGGTCTCTGACCCGTTTGGTATCCGCTGCTTCGATACGGCCCAGGCGCTCCGAGAATGTCGTAGCCATCATGATGCCCGCGGCGACGGCCTCGCCATGCAGCCACTCGCCGTAGCCGGCGCAACGCTCTATCGCATGCCCGAAGGTGTGGCCCAGGTTCAGTAACGCCCGCTGGCCCTGCTCACGTTCATCCGCGGCGACAATCGCGGCCTTGATCTCGCAGCAGCGACGCACAACGTGATGCAGATGATCAGGATCGCGCTGCAGCACCGCGTCGGCTTCGCTCTCCAACCAACTGATCAATTCAGCATCGGCAATCAGACCGTACTTGACGACTTCTGCCAACCCGGCGCTCAACTCCCGGTCGGCCAAAGTCTTCAGCGAGTCGGTATCAGAAAGGACACAGCGTGGCTGGTGGAATGCCCCGATCAGGTTTTTACCGCCCGGATGGTTCACTCCCGTTTTGCCGCCGACGGCAGAGTCGACCTGCGCCAAAAGCGTCGTCGGCACCTGTATAAAATCGACACCACGCTGGTAACTCGCGGCGGCGAAGCCACCGATGTCACCGACCACGCCGCCACCCAAGGTCAGCAGAATGCAGTCACGTCCGTAGCCGTGCGCCACCAACGCATCGAACACCTGATTGACGGTTTCCAGGGTCTTGGTCGATTCACCATCCGGCAATGTAACGGTATTGACCCGGCAATCCCCAAGCAGTTGCTGCAGCGGATCCAGGTACAGCGGTGCAACGAGCTCGTTGGTGACGATGAGCACATCGCGTCCGACCACATACGGGTCGAGCAGCCCGCTGCTTCCGAGCAAGCCGCTGCCGATGACTATCGGGTAGCTACGTGCCCCGAGCTCAACGGTCAGTGTGATCATGATCCACCGCCATCCAATCGGGCGAGTTTTTCTTCGATCTCTTTAGCGACGGCGCGGACTTCGCGGCTGTCGGTCTCAACGATGATGTCGGCGATTTTCCGATACAGCGGATCGCGAGCGGTCATCAATGCCTCGAGCGTCTCTCGCGGATCACCCGAGCTCAGCAGCGGGCGTTCGCGCCCCTTGCGGGTCCGCGCGAGCTGCTGGTCCACCGACGCGTACAGATATATCACGGTCCCACGCGACGCCAGCCGCGCACGACTGTCTGCATCGGCAACCGCACCACCGCCGGTGGCGAGCACGATTGCATCGCGCGCGGTCAGTTCTTCGATCACCTGCTGCTCCCGCCGCCGGAACCCGGCTTCACCTTCTTTTTCAAAGATGAACGGAATGTCCACACCGGTGCGCGACTCGATCTCGTCATCACTGTCGCAGAAACCGAGCCCCAGGCCCTGGGCCAGCCGGCGACCCACGGCAGACTTTCCGGAACCCATCGGGCCGACGAGGAAGATGCTGGCGCGAGCAGACATGGCTTGCGGAGTATGCCCCGAACGCGGCCAACGCGCGAACCACGGCAGCCAGCAACGATGGACAGGCGCCGCGCCAGGGAGGGCGCGCAAAACAAAACCGCCCGGCGCTGCCGGGCAGTCTGTTCGAGCTTGGTGGCCCGGCTGCACAAAATGGCGGTTTTTTCGTGACAAAAGACAAGACCCCCGGCAAGCAATTACGCTCGCAGGGGGTCGAAGTTGACGGATAAAGCAGGGGCGTTATGAAGTCAATTGCGTGCTATCAATCGTTAACAGCATAACTTGTCCGGGTGGTTAAGCCACTTGGCACAGTTGCCTCGACAAACAAGGTGCCGGTAGGCGGGACAGCCGGGTCACCCTCGATGCTGAATGTAGCCGCGTAGGGCCCCGGTGCACATATATCCGGTACCGTCCAACTATTGGGACCGACGACCGTCCCGTTGGTGATGGTATCTACCTTGATCACGGTTCCCGCAGGTGGGGCATTGCCATTGAGGTCCGTGACCAAGAACGTCACCGAACCGGTTCCAACCAGCGGGGGGGGAACGCTCGGAGGCAATAGCAGGGCGCTGGTAGCCATCACGATGACTACCTCACCGCCGATTCCCAACGTCGACGACGCGGCACAGACGGCCCCAGCGTTGCACTCCAGCCCACTATAGTCACCGTCTGCAGGATCGTGAGCACCATTAGTAAAGAAATCCAGGAAGAATCCGTCCATACCCTCCTCGTAAATAAAGCTCTCGTTGTCATCGCGGAAAGGCTCTTCCAAATCGTCAAATGGTTCCCCCGTATCGAACTTCCCGTTGGAGTTCAGGTCGCCAAAGCTTTCCTCTCCAATCGCAGTCGCGAGCACCGTGACCCTGCCGGTCTGGACCACCGGACCTGGTGGGCCCGCCGGGCCCAACGGCCGCGGGTTAGCGCTGACCCAGTCAACCGTGCAGGTACCACCGATGGTGGTGCACTGGGATACGATGCTGCCACCTTCCGCATTGAAGGCGACCGCTGTCCCGTCGGGTACCGGGTTCTGGAACCGGTCGGACAGAATCACGGTAACCGGATCGACGACCCCGTCGATAATAAAGGCTTCAATATTGCAAGTCTCCACAGACAGGGAGAAAGCGGCCTGGTGCGGTATCCCGGTCGAAACGTTAAGTAGGCTAGATTGGGTTCCGATGGCTGGTACTGCCCCGACGACATTGGCACTGACGCGCACCGAGGTCGCCACGGTGCCCGAGGTCACGACCGTCTGCACGTCGCCGTTGGCACCGCTGGTCGCTGTGACCGGCGTCAGCGAAATGCCGCCAACCGTTGTGCTCAAAGCGAAATCGACATCGCTACCGGCAACCGGTCCGCCAGTCGAATCGACCACCCGGAAGATCACCCGCGAGGTCTCGCTAATACCCAGCCCGCCGGTACCCTGCAGGCCGATCAATTCCGGCGTTGCCGAGATGAACTGGATGGAGCCGACCGAGGCTGCGGCGACCGTGATCGTGCCGGTTGCGGTCAATACCGAGCCACTGACGCTGGCCGTCGCGGTGACCACGTCATCGCCACTGCAACCGGACGCAGCAAAGGTACCGTCAGCCTGGCCGTTCGCCGCTGTCACGGGATTAATCGC
>JAPUGB010000103.1 GCA_027293165.1 Gammaproteobacteria bacterium
GCCTGCGCGCAGAATGCGCCGTCGAACAACCGGTGTAATACAGGCCCTGGGAGAGGTGGCAGAGCGGTTGAATGCACTGGTCTTGAAAACCAGCAAGGGTTAGTTGCCCTTCGTGGGTTCGAATCCCACCCTCTCCGCCAAGAACAACGGGTCCTTTTGGGGCCCCGTTGTTTTTGGAGAGGGTCAGGGATTTGAACGCTGTTCGACAGATCGGCAGGACAGCCGATCTGGACGCACGAAGTGCGCCCGAAGGGCGAGGTGCAAGGATGCACCGAGTCAATCCCACCCTCTCCGCCATCTGGAGTAAAATCCTCACCAATCGATCGAACGGACCATCCCGAGGCAGATGTCCACCATGAGCGATGAATTAGAAGGAATACTGAATAGCAGTCTCATCGGCGCAGTCGTCAATTGACCTATGCCTGAAGATAAATTCCGGTTCCGGCTGCGGAGCTTCTTCCATGAGCTCAGGCGACGCAAAGTCATACGTGCAATGGTGGCTTACCTGGTTGTCGGTGCAGGCATTGCCGAGGGCGCGACCATTTTCCTGCCGCCGCTCGGCGTACCCGTCTGGGTGCCCAACATGGTCGCAATTCTCGTTGTACTGGGTTTTCCGGTCGCCATGGTGCTCGCCTGGATGTTTGACATTGTCCCTGACCCGAAGGAAGAGGGAGAGGGCGAGGTACAGGCCAGCGACGCTGGCACCGCGGGTAGTGCGGCTCCGGCAAGCGGCCGGTTCCTCTCCGCCACTCAGATGGAGGGCCAGCGGCTTTTTCATTACGACATTCTCGAGCGGCTTGGCGTTGGTGGAATGGGCGTGGTTTACAAAGCCCGTGACACTCGCCTGGATCGTATCGTGGCGCTCAAGGTCCTGTCCGATCACCTGCTCGCAGATGCGGACGCGAAGGAACGCTTTCTCATTGAAGCCAAAGCTGCCGCGGCACTGGATCACCCGAACATCTGTGCGATTCACGAGGTCGGTGACACAGACGATGGACGTTTTTATATCGCCATGCAGTATTACGAAGGCGATACACTCCGGCATCGCATCGATCAGGGTCTCGTTCCGCTTCCGCAGGCATTGGACATCGCGGCACAGATTAGTCGCGGCCTCGTGAAAGCTGCCGAGCAGGGAGTAATCCATCGGGATATCAAGCCGGCCAACATAATTCTGACCGCAGATGGCACAGTGAAAATTGTCGATTTCGGCCTGGCCAAGTTTGGCGCAATTGGGGTAACGAAGACGGGCGTAGGTGTCGGTACCGTTGCCTATATGAGTCCGGAGCAAACGCGGGGTGACAAGGTCGACCAACGGACAGACATCTGGTCGCTCGGCGTCGTACTCTATGAAATGCTATGCGGCACCCGGCCTTTCCGCGGCGGAAGTGATCAGGCCGTCGTTAACGCCATCCTGAACAGCAAGCCCGAAACCCTTACCAGCCGGGTGCCGTCGCTTCCGCCCAATGTCGGTGCTGTGGTCCAGCGCGCCACGCATAAAGACCCCGAGCGGCGCTACCCGGATGCCTCGGCAATCCTCAAGGACCTGGAACTGCTGCTGGACGATCCGTCCTGCCAGATTTCTCTCGATTCCACACCAAGCCTGCCACCGGAAGGGGAACGCCGACGCGTCACTGTTATTGCCTGCTCGATCAGTGGTTTCGAATCCCTGCTCGAAACGCTGGATCCTGACGAAGTGGAAACTACGTTGGCAGGCTTGCGTACAAGCGTGCAAACCATCGTGGAAGACTATGGCGGAGTATTGAATGAGTTTTCCGAAGACAAATGTATTGCTCTTTTTGGCGTCCCGACAACACACGAAGACGACCGACTCCGTGCAGTCCGGGCTGCACTCGAAATCCAGGCCGGCGATTCGGACGAGGCGGGTCTGCCGGAGGGCGTCCAGCTGCGCTTTGCCGTAGGATCCGAGCAGGTTGCGATTCGCGCCACCGAATCGGGTGAGCGGCGTTATCGTGTTGGCGGCACGGTCGCCCTCGACACCACACGCCTAGCCGCGTTGGCTGCCCCTGGCGAGATCCTGATTCCTCCGGATCTCGCACGGATTGTCGAGCCATTCGTATCTACCGAGGGACGCGCCCCGGTCAAGCTGTTGCCCGATCAACCGGCCTTGACACCGCTGGCCGTACTGGGTGAGTCCGGGCACGCCAGCCGGTTGGAGGCGTCGGACCCGGGAAGCCTCACGCGGTTCGTCGGACGCACTAATGAGCTTGCCGCACTGTCGCAGGCGTTGGAGGACACTCAGTCAGGGATGGGACGTTTCGTGACCGTTGTCGGTGACGTCGGCGTCGGCAAGAGTCGCTTGCTGTTCGAATTCTGGAAGTCACTCAAGGATCACAACGTTCGTTCCACAGTGGGCCGTTGCCGGGAACGCGGCAGTCTGACGCCGCTGCTGCCATTCATCGAAAGCGTGAAAGACATGCTCGGCATGCCGAAAGTGCTTCCCGACAACGCCCACGACGAGGTCGTCACAAAAACGCGGGACCTGGCGCCACAGCTCGAGGCCTATCTTCCCGTCATACTCCATGTACTGTCGATCGAAAGTGAACAGTACGCGCTCCCTTCCTATTTGGAAGGTGAGGACCTGCAAACCGCTTTAGGTGAGGCGCTGATCTCTGTTTTTACGCTCGGTGCAGCCGGGCAGCCCTTGGTAATGCTACTCGAAGACTGGCATTGGGCAGACGAAGGCTCCAAGGAAGTGCTTTTTCAATTGCAGGAAATGGTGTCGGCTTACCCCCTGCTGGTGATCGTGGCATCGAGGCCCGTACAAGCTGGCGCGAGCCCGCTGCCGACCGGCGACGTGCATCTCGAGCTCTCGCCACTGGCTGGCGGCCCGGCAGCCGAGATGTTGCGCGCATCGTTTGACGGCGCAAAGATTCCGGCAGAATTGTCTGATCGCATTGCTGAGAAAACGGGGGGCAACCCGTTTTTCATAGAAGAACTGTGCCGGACCTTGCTCGAATCCGGAACGCTTGTCATTGAGGGCGGCGAAGCGCGTTTCACTGGTACCATGGACCGTTTGCAGATTCCCGACAGGGTCCAGGCCGTGTTGAAGAGCCGGCTCGACCGGCTCGATCCGGAGGCCAGAGAAGTGCTCCGCACTGCTGCCGTTATTGGACTGCAGTTCGGCCTGGAACTCCTGAGCCGCGTCGTTCCTTCACGCTCACGAGTCGAAGGGGCGTTGGAGACACTTCGGTCTGCCGGGCTGATTCAACGAACCGGGCTCGTGCCGGAGCCCACCTACCGTTTCAAGCACGCACTAACGCGCGACGTTGCCTACGAGAGTTTGCTGGAGCGGCAAAGAAAAGAGCGGCATGCGTTGGTCGGCGAGGCCATTGAGAATCTGTACGCCGAAAATCCGGAAGAACAGGCGGCACGGTTGGCGACCCACTTTGCAGCGGCAGAAGAGTGGGACAAGGCGATTCACTACGGACTGGCGGCGGCGAAAAGTGCCGAAGGCCTGTGGCGCCTGCCGGAAACCGTAGAGATGCTGATGCGGACGCGCGGCTGGATCGAATGTAGTAACAAGGACCCTGCGGAGCGATCATCGCTACTCATTCAATTGCTGCTCGATCTGGAGCGTCATCTTGAGAAACTGGGCCGCCGCGACGAACAACAGGCCATCATCGATGACCTGACAGACCTTTTGCCGACTGATGTGGCAACGAAGGAACGCGGTGAAGTTTGCGTGCGCCAGGGGGACCTGTACACCCTTCTGGCCCGCTTTTCTGAAGCAAGGCCACCTTTCGATCAGGCGCTTGAGATCGCGGGGCAGCTCGAGGACTCGGAACTGCGGGGGAAAGTGCTGCGAAGCCTCGGCCACACACTCTGGCGCCAGGGTAATTATGATGAGGCGGTGCCATGGCTTGAGCAGGCCGTCGAGCAAACGCGCGAGCACGCCGATAAAAGTCGCCTGATCGCCGATCTCTGCAACCTTGGCCGTGCTCTTCGACGGCAGAACGAGTGGGATCGTGCAATGACGATCGGTGACGAAGCACTGGAGCTGGCCAATGAAACCGGCAACCCGGTCGATGCGCTATACGCATATAACTACCGGGGTCACCTGTTTCGCGCCATGGGGCGGACGGACGACGCCATGGAAGCTTTCAAAGAAGGAGGCCGGCGCGCCCACGAGGCACGAATACCCGCTCGCGAAGCGTTCTGCACTCTCGGCCTGGCGGCCATTTATCTGGAGCAGGGCGACTTTGAGGCCAGTCTGGCAGCGTATCAGGAATCCGTTCAACTGGCGCGGCGTGCGAACCGCGCCGATCAACTGGCACAGTCCCTGGTACTGTTGGCCGAAGCGCTCGTGACTTGCGGTAGACCCGACGAGGCCATGGCCATTTTCGAGGAAGCGGTCAGTGTATTACGGCGCATCAGCATCGAAGAGGCGCTAGCGTCGGCGTTGACACAGCTGGCAAATGCACAGCAGCGTGCGGGGCTTGTCGAGGCTGAGGTAACCTGGCGTGAAGTGGCCGAAATGCAGGAGCGGCTAGGCGATCGTCCGGGCACAATGGACGCACTTGAACGCCTGGCAAGCCTACGTCGTACGGCGGACCGATCCGAGGCACATTGGCTCTACCGTCGGGCGCTATCGCTTGCGACCGAGCTTGAGGACCCGGAGACAGAAGCGCGCATTCGAAACAGCCTTGCGGTCCTCGCATGGCAAGGCGGAGAGCTCGACGAAGCCGGGAAGCAGTACAGCATGGCGGCAGCACTTCTTCGGCGCGATCAGAACAGGCGGGAACTAGGCGTCGTGTTGAACGGCCTGGGTGCTGTCCTGACCAAACAGGGCCGGACAAGCGAGGCGCTCAAAATACTCGAAGAGGCGCTCGCCAGCAATCGCGAATACGGTCAAGACAGCGCCGAGGCTGACAGTCTCGCCGCGCTGGGTGCCGCCGCCCGCGCGGCCGGTGACTTGACGGGTTCCGGGGCCTGGTACCAACGTTGCGTCGAACGCCGGCGCAATCTCGAAGACCGCGCCGGCGAGGGATGGGCACTGCAACGTCTGAGCGAGGTGTCGCGGGAGGCAGGCAAACGGCAACAAGCCGACGCATTCTCCGCAGCAGCCCTGGCCATCGGTCGGGAAATCGGGGTTGCAGACCTGATATCGATCGCCGGCAAGCTACAATCGCCTAATCACACATCAGGAA
>JAPUGB010000104.1 GCA_027293165.1 Gammaproteobacteria bacterium
TTCTTGTTTTCTACCGCCACGATAAAGAAACCTTCGTTGCGGCGAGTGATTGCAAACACTTGAGCTCCGGGCTGCCCGAGAGTCGTCAGGGCTTTGCTCAGGTCCACCTCGCGTCCGGCGAATGTGCCATTCAGCACCTGGACCTTACCAATGGGGGCCGGTTTCGGCACCGGAACCGAATCCACTTTGAGTGTTTTAGCAGCGTCGCCCTTGATCGTGTCTACTTCGCTGACCGGGGCAGCGGTTTGTTTACCCGTCGCCGCATGTTGTGCCACGGTTCTGGCTCCCGTGGCTTGCTCAGCCTGGGCTACTGCATGCGCTGCGGCTTGGGAATTATCGATGATCATCGTCCGCGCAAATTCGTCCTTGAGGGTGTCCTCGTCCCCAACACCCTCTACGAATCGCAACTGATGGTGACCAACTGTGATGACATCACTGTGCTGTAGCGCATGCTTCTTGATCAGTTTTCCATTGACATAGGTGCCGTTGGTGCTGTTCAGGTCCTCAAGGAATGAATCACTGAGAATATTGATTATCAGCGAGTGGTGCCCACTGACGGCCGGGTTGTCGATCCGCACGTCGTTGTCCGGCAGGCGCCCGATGGTATAGCGCTCCTTGCTCATGTTGTATTCGGCCATGACCTGGCCGCCTAGGCTGAGTATCAAACGTGCCATACGGGGTGTCGTTGCCTAATGAAAAAGCTTCTTCAGTAATCCGAGCAGGCCGGTCTTGGCGGGGAAGGGTTCCAACACGTGAGTGAGAATGATGGAAATATTATCCTTACCGCCCTGGTCATTGCTGAGTTGAACCAGCTGTTTACCAGCGGTGTCAAGGTTAGCACTAAAAGTGCTGATAGTTAAGTGAATGTCTTCGTCATCTACCATGTCGGGCAGACCGTCCGAGCACAGCAAGTAAAGATCTCCGGGCTCCACGCTTGCTTCGGCAACCTCGACCTGCACCCCCGACTCCACACCGAGAGCCCGCGTCACATAGTTTTTGTTGGTGGAGCGTTGGGCTTCTTCCTGCGAGTAGAAGCCTCGCTGTACCAACTCCTGTAGGAGCGAATGATCCATCGTCATCTGTTCCAGGCGATTATCGCGCACTCGGTAGAGCCGGGAATCGCCGACATGAGCGATCGATACGCGATTGTCAAAAAACAGGCAGGCCACGATGGTGGTGCCCATGCCCTGGCAATCGGCATGGCTCTGCGCCGCTTGGTGAATTATCTTGTTCGCTCTGGCAATCGCGTCTCTGAGTACGATGGTCTGGCGCATCAAGCCGCTTTCCACCTCGGTTTCATGCCGAGCCTCGTTCGCACAGGCTTGCGGAATGAGGTCCAGCAGCGTTTTCACGGCGATGCCACTGGCGACTTCACCCGCGTTGTAACCGCCCATGCCATCCGCGAGAACCAGCAACCCGGTCTCCATATTCGAGCCGATGGCGTCTTCGTTGTGGTCCCGAACCCTGCCAGTATCGGTGACTTCAACGCTGTTGAATTTATTCCGCAAATTCATAACATCAAACCGTTACTGGTGCGTTAACCGCCTAATTCCTTGCAGCAGTCCCGGAGGACCAGAGCCAGGGCCCGTCCGGTTTGGAACCGGTCTTCCGGGTCCTTGGAGAGCAACCGGGCCACGATCGGATCGACGCACGGGGGAAGTTCGGGTTTGATCTCGGACAACGGGCGGTGTTTGTCATTGACGATCATATCCATCAGCCGTGGGATCGAGTCGGCCTTGAACGGCGCGACGCCCACCAACAACTGATAAATCGTGACTCCCAGCGAGTACAAATCGGTTCGTCCGGTGACCTTCTCCGCCGCCAGCTGTTCGGGCGACATATACGACGGGGTCCCGAGAATAATACCGGTCTTGGTCCGGCTCGAGTCTGTCAGCCGTGCAATACCAAAATCGGTCAGCTTCAATGTGTCCGTCGCGGCGTTGTACATCAGGTTGGCTGGTTTGATATCACGATGCACGACATTTTGCTTGTGCGCATAGTCGAGCGCGTCTGCTGCGCGTGCCGCTAACTCGAGCACCCATTTGGCGGGTAGCAGATTTTCCGGACGGGAATGGTCGTTCAAGGCTACACCGTCGAAATATTCCATGGCCAGGTAGGCAATGCCACCTTCCTCACCGACGTCGTAAATGGCGATGATGTTTGGGTGATTGAGCCGCCCGGCAGATTCGGCTTCGCGCAGGAACTGGTCTTTGGCATCTTGCAGCTGCTCTGCGTCGAATTCCTCGGCCAGCGCGATGGTCTTGAGGGCAACTTGGCGGTTGATTTTTGGGTCCCGGCCAAGGTAGACCGTTGCCATGGCGCCCTTGCCCAGCACGTTCGAAACTTCATACCGGCCAAGGGTTCTGACGTTCCCACTCGCCGTTTTTTCCGGCGGCGCTTGAGTGATTTCAGGCGTTTCCATTTCCTTATCCTTATCCTTATCCTTATCCTTTGGGGGTTGCGGGGCAGGGGCGCCGGAAAGCTTTTGCAGCTTTTCGCGGACGTCACGGTAATCAGGTTCCAGGCTCTGCAAGTGATTCAGAATCCTTTCGGCTTTGGCGAACTCGCGTAATTCAATGTGGGCGCAGGCGATCTGGTAGAGCCTCCTTTTGGTTTCCGCGGTCGATTCTTGCTGGCGTAAAACCGAGAACTCGAGGTCTAGTTGATCGCGGTGGGAAATCCTGGCGGTCTTTGGTGGGCGCGCACTGGGTGCAGCAGTAACGGCCGGCGCTGGTTCGGTGAACCCGCGCCACAGGATGTTTGACCAAATGGCAACGGCCCCGAACAGCGCCGTAGTTACCAGCGGGACCCAGATGCGCATCGCAACCAGCAGGTAGGCCTCTAGGCTGAGCAGGGTCACGGCGATGATGACTCCGGCCAGCACCAGGCCCACCGATGACATTTTTGGTGCCCAAAACAGCGCGAGTGCGCCGACGCAAATCATCAGGGCCAGTTGCATCAACCGGGCCCAATCAGGCCGCAACAGAAAATCGTTTTCCAGTAGATTCGACAGAGATGTTGCCACCAGCACCAGCGGCGACATATTGGCGGAGACTGGTGTGACATAGCCGGTCTGGCTGGATTGCGAAGATAGCCCGAGCAGAACGATGCGATTTTTAACGCGGTCCTTGGCAAAATTACCGTCGAGAACCTCGCCCGCGGTCATCGTCGCAAAAGGCCGCCGTTTCGAGTCTTCGGGGTAGTATCGATTCAGGATGGTGAAGCCTGGCTGGGTGTGGATCGTGCGGCTGCCCACCGCCAGTGTCTGGTCCGCTGCCAGCATGACGGGACCGCTGGCAGGGGCAAAGGCGGCTGAAGCCGCGGCCAATGACAACGACGGGTAATAGATACCATTTGCGTTCAACAGCAGTTCCGTTTGGCGTATGACGCCGTCATTGTCCGCCCAGAAGTTGCTATAGCCGATAGAGCGGCCCGCGAAACAGATTTCCTGCGGCGGCACGATCAGATGCCGGATTCGTCGCACCTCCTGTATCCGACTCATTTGTGCGTTAGTAATCTTCACCGCGTGGCTGCTGCAATCGGCTGGCCGGCTGCTGTCTGTTGTGTTGAATTCGGTGACCATCGCCGCCAGGAGAACGTTGCCGGCAGCGCCGATCCTCTCAGCCATCTTGCCGCGACTTTCGTAATGATCGCGAAATAGCTGCAATTGCCGAGTGAGGGAATCCATGTCTTCACCAGAGCCGTTTGTTAGGGATCTCTGTTCGCGTGTGCGCCGCGCGCGTCGCTCCAGCTCTGCGAGTGCGGACATCTGTTGGTCGTTGGGAACCTGCGGGAAGCTCAGTGGAATTGTGGCCACGACCAGGCGTGCACCGGCGGCATTGAGTCGCTCGGCCAATCTCTGAAACCGTTCGCTTGACCAGGTGGGTGACTGCTGGTCGTCAAAAGGTTCCGCTTCGACGAGGAGAATCTGATCGCTGGCCGGCTTGTACTGGTTTTGCTGCAGAAAATCGTAATACAGATTCTCGAGAACGCTGATTCGCGTGGCTGAGGCAAAGATGACCACCGCCAATAACAGCATTATCGCGGTTAGACCAACGCGCCCGGACCCGCCCGATTTCTTGGACCCCCGTTTAGACATGGCGACATATTATCGGGATTGGGTTGCGCGGATTGAGACCTGATTGGCGTTTTTTCCTGCAACCGCGCGGTTTTGGCATGGTCCCGACCAGCCGACTGAGACGCAGTTCACAATTTGATTGGACTGGGGCCGTCGTCGTGCCCGATGGGGCCGCACTGTCTAGCCGACCGCTGCCTCGCGGGTATCCACGGGAGGGCTGATTCGAACCGTCTTGACGACGTTGTCACTCGTCTGCAGGATTTCGACAGGATAGTCGCTCAGCTTGAGGCCAGTTCCGGTTTTCGGAATCGTCTCAAGTTGCTCGAGGATCAGTCCGTTAAGCGTTTTCGGACCGTCAGTCGGCAAATGCCAGCTCATCGTGCGATTTAGAGCGCGCACATTCGCGCTTGCGTTGACGATGTATCCGTCGGATTCGGAATCGGGTTGGACGTCTGCGTGTGCAGCTAATGGCTCACTCGTGAATTCGCCGACAATCTCTTCGAGAATATCCTCGAGGGTCACCAAGCCCTGAATGTCGCCGTATTCATCCACCACCAGCGCTGTGCGTTGCCGCAGGCGTTGAAACTGCACCAATTGCCGGTGCAGCGGCGTGCCCTCAGGTACAAAGTACGGATCTTCCACCAGTTGCCGCAATTGGCGTTTTTGCAATTGTTCCAGCGCGCCGTTCTGAACCAGGCGTTTCAGGTGGAGCATACCGACGACGTTGTCGATGCTATCGCGAAACACCGGTAACCGGGTGAAGCCGCTTTGACGAATGGTTGCCAGAATCTCGTTCCAGGAATCGTCGAGGTCGATACCGACGATCTCGTTGTGGGGAACCATGATGTCGTCAACCGTAATCTGTTCCAAATCCAAAATGCCCAGTAACATCTTGTGGCGCTTCTGCGGCAGCAAAGTGGCGGACTCGGTGACCAACACACGCAATTCATCGATGCTCAGCCTCTCGTCGTCGGGGGCATCAGGGCGTACGCCGAAACATCGCAGAATGCCGTTCGAGAACAGGTTAATCAGCCAAATCAGCGGGTAGGTCAGCTTGAGCAACGGGTAATAGATAAACGCCGCCGGACGGGCCAGGCGTTCGGGATGCAGGGCCGCCAGAGTCTTCGGCGTAACCTCTGCGAATATCAGCACGACCAGGGTGAAGATGAACGAGCCGAGAAGTACCGCCGGCGGCCCACCGAGCCGCTGCGCAAATAACGCAACCACCGAAGCGGCGGAAAAATTTACCAGGTTATTGCCGAACAGGATCAAGCCAATGATGCGGTCGGGTCTCTGCATCAGCGCTTCGGCCAGACGCGCGCCGCGATCACCCGAGCGCGCTTGATGTCTTATCCGGTACCGGTTCATGCGCATCAGCGCTGTCTCGGTGCCGGAAAAAAAAGCAGAACAGATCAATAAGAAAGCCAGGAGTCCGAGTAAGGCTCCTAGGGGAACATCGTCACTCAAGAGAGTGAGTCTCCGATCGGCTGGACACGTTGCCATGGTGGACAAGGAGCCATGGGCCTGTCAAGGGACTTGATCACAGCAGCTGCTGGCGTGAACGCCGGCAACCCGGTGGCGCAAAGCCGCGCTGGCCAGGCGCCAGCGCCGACGGCTTTGCGGGTACAATCCGGCGCAGACCCCGGGGGCTGCGCCGCTGCTGGCGAGCGGCCTGCAAGCGCAGCGCCGCTGAAACCGGTACGGCATGTCCGACTCTCTCTGCGAGACCAATGTGTTTAAAAATCTGAGTGCGCGGCTGACCGATATCGCGAACCGGCTGAGGGGCCGGGGGCGGCTCAGCGAAGCCAACCTCCGCGATGCGGTCAGGGACGTGCGACGGGCTCTACTGGAAGCGGACGTGGCTTTACCGGTAGTCCGCGGGTTGGTCGAGCAGGTCAAACGGCGTGCGTTGGGGCAGGAGGTTGCCCGCAGCATCAGCCCCGGACAGACGTTCATCAAGATCCTGCACGATGAACTGGTCGCCATACTCGGGGGTGGGTCGGCCGCGCTGGACCTGCGCCAGCAACCACCGGCAGTCATCATGCTGGTCGGACTCCAAGGCGCTGGCAAGACGACGACGGCCGCAAAACTGGCGCGGCTGCTGGCGAAGCGCGACGGAAGCAAAGTGATGCTGGCGAGCCTCGACACCCGTCGCCCGGCCGCGATGCTGCAGTTGCAGCAACTGGCAGCGCAAATCGGCGTACCGTGCCTGCAAATCGAGCCGGACAGCGAGCCGGCGACGATTGCCAGCCGGGCGATTGACGAGGCCCGCCGTGGCCTGGTCGACGTGTTGATTCTGGATACAGCCGGTCGCACGCGTCTGGAAGCGGAGCTGCTCGATGAACTCGGCGCGTTGCACCGATTGACCGCACCGGCGGAAACCCTGTTTGTCGTGGATAGCATGGCGGGCCAGGATGCCGTGCATGCCGCCCGGTCTTTCGGCGACGCTTTGCCGCTGACCGGACTGATCCTGACCAAGGTTGACGGCGACGCGCGCGGCGGCGTTGCACTATCAGCAAGCGAAGTGACCACTTGTCCGATCAAATTCATCGGCAGTGGCGAAACGCTCGAAGCGCTGGAAGCGTTTCACCCCGAGCGCATGGCTTCGCGGATTCTTGGCATGGGTGACGTGCTGGGCCTGGTCGAGGAAGCGGGGCAAAAAGTCGACCGTGACAAGGCCCAGCGCCTGGCGCGCAAGCTCAAGAAGGGCCGCGGTTTCGATCTCAACGATCTGCGCGAGCAACTCGAGCAAATGCTGAACATGGGTGGCATATCGGCGCTGCTGGAGAAGTTGCCCATGCCGGGCAAGGTCGATACCGAAGCCGTGGCTCGACAGATGGATACCAGGGCGCTCCGGCGCCAGGTTGCGCTGATTGGTGCCATGACTCCGGGCGAGCGTCGTTTCCCAAAATCGATCAATGGCTCGCGCAAACGCCGAATTGCGGCCGGCAGCGGGCTGGCCGTGCAAGACGTCAACCGCCTGCTGAAGCAACACACGCAGATGCAAAAACTGATGAAACGCGCCGCCAAAGGGGGTATTCAACGCATGCTGCAGGGCTTTGGCGGTCCGGCGGGCGGCGGCAGCTGACGGTGCGGCGTGGCACGTCGGGCCGGCCGCGACCAGCGCTGCCCCAACCGAAGCTTCACTTTAGTGGCTTTTCCAGTAGAATTGCTCGATTACGCGGCGGACAAGGGCCCAGGGGCGCGAGTTTCCGCCGTTTTAGCGAGGAGGTTCAGGATCAGGCATGGTTAGTATTCGATTGTCCCGCGGAGGGGCCAAGAAGCGGCCTTTTTACCACATCGTCGCGACTGACCAGCGGAACCGCCGCGATGGTCGCTACCTTGAGCGGCTCGGCTTTTTTAATCCTGTGGCCGCACCGACCGAGGAAAAGCTTCGAATTGATCTGGCACGGGTTGACTACTGGCTGGGGCAGGGGGCAAGGCCGTCGGAGCGCGTGGTTTCGCTCGTCAAAGGCTACCGCAAGCAGCAAGGCGGCGACCCCAAAACGGCGGAGGCCGCATCACCGGCGGAGAGCGCCTGAGTCGCGCGCGAGCTTCAGTTCGAAAAGGCTTCAGCCTAAGCGGGCAGAAGATCTGCATGGCCGGTACCGAAATTCGTCATGTGTGCGTAGGTCGTATCGCCGGTGTATTCGGCGTCAAGGGTTGGGTCAGGGTTGAATCGTTTACCGACCCGCCGGAGAACATCTTCAAATACACACCGTGGCGCTTGCAGGGTCAATCGGAAGTCCAAACCCTTTCTGTCGCTGACGGCCGACGCCACGGTAAAGGCGTGGTGGTGCGGCTGGAAACGGTCGGCGATCGTGATGCGGCGGCAGAGCTGTCGGGTATGGATTTATATGTCGAACGGGCGCAACTCCCGGCAGCCGCTAACGGACAATATTATTGGACCGACTTGGAGGGTCTTAAAGTAGTGACAACCGATGGCACAACGCTGGGCACGGTGAACAGCATGATCGCGACTGGGGCCAACGATGTGCTGGTGGTGTGCGGCGATAGCCGTATTTTGATCCCGTTCATCGTCGGTGACACGGTACAGTCGGTCGATTTTGAAACCGGCACGATAACAGTGGCGTGGGACCCTGCCTTTTAGTTGCCTCGGACTGAGCGAATGGAGTTTGCGGTTGTCAGTTTATTCCCGGAGCTAATCCTGGCCGCGTCCAGCCATGGAGTATGCGGGCGGGCAGGCGATCGTGGATTGATTGAAGTGCGGTGCACCAATCCACGCGATTTTGCGCCAGACGTGCACCGAACGGTTGATGATCGTCCGTATGGTGGTGGCCCGGGCATGGTCTTAAAAGTGGAGCCATGTCGCACGGCGATCGAGAGCGCAAAAGGCGGCCTGCCGGAGGGTTCGCCGGTTGTGTTTCTTGGGCCGCAGGGGCGTATTTTTGATCAGACCGTCGCTCGGGAACTGGCAGAGCTGCCGGGCATGGTTCTGGTTGCCGGTCGCTACGAGGGTTTTGACGAGCGCCTGATAGAAAGCGTCGGCGATGATGAGATTTCACTGGGCGACTTTGTATTGAGCGGCGGCGAGATCGCGGCGGCGGCAATTATTGATGCGGTGACGCGTCTGCTTCCTGGAGTTCTGGGCGACGACGCCTCAGCGGAGCAGGATTCGTTTTCCGAGAAACTCCTCGATTGTCCGCATTACACGCGCCCTGAAACCCTGGACGGTATGCAAGTGCCGCGAGTATTGTTGGATGGAAATCACCGTGAGGTCAGCCGGTGGCGGTTGAAACAGGCGCTTGGCCGAACTTGGGCGCGACGACCGGAACTGCTGGCGCAACGCACGCTGACGGCCGACGAGGAGAAACTGTTACAGGAATACAAGGCGGAGGCGAGCGAAGCAGGCACGGGGCGCCGCTGAGCACGTTGGCGCGAAATCCCGCCTAGGTAGCCTTTACAAATAACGACTGGGTGAGCATGTATGAGCAAGATCATTGATGAACTGGAAGCGGAACAGATGGAACGCGAGGTTCCAGACTTTTCGCCGGGCGATACGATAGTCGTTCAGGTACGCGTCAGAGAGGGCAGCCGTGAGCGATTGCAGGCGTACGAAGGCGTCGTCATTGCCAAGCGAAATCGCGGACTGAATTCGTCTTTCACCGTGCGTAAAGTTTCGCACGGTGAGGGCGTCGAGCGGGTGTTTCAGACTTACAGCCGGGCGATTGGCAGCATCGAAGTTAAGCGACGAGGAGATGTGCGCCGGGCCAAACTGTACTATCTGCGCAAACGCAGCGGCAAGTCGGCGCGTATAAAAGAAAAAATCTGATTCGGACGCAATCCTGCTGTGAATTGCAAGGTTCTGGAGTTAGTGATATCGCGGCTCGCAACAGTCCGAAGGCCAGCGCTGAGTGCGTGGGGCCTGGCGGCGCTTTGCTGTGCTGCTCATGCGTTGTTGTCCGGTTGCAGCGTTGCGTCAACGGCTGCAGCCGGCATTTCGGACAACCTGTCTCAAGCGATCGTGAATCAGCCCGATCCCGAACTGGTTGGCGATGCGCTGCCCGCCTACCTGCTGCTGCTCGACGGTTTTGTCCTGACCGAACCCGATAACGCCGGCATACTCGGGGCCGCTGCGCAGCTCTACGCGCTCTACGGTTCGGCATTGGTGGCTGACGAAGCGCGCGCTGCCGCGCTCGCTGCACGGGCAAAAGACTACGGAGATCGCGCTCTCTGCGCCGAGCTTTCCCGGACCTGCGTACTGGCGGAGCTGCACTTTGACGATTACGTTGCTGTCATCGGTAAGATCGGGCCGAGCAGCTCGGAGGCCCTGTTCAGTTACTGTGTCGGGAACCTGTCATTTGTCCGAACGCATACCGATGACTGGAACGCACTCGCGTATTTGCCCAAACTTGAAAATGCGCTAGAACACCTGCTGTCTATCGGCGCAGCCCAGAAAGCCGGCAGTGTCAATACCTATCTCGGAATCCTTAATACGCTCAGGCCCGAGGCATTGGGCGGCCAGCCCGAGCGTGGCCGGGCATTTTTCGAAGAAGCCATTGAACTGACCGACGGCCGGGACCTTTCGGTTAAAGTTGAATTCGCTAAAGGTTACGCGCGCTTGCTGTATGACCGCGAGCTGCACGATCAATTGTTGAACGATGTCCTTGCCACAGATGTCCAACAGCCCGGCTTTACGTTTTTCAATCAGCTGGCACAGGAGCAGGCAGTGGAGTTGTTGGCGAGCGCAGATGACTACTTTTGAGTGACGGGTTGGGTCCAGGGATTGAACATATGCTAATTGGTTGGCGGAATGGTGTTTATTTTTTTCTGCTAGCAGCTTCAGTCGCGGCGCTGCCTGCACCGGCCGTTGCGGCGGTCTTGAAAATTGCCACCATCGCTCCGGAAGGTTCGCAATGGATGCGTGAAATGCGTTCGAGCGCGGCAGCGATCAAGGAACGCACGGACGGTCGCGTCGTCGTGAAATATTACGGCGGTGGCGTTATGGGCAACGACAGGAAGGTCCTGCGCAAAATTCGGATCGGTCAGCTGCAGGGAGGGGCGTTCGCCGCCAGCGGTCTGATCGAACGCTACCCGGATATCGGGCTCTATGGGCTGCCATTGATTTTCCGCTCTCAGGCAGAGGTCGACTATATCCGGGAGCGTTTCGACCCGGTATTGATGGACGGCCTGGAGCAGGCCGGGTTCGTTAGTTTCGGCTTTGCCGGTGGTGGCTTTGCATTGATGATGAGTTCTGAGCCCGTCACCCGATTGGATGACCTGCGAGGGCTAAAAATCTGGGTTCCGGAAGGCGACCGGATCAGCACTCTGGCCATGGTGGCGATGAACCTGTCGCCCGTTGTGTTACCCATATCGGACGTTCTGACGGGCTTGCAGACTGGTCTGGTCGATATCGTCGCGACCCCACCGGTAGCCGCGTTGCTACTGCAGTGGTATACCAAAGTGCATTACGTAACGGAGGTGCCGATCGCCTATAGCCTCGGCCTGATGGCCATTGACAAACGTGCCTTCGATCAGTTGAACGAAACCGATCAGCAAATTTTCCGTGAAGTCATGACCGCCACATACAAAACGTTCGAACAGAACAGCCGGACGGATAATGAAGCGGCGAAGTCCGCGCTGCAATCCAATGGTTTGAAATTTATTCCGGCTGAGCCCGGAACCGAGGTTGCATGGCGCAGGCAGGTGATGCCGACAAACATTGCATTCTGGGGCGAGGGAAGATCCACGCCGGAGCTGTTGCCACAATTGCTTGAAGCCCTGGACCGATTCCGCGCCCAGACTGAAATTCCGTCTACAGCAGAAGCCGCCGCGGACAGGTGAACGAGACAAGCAGTAGCCCAGGGCTGCTCGGGCGCGCCGAGCGTCTCGGGCGCTTGCTGGAAAATTCCGTACTGGTCGGGGTCTTGTCCGCGATGATCCTGCTCGCCGGCCTGCAGATCCTGCTGCGAAACTTTGTAGGTGCCGGCTTTTCCTGGGCGGATGAGGCACTGCGGCTGATGGTGCTGTGGATAGCAATGATTGGCGCGGTGGCCGCCAGCCGCGAATACCGGCACATCAGCATCGATATACTGTCCCGGTTTGTGCCACCGACGGCCCGGCTGTGGTCGGCGTTGATCGTCGATCTGTTCACCGCTGGCGTATCGTTCGCTTTGTGCTGGAGTTCCTACGAATTCGTCGCCCAGGCATTCCAGTTCAATGACCGTTTGCTGGGTGATTTACCGGCCTGGCCGTTTCAAGCGGTTCTGCCGGTGGCATTCGGCCTGATCGGCTACCGGTATACCGTCTGGTCATTGACACGCGTTAAAGCAATCCTGCAGGCGGAACCCTCGCCGTGATTTGGGCCGCCCCGATCCTGTTGCTATTGGCGCTGCTCGGCGCACCTTTATTCACGATCATCGCCAGCGGCGCAATGCTCGGCTATTTGCGCAGCGACATACCTTTATCCGCGGTTGCCATCGAGATTTTCGGCATTGCCGAAATGCCAATCCTGTTGGCGATCCCGTTGTTTACCTTTGCCGGTTACATTCTCAGCGAAAGTGACGCGCCCGGCCGTTTGGTTCGCCTCACCAACGCCCTGTTGGGATGGATGCCGGGCGGGCTCGCGATCGTCGCGATCGCGACATGCGCGCTATTTACTGCATTTACCGGCGCATCGGGCGTCACGATCATCGCGCTTGGGGCGCTGTTGTACCCGGCACTGGCGCAAGCTGGTTACGACGAGCGTTTCAATCTTGGGCTCGTGACGGCTGGCGGCAGCCTCGGCCTGCTGTTCGCACCATCATTACCGTTGATTCTGTACGGAGTCGTTGCCGAGGTGTCGATCGATGCTTTGTTTATCGCCGGGATTTTGCCTGGATTGCTGATGATGTTGAGCTTGTCGGCCTATTGTTTGTGGGTCAATCGCGGCAATCGGGTGCCGCTGAGCAGCTTTTCCTGGCCTGAGGTCGGACGGGCCCTGTGGGAGTCCGCGTGGGAATTGCCGTTGCCGGTGGTCGTGCTGGGCGGCATCTACTCCGGCTTCCTGGCGGTCTCGGAAGCTGCGGCGGTCACAGCCATTTACGTGGTCGCGGTCGAAGTGGCGTTCCGGCGTGAGATTCCCTGGTCACGGGTGCCGGGCATCATGCGGGAATCGATGGTTCTGGTTGGCGGTATTCTGCTTATTCTGGGCGCCTCGCTGGCATCAACCAATTACATGATTGACGCAGAAATTCCGCAACAGCTGATCGGCCTGGTCGGTGAACTGGTGTCCGGTCCCACGAGTTTCCTGTTCCTGCTGCTGGTGTTCCTGTTGGCATTGGGCGCAATATTGGACATTTTCTCTGCCCTGGTTCTGGTCGTGCCGCTGATTTTGCCGGTTGCGGCAGGATTCGGTGTGCATCCAGTGCATCTGGGAATCGTATTTCTTGCCACCATGCAGCTTGGCTATCTGACTCCGCCGGTCGGCCTGAACCTGTTCATTGCCAGCTATCGTTTTGAACAATCCATTGTGAGAGTATATCTGGCAACCTTGCCGTTCCTGCTCATCTTGCTGGTTGCGGTGATGCTCATCGCCTTCTGGCCGGAGTTATCGCTGGCACTGTTGGAATAATAATCCCCCCACTAGAGGCTGGGTTTGAAACCCTAGGTATATATATATGAAGCGTGCATCGATCATTGGTTTATTGTCCGTGCTATGCCTGCCGTCGCCGGCCAACGCTGGTTCAACGATTGATACGGCTGCATTGCGATTGCCGCCAGGGTTCCGCATCGAAGTCCTCGTCGCGGAAGTGCCCAACGCCCGCTCGATGGCACTCAGTGATCAGGGCACGCTGTTCGTCGGCACCAGAAGGAACGGCAATGTTTACGCAATCCGCAACGTCTTTGGTGAGCGGCCGGAGATACTGACGATTGCTACCGGGAGGCGGACGCCCAATGGCGTAGCCGTTCGTGATGGGGACCTGTATCTGGCTGAGGTTGGCCGGATTTCACGGTATCCCGATATCGAGCGTCGCCTTCCCGATGTGGGCGAACCCGAGATCGTCGTGGACGATCTGCCACCGGCCAAACTGCACAGCTGGCGTTACATCGGGTTCGGGCCTGACGATCGCTTGTACGTGGCGATCGGTGCTCCGTGTAATGTATGCGACGAGCCGGACTATGGGATGATTCTGCGGATGAACCCGGACGGCTCGGAGCGCGAAGTATTTGCGCGGGGCGTTCGAAATTCGGTCGGATTTACGTGGCATCCTGACTCGGGGGAGTTCTGGTTCACCGACAACGGCCGTGACATGATGGGTGACGATCTTCCTCCCGGAGAACTGAACCGCGCAGGAGAGCCTGGTCTGCACTTTGGTTTTCCATTCTGTCACGGCGGCACGATACCTGACCCGGATCCCGAACTTGCCGGTCTCGGAGCGTGCGACAGCGCAGAATCTCCGGTGCAACTGCTTGGCCCACATGTCGCACCGCTCGGCGTTCGTTTCTACACGGGCGATGCTTTTCCCGACGAATATCACAACCAGGTTTTAATTGCGGAACACGGTTCCTGGAACAGAAGCGAAAAAATTGGTTATCGTGTCAGCTTGGTGCGTTTGAAGGGCGGTCAGCCGGTCAGTTACGAACCATTCGTAGAGGGCTGGCTCGACGGTGACGAGGTTTCCGGCCGACCCGTGGATTTGCTGATTGCTCCGGACGGCGCGGTGTTGTTGAGCGATGACAAGAACGGCGTGATTTACCGGATCAGTTACAGCGGCGTGAGTGGCTAAGCGCTTAAGACAAGGACACAACGATGAATGGACGTAATTGGTTCAGCGCGGTTTTCGGGACCCTGTGGCGGGGCTTGGGCAAGCTCGTTAAAGCCATTAAGGTATTGATAATATTTATGTTTGTCGTGTTTTTTCTAACAAGCCTATTCGGAACTCGGGTACAGGTGCCCGAGTCCGCGGCATTGATCCTCGATCCGTCCGGAATTCTGGTGGACCAACTCGAAGGTGATCCGTTCGACCGGGCGCTCGCCGAGTTGCAGGACAGTCCCGCGGACCAGACACTGGTTAAGGATGTCGTCGACAGCCTGCGGGCGGCCCAGGACGACGAGCGAATCCGGGTGGTGGTGTTGCGGCTGGGCGCCCTGCAAGGCGGTGGTTTGAGCAAATTGCAAGCGGTCGGCAGCGCGATCGATGAGGTTCGGGCGGCTGGCAAGAAAGTCATAGCGATGGGCGATGGTTATAGCCAGGCTCAGTATTATCTTGCCTCCCGGGCTGACGAAATCTATATGCATGACTTTGGTTTCGTGTTGATCGAAGGCTTCGGTTACTACAAAGCCTATCTGCGCGGGGCGCTCGAAAAACTGGAGATTGATGTCAATGTCTTCCGGGTCGGCGAGTATAAATCGTTCGTCGAACCGTATTTGCGTGACGACATGTCGGAGGAGGATAAAACTGCCAGCCGCCGATGGTTAACTGCTCTCTGGGGTGCTTACCAGGCCGATGTCGTAGGCGCTCGAGGGCTGCAGCCCGGCGCGCTGGATACCTACGCGAATTCCACGGTCGAGCTCGTGGAGGCCACGCAGGGAAATACGGCGCAGGCTGCATTGAATGCCGGATTGGTGGATGAACTCTTGGGCCACCAGGAATTTCGCGCACGCATGATTGAGGAGGTTGGCGAAAGCGACGATTACGATGGCAGGTACGCGAGTATCGGTTTTCGCACGTACCTGTCGGCAGTAGGACCGACGACGGACAAGCCGGCAGTTAACGATGACAACGTCGCCGTCCTGATGGCGACTGGCATGATAGTGGATGGGGATGCTTCACCCGGAACCATTGGTGGCCAGACCTTATCCAGCCTCGTCCAGCGTGCGACCGAGGACGATTCGATTGCAGCGGTTGTGCTGCGAGTCGACAGCCCGGGCGGCAGCATGTTTGCCTCGGAGGTCATTTACGCTGAGCTCGAGGTTCTTAAAGCCGCCGGCAAACCGTTCGTCGTATCGATGGGTAGTGTGGCGGCGTCGGGCGGCTACTATATTTCCATGCTGGCCGACGAGATATGGGCCAATCCCACGACACTTTCGGGATCGATTGGAGTAGGCGCCATGTTTCCGACGTTTCAGCGCGGACTAGGTTCGCTGGGCATACACGTGGACGGCATTGGCACGACCAGTCTGACCGGCCAGTTCGATCCGCTGCGAGAACTGGGCGTGGATATGCGTCAACTGATCCAACTCAGCACTCAGGACGCGTACCGGGTGTTTGTCAACAAGGTTGCTGCCGACCGGAACATGGATCCAGCGAGAGTCGACGAGGTCGCCCAGGGCCGCGTCTGGATCGGAACGGATGCACTGGAACTGGGCTTGATCGATCAGATGGGCGGGCTGCAGGATGCTATCGACGCCGCTGCGAACCTCGCCGGCCTGGAGACGGGTGACTTCGGCATTCAGTACCTGGATCAGGAACTGAAGCTGCTGGAGCGGATCGTGCTGCGATTGGTCGGCTTCGTTCGCCATGCTGCCGCGGAGCTGGGTATCACCATGGGTGGCGGTTCGTCCGGCCCGCTGGAGAAGTTCGTGCGGCTCATCGAGCAGGAGTTGTCTGAATTGACGCGGTGGAACGATCCGCGCGGTTTGTATTACCACTGTCTTTGCGAATCCTGGTGACGGTTTCGGCCGCCATGTTCCTGCCCGTCGGCCACTGGCGATCCGCATGAGACGTTTGCGACCAGAGGATGTACTCTGCGCCTGAATCCGGTTTCTCGGATCTCAGCCGGGCCATCAACCCGGATTATCTTCGTGACGAGGAGGCGCTAGTCCGCGAACTGGCGCGGCAAGCGACCGTCGAGCCGCAACTGCAAGGCGCGATCGCCCGCACCGCTGCCGGGCTGGTTGAAACCGTCCGCCGTTACCGCCGGGAACGTTCCGGACTCGACGCGTTTCTGGATCAGTACGACCTGTCTTCTGCCGAAGGCGTGGTGTTGATGTGCCTGGCCGAAGCGCTGCTGCGGATACCGGACGCAGAAACGGCCGATCTTCTGATTGCGGACCGCCTGGCTGCCGGGGACTGGTCCAGCCACATTGGCGAGAGTGATTCCGCGTTCGTCAACGCTTCGACCTGGGGGCTGATGCTGACCGGGCGCCTGGTGCGTCCGGATCCATCGGCTGTCAGCAATCCTGCCGGCTTTGTGCGCGATCTGATCGCAAAGCTTGGGGAGCCGGTGGTTCGTTCGGCGTTCCGGCAGGCCATGCGCATCATGGGACACCAGTTCGTCATGGGCCGAACCATAGACGAGGCGCTGGCCCGATCGACCGAGGAAGGCAGCAGTCGCTACCGTTTCTCGTTCGACATGCTCGGGGAGGCCGCACTGACGGCTACCGATGCGCAGCGGTATGCCGATTCTTATCGTGATGCCATCAAGGCGGTGGGTTCCGCGCCGGGCGTTGCGCAAGAGGTCGGCGTCGCTGCCCCAAGCATTTCGATCAAACTGTCGGCATTGTTTCCACGCCTGGAGTACAGTCAGTTTGACCGTGCGCTGGCCGAAATCGTGCCGACGCTTCGCCAGCTGGTCGTAACTGGCCGGCAGCATCGAGTCGCAGTTACCGTTGACGCGGAGGAAGCCGATCGCCTGGAGCTAACGCTGGCGATTTTTGAGCAAGTCTATCTGAGCCCTGGGCTGGATGACTGGGACGGTTTGGGTATCGCGCTGCAGGCCTATCAGAAGCGCGCCACGGCGGCGATCGAATGGCTGGATGGACTGAGTCGGCGCACCGGCCGGCGCATACCGGTTCGACTGGTCAAAGGCGCGTACTGGGACACCGAAATCAAGCGGGCCCAGGAACGTGGCCTGACAAGCTATCCCGTCTATACCCGCAAGTCGAGCACCGACGTGGCCTATCTCGCCTGCGTGCGCCAATTGTTTCGCCTGAACGGAACGCTGCTGCCGCAATTTGCCACCCATAACGCACAGACCGTCGCCACCATCATGCACCTGGCCGGCGACAACCAGGAATTCGAATTTCAGCGCCTGCACGGCATGGGCGAGGAGTTGTACCAGGAAATCATTGACAAACACACTGTGCCTTGTCGGGTGTATGCGCCGGTTGGTAAGCACGAAGACCTGCTGCCTTACCTGGTGCGGCGTTTACTCGAAAACGGTGCCAATACGTCGTTCGTTAATCGAATTGTCGACGAGAAATCACCGGTGGGCGAAATCATAGCGGATCCGGTTGAAGTTACTGCACAACTGGACTCGATTCCTCATCCGCGTATTCCGGTCCCGCCCGAACTGTTTGCGCCCGAGCGCCGGAATTCGAGCGGTGTCAATTTCAGTGACGGTATCGAGATTGCTCAACTCATCGGTGAAATGGTAGCGGCGCGGGCTGCAGTGCGGGATGTGTATCCGATCGTCGGCGGGCGCGAGCAGCAGGGCACCGCCGTGCCGTCCACCGATCCCGCGGATCACTCGCGCCAGGTAGGAGAGGTGTATTGGTCCGACATCGAGACCGTTGGCCAGGCGCTGGAGTCGGCGGCGGCCGGTTTCCGGAACTGGTCGGCCCGCGCAGTCGCAGAACGTGCCGACATGCTGCGGCGGGCGGCCGATCTGTACGAGCAGAACCGCGGTGAATTGACCGCGTTGTGCGTTTCCGAAGCGGGGCGGTGCATTCCGGATGCGATGTCGGAACTCCGCGAGGCGGTAGATTTTCTGCGTTACTACGCGGTCCAGGCGGAAGAGTTCATGGCTCAATCGCGACGGATGCCCGGTCCGACCGGTGAACGCAACGAACTGGTCCATGTCGGTCGGGGCGTGTTCGCCTGCATCAGCCCGTGGAATTTTCCGCTGGCAATTTTTTCAGGGCAGATCGCCGCTGCCTTGGTGACCGGAAATACCGTATTGGCAAAACCCGCAGAACAAACTGGCTTGCTCGCGGGCCGCGCGACTGCTTTGCTGCACGAGGCTGGTATACCGGGCGATGTGCTCCACCTGCTTCCCGGTGACGGATCGAGCGTAGGGGAGGCGATCGTGTCCGACCCGCGCGTGGCGGGGGTCGCTTTCACCGGATCCACGGAGACTGCCGCGCGAATCAACCGGTGCCTTGCCGCACGCGATGCGCCACTGGCGGCCTTGATTGCCGAGACCGGAGGCCAAAACGCGATGTTGGTCGACAGCTCTGCCTTGCCTGAGCAGGTCGTGCCCGACGTGGTGATGTCCGCATTCAATAGCGCGGGTCAGCGCTGTTCGGCACTGCGGGTGCTGTTTATTCAGGAAGAAATAGCTGAGCGGACCTTGGAGCTGCTCATTGGATACATGGACGAACTCTGCTTGGGCGAACCGGCCGATTTGAGTACCGACGTCGGTCCGGTCATCGACCACGCGGCACAGAAAGAGCTCAACGTCCACCTGGGCCGCATTGAAAAAGTCGGGCGACTGATCCACCGTTGCAAGTTGCCGGATGGACTCGCGGCCGCGGGAAGCTATTTTGCTCCGGCGCTGGTGGAAATAGCGGATATTTCAGTGCTCCAGCGGGAAGTGTTTGGCCCGATCCTGCACGTGGTGCGATACCGTTCCGAAGATCTGGATGCAGTGATCGAGTCGATCAACCGGACCGGCTATGGCCTGACACTGGGCATCCACAGCCGCATCGAGAACCGGGCCCTGGCAATTGCCGGGAAGGTGGCAGTAGGCAACGTTTATATAAACCGCAACATGGTGGGTGCGATGGTCGGCGTGCAGCCTTTCGGTGGCCTGGGTTTGTCGGGGACCGGTCCGAAAGCGGGTGGGCCGAATTATCTGCCACGATTTACGGCGGAACAAACCATCACGATCAATACAGCGGCGGTCGGAGGTAATGCCAGCCTGTTGACGCTGGATGACGATTGATGCGGCAGATGCTTAGCGCTTATTGGGGCCGGCTTTTCGGGTAATCGAAGAACACGGTCTTGCCATCGGCTGCCACGATTTCCGCCCATTCCTGAACGTCCAATTCAATTCCGACCACACCGCAGGTCGGTACATTGTCGATGTTGCGGTCGCCAAGTTGATTTGCCAGCTCCGTGATGCCGGGGTTATGGCCGAACAACATGACATCATTGAAGCCGTCGTCCTGACGGGCCACGACCTGCAGGATGGTCTCCGGGGTGGCCAGGTACAACTCGGATTCGCTCTGGATGAATTCCAGTGGGTAGTTGAGTTCGCGAGCGATCAGTCGCGCGGTTTCTCGCGCACGCTTGGCCGGGCTGGTCAGCAGCAGCGATGGTCGGACGCCCAGGTCGGCGAGGCGTTTCCCCATGTCGGGTGCGGATTTGCTGCCGCGCCGGTTAAGGGGCCGGTCGCGGTCTGCCACTGACGCATCTTTCCAACTGGACTTGGCGTGTCGCAGCAGGGTAATGCGTTTCTGCATCCGCTGCAGATCAGTTACAGCAGGCCGACTTCGAGCTTGGCGGCTTCGGACATCATGTCCTGATTCCAGGGTGGATCAAACACCATTTCTACGTCGACCGCCGCCACGGTCGGTATGATGGCGACTTTTTCGCGAATATCTTCGACCAGAATTTCTCCCATGCCACAGCCCGGAGCGGTCAAGGTCATCTTGACCACCACGCTGCGCTGCCCATCCGCGTCCTTGGTCGTGGTGCATTCATAGATAAGGCCCAGGTCAACAATATTGATCGGGATTTCCGGGTCGTAACAGGTGCGCATCTGATCCCATGCCAGTGCCTCGAATTGTTCGTCCGTTGCCTCAGGCGGCAGTTTGGGTGGTTCAACCGGCTCCTTGCCTAAAGCATCGGCGTCCTCGCCCGCGACCCGAAATAGATTGCCTTCAAAATAAATCGTGAAGCTGCCACCCATCGATTGAGTGAGGTGGACGAGGCTGTCCTTTTTCAGGTCGACCTCCGCGCCGGCCGGCACGACGATGCCTTTGACGTCTCTTTGAAGTACTACCGGTTCGCTGTCTTGTCCAATCACGATTCCTGCCTCAGTGTCATTCGGTGCTGATCCGGCCGGCGCCGGTTGTGCCATTAAGCGCGGCCTGCAGCGTCTTCCACGGCAGCGTCGCGCATTTGATACGGGACGGGTAAGCACGTACCCCGCCAAGCGCCTGGAGTCCCTCGATATCACTCTGAGCAGGCGATTTAGCATCGCTGCGGAACATCGCCTGGGCACGTTGGACGATTTCCCCGGCTTCTGACAATGGCCGTCCCTCGATCGCTTCCATCATCATCGATGCCGACGCCAGCGATATGGCACAACCGGTTCCTTCAAAGGCGATGGTCTGAATCGATTCCGGGCCCAGGTCGAGATACACGGTGATTTTGTCGCCGCATAAAGGATTAAAGCCTTCTGCGGTCCGATCCGGCGCATCGAGGCGGCGGAAATTGCGCGGGTGACGGCTGTGTTCGAGCACGGTGCGCCGGTACATCTCCTGCAGTTTTTTCTTGTCGCTCATCAGTTAAACATCTTTATCGCCACGCGCAGCCCTTCAATCAGCTGGTCGATGTCCGCTGCATTGTTGTAAAAGGCCATCGACGCCCTGGCTGTTCCCGGCACGCCGAAGAACTCCATGACCGGCATGGCGCAGTGATGCCCGGTGCGGATCGCCACCCCCTGATGGTCCAGCACTGTGCCGAGATCATGCGGGTGTATCCCATCGACAGTGAACGAAATCACACTGGCCTTATGCGCCGCGGTGCCGATCAGGCGAACCCCTGGGACGTCCGCGATGGCCCGGGTGGCGTAGTCGAGCAGATTCGCTTCATAAGCAGCGATGCGGTCCATGCCGATGTCCTGCAGGTAATCGATGGCAACACCGAGGCCAATCGCACCGGCAATATTCGGTGTTCCAGCTTCGAACTTGTACGGCAGCTCGTTATATGTCGTTTTCTCAAAGCTCACGGCCAGGATCATTTCGCCGCCGCCCTTGAACGGCGGCAGTTTCTCCAACAGCTTTTCTTTACCGTAAAAAATCCCGATCCCGGTGGGACCAAACATCTTATGTCCAGAGAACGAGTAATAATCGCAATCGAGCTCCTGCATATCCACGGATGCATGCGGCACTGCCTGTGCGCCGTCGAGCAGAACCGGCACATTGTGTTCGTGGGCCGCGGTGATGATGTCAGCGACCGGGTTGACCGTGCCCAGCGCGTTTGATACGTGCGCCAGGGTAACGAGACGGGTGCGCGGTCCGAGCAGGCTCAGGTAGGTGTCAAATTCGAGTTCGCCGCGTTCAGTGATGGGTACCACTTTGAGTACCGCGCCAGTTCTTTCGCACAGCAGCTGCCACGGAACGATGTTGGAGTGGTGCTCCATCCGCGACAGCACAATCTCATCCCCGGCCTTGATTCCAGCTCCGAGCGCATACGCCAGCAGATTGATAGAGTCCGTGGTTCCGCTCGTAAACACGATCTCGCACGTCGATGCGGCATTGATATACTGCTGTACTTTCTGTCGTGCAGCCTCATAGGCATCCGTTGCGCGCTGACTCAGGGTATGCACTCCCCGATGCACATTGGCGTGGTCTTGCGAATAGTAGTGACTGATCGCGTCGATCACAGCTGCAGGGCGCTGGGCAGAAGCTGCATTGTCCAGATACGCCAGTGGGTATCCGTGGACTGTCTGATTCAGGGCCGGGAAATCCTGCCGTATCAGATCCACGTCGAACGCATCGCCGCGATGCTCTGCGGATACCGGCAGCTTGCTCGGCGCAACGGTCATGACAGCGGTTCCAGATCGGCATGCGCAAGACGTTGCGCCACGGCAGCCGCGACGGGTTCACGCAATTCGGCGCTGTCGATTTGTTCAATAATTACCCGTGTAAACGCGGCAACCAGCATATCTCGGGCCTCCAGTTGCGAAATACCTTTGGCCCGTAGGTAGAACATCGCGTCCTTATCCAGTTGGCCGGTTGTCGCACCATGGCTGCACTTAACGTCATCCGCGTAGATTTCCAGCTCGGGTTTCGTATTGATTTCGGCACCCGCGCTGAGCAGTAGATTGCGGCTCTGCAGCTCCGCATCGGTCTTTTGTGCGCCGATTTGTACCAGCACTTTGCCGTTGAATATGCCACGGGCTTTGTCGGCCAGCACACCACGATAATCTTCCCGGCTCATACAGTGAGGGGCCGCGTGATCCAGCAGCGTGTGATTGTCGATGTGAGCGTTGCCCTGAGCCATGAACAGGCCGTGCAGCGAGGTTTCAGCCCCATTGCCCCGTAGCTCGACTTGCAAATCGTTGCGGCTCAGTTGCCCACCAAGGTCCACGTTTACCCCGTGGAAGCGCGAATCCTCGTCGAGTTGCACGTGCTGGGCGGCCAGGTGAAAGGCGGATTCGTGCTCCTGCTGCAGTTTGCAGTATTCCAGCTGCGCTCCCGGGCCGCAGTGAATCTCCGTGATCGCGTTGGTGAAGCTGGGTCCCGTGCTCAGGTAGTGCTCGACGACCGTAGCACTGCTGCCACGACCCAAACTGATCAGCAAGCGTGGTTGGACCGTGGTTTTCTGGCCGACAGCGATATTGAGAACGTACAAGGTTTCCGTCAATTGCTTGTTGTTGTCGGTCACCAGAATGACGCCATCGTTGAGAAAAGCGGTGTTCAACGCCGCAAGATGCCAATCACCGATGTCGGCAATAGCACCCAATCCGTGCTCCAGCCATTCCGTCTGCTGCTCGACCAGATTGTTAAACCTGCTGACGTAAACTCCGTTTGGCAGTGTGCCGCTCGGTGAGTAGTCCGGTTGATAAATGCCGTTAACGAACACCAACGCGTGCATGTTCGGCAGCCGTAATCCCTGCTTCTCGACGATGCCGCCGTAATCTTCGAGGCGTTCCTGCGGCGCCCCATCGAGGTAATCGAAGGAGCGCTGGGCAACGCGAGTCAGATCCGTGTATCGCCAGTCTTCCTCCGCAGTCGTCGGGAAGCCCCGGTCGATAAACTCCTCCAACGCCCGCTCGCGCAACACCTGCAGCCACGGTGCACCGGAAGCCGCCGGTTGCATCTGACCGAAGGCGTCGCGGTAAGACTGTCCGTGCTCGATGCTGGTGTGTGAATCCGGGTTCATGCGTACATCACTGGAGCCGTCAGCCATTCGCGGCCGCCGCGAGCAACCCATCGTAGCCATGCGCTTCCAGGTCGTGTGCCAGCGTTTTGTCGCCCGAGCGGACGATGCGCCCGTCAACGAGTACGTGAACGAAATCCGGCTCGATGTAGTCGAGCAGTCGCTGGTAATGCGTGATCAGCAGGAATGCACGCTCGCCGTTTCGCTGGCTGTTGACGCCATTT
>JAPUGB010000105.1 GCA_027293165.1 Gammaproteobacteria bacterium
CCTGTCGGGGTCGGCGCCGAACCTCACCTATACCCCAAATGCGGGCTTCAGTGGCGCCGATACCCTCACATTCGTAACCAACGATCGGTCCGTAGATAGCGACCTTGCAACGGTATCCATCGAGGTGACCGGAGCAAGCACCGGGGACTCGAATGCTCTCTATGTGTGGGATAGTGTCTTTGAATCCCGGACTCGCGGAAAAGGCGGAGCAATGCATGACGAAAGCGTCACCGCCACTATACGCCGTGACTCCGACTACGATTGTGTTCAAGAGGCTACGGACGCTGTCGCAAACAATGTGCAAGTCATGATAGAGCTCGGAAACTCCACTGGGATGATCGTGGGTTCCGCGATCGGGACAACGAACGGTGAAGGGGTTTTCCGCACTAACTTTTTTGGACCTTTGGCCGACGAGACCTATCTGGCCACCGTCACGGTTCTGAGCCTTGTTCCTTTCAGCTGGAATCAGAGCCTGGACCTACCGGACCAGGAGCACTTCATTCCCCACTAAGGATTTGACGTCCAAAATTTTTGATTCTGCCGTTGTTTAGCCCGGTTGGCTGGCGCCCTCAGGGTTGTTCAATGCTCGTTAGATGCCGTGATAACCGTGGCCGTGCAACTCCGTCATCCGCTTGGAGATGCGCCAATGAATCCACCGAGTAAAAACTGGCCGGCAGAAATTCATGCCGCCCGAGGGCAGCCTGAGATCGTCTCCAATGTCAATCAGAAGATATTGCTTCGATACTTCGGGGGGGCGTGTTCCGCGGATTAAGGTTAGTTGCACTGAAGCGCGTTCACGCCGGTGAAATCGACCGTCAGAGTCTGGTCCGGCGCGAGCGTGACGCTTTGTGTGACCGCACCGCTACAGCCGCTCGCGCTTGCGATCACGTCGATTGCTTCGCCGGCCGGCACCTGATCGATACGATACTTGCCACCTCGGCTCGCCCGGTCCGATAAGTCTTCGGCATCGACCGTCGCACCAGCCAGCTTGGTCCCGTTCTGATCCTTCACGGTGCCACGGATCGTGCCGGTCCCGTTACCGGGTTCGCCGCCTGGGTCACCACCACAAGAAAGATTCCCAGCTGTGATACAATCGCTCGATTCCACGTTGGCACTTGGGTCATAGTCATAACCTTCGGCGATGATACTGGTGACGGTGAAGACAAACTCGCCGGACGAGCCGGAAACCTTATCGGACTCAAAGACCACGATGCCGTCGGATGCCGTAATGTTACTCACGTTTTGACTCACTAACCCACTCCAAGCGCCGGACACGCTCGCCCCCATTACGGACTGGTTAGCATCGTCCAGCAGGGTCACCATGACGCGCGCGCGACGCCATCTTTTTCCTTGTATCAGCATCTCCATGTCGATCGCTTCGACATGAACTGGAACCGGAGCCAGGTATTCGAACTGTGTTTGCGAGTTCGGCGCGATCGTATTGCCCGCGAGGTCTTGGACGTCATTGACGGTGACCGTATGAACCACGCTGTCAGAAAGCGGCGAAGTGTCGAGAATGACGCTGCGACCGTCGCTGTACAACACTGCCAGAAAAACGCTCACGCCGTTGTCGATACCATAGTTCAGCACCGTCGTTGCGCTGGGCGAGTCGAGGTCCTCGGTAAAACTCACAGCGACCGAGGTAGCGTCAATCGCCTCTGCCCTGACTAGCAGGGGTGGCACGGTGTCGAACACATCAAAGATGGCGGCTGCGATCGCACTGGCCGCGATCGCCCGATTCTGGGTGTCAAAGCGGATGCTTCGTTCGAGCTCGACATGGACGAAGACGCCGCCCAAGTCACGCGAATGGATGCCCTGGACGTTGGTCGTGCCGGCCAGCGAGGAGAAGGTCGTCCCCGGCTCGCCGTCATTGACCAACAGGTTCACAGGATCACTCGCACCCAGCGCGTTGTAGGCGTAGCTCAGAAAGCCCTGTGCTTCGAGCAGGGTGTCGAGGTCGATCACCTCCTGGAACACGTTGCCGTCGCCGTTGGATAATACCGCATCGCTGCCCGGCGGAAAGCTGGAGTGGTTCTCCAAAGCGAAGCCATGGATCTGCCACGCTGTCGTCTCGCCCGAGGTGCCGTTCCATGCCTTGTGGACCTCCTGATAGATCGACACTGCCAGGTGGGCGACATCTGCCGTGCCCGTTCCATTGGCGTTACGATGGGCACCGGTCATGAGGAAGCCACGCGCCCCGGACTCGCGAAATGTCAAGGCACCAACCTCCCAGCTGTTGGTGTCGAACAGCACATGAGGGGTTTCAACCAGCGCGTCGCTCTGGAATGCCAAGTTGACAAAATATGAGCCCCAGCCGCGCGTTTGACTGACTTCGCGCAGCCCGTGATACACTGCCCCGGATAGCGTGTCCGTGAACTCTACCAGCTCGTAGTCAAGCGCTTCTGCCTGGGTGTCGGCTCCGGCGAGATCGCCGGAAAGGAGTGTCGTAGCTAGGGCCGAAAAAGCCGCCTGTTGGGCGGCACTGGGCGCCACGTAGAGTCCCGAGTCCCTGGCGAAGGCCAGGTTCTTCAGGCGTTCAACCTCCTCCACGAAATCGCCGGATTCGACCGTGGCCGCGTGCACACGGGTTGCCGCCAATTGGCAGATAACCAGGGCGAGAAAAAGGGCCCCGAGGCGAATGGCGATGCGATGAAGTCTCATCATCTTCTTTGGACCTCCTGTCTACTAGACTGGTAGGAAGCTCCGCTCCGAGACCGGGCCATTTTTGCTCCCTGCCTGTGGAGACCGGTTTGATATCGTCCTACAATTCCCGAACACCGCCTCAAATTGGCTGAAAAAGTAGCAAAAGAGGGCTTCGAACGCGAGTCTGGATTGCGATCGTGACTTTGATGGCGATGCAAAATCAAAGAATGGGCGACAGCCTTTCCTGGCACAAAATGCCCATTCTGTGGGTCGGTGTCCAATACGGACCCCATCCTGATTTCGGCCTAGTATATTGAAACCATTACATAACTTTGCAATTCCTGGCCGCTTAGTCGGCGTCCAATCGGGACCCCCCTATCCCGATGAGCAGCGGGTCGATCTCCTCCTTCGCATAATCCGATCCGAGTTCCAGCATAGTCGTAGGCCCGGGTTGTGCCAGATGCCGACATTGGTGGATGCTGCGGCGAATTGCTGCTTCGAGCCCAAAGCAGACCAAAAGCGCGATCAGGATTTTAGTATACCGCCAATCACCTCCAACACGGCTTCAGGTTGTTCTTGTTGAACCCAATGGCCTGCGTTTTCGATCAGGTTCGTCCCCCGAAAGTCGACCGACGCTCGTTTTTCCATTGCTTCCAAAGCGCCGGGAACTTGCCGGACGCCCCAATCCTGCGCTCCGCCGACAAAGGCCAACGGTACTTGAATTTTCTGCCCTGCGAATGCAGCAAGTGCGGACTGTTCCTTGGTGCTTGTAGAACGACGATACCAGTTTAACCCGCCCTGAAGGCCAGTTCTTTGAAACTCAGTCGCATAATACTCCAATTCGGCTCGGTCCAGCCAGCGACAGGCGTCTGCCTCCTCTTTGCCGGGAGCCATTGACAGCGCCGTTTCGGCCATCCCTGCATCCAGTTCCATAACGTAGTAGTGAGGCATCTGGGCAATCTCACTGGCCGACCAACGAGCCAGTGGATGGGGCCGGTTGCCGGACCAGTCGGCGCTCTTGCAGTGGAAATACGCGCGCAAAAACTCTGAAAACCCGCCAGGAGCATCGAGCATGTTGGCTTCGGCCTCCCGTTCGCCAAAGTACCATTGGTAGTGTTTGCGCGGTGGTGACAGCCGAGCCAAGTCGCGGTGAATACTCGCGTCTTCGGCATCTTGAGCTTCGGGAGGACCAGCAAACGGGGCGCTCATTAGTATGACATTGTGAAAGACTTTCGGGTACATGAGCGCGCTCCACGCTGCAACGGGAGACCCAAAATCATGACCCACGACCAAGGCGACATCCGATTGGCCCAAAGCGCGGACAAGACCGACGACATCACTTGCGAGATTGACCATACCAAATTCAGCCAAATCGACATCATAGCCGGCGCTATGACCTGATGTTTTGCCATATCCGCGTTGGTCCGGCGCAACGACGTGATAGCCAAGGTTCGCGATAGGAGCGATCAGCTGCCGCCAGCTGTATGCGAGTTCCGGAAAACCGTGGAGTAGCAGAACCAATGGCGCGCCATGCTGACCTGCTTCGAGGAATTGGACAGCAAGCCCGTTTCCGTTCTCCAAAACACGAGATTTCACACCGTCCAGTAAGACAAGCATTTCACCATCCTTAACTCATACGCCACTATTCATTCGTAGCACGAGTCGTTGAATCGAAATCGAACCCTTTATGATTTATGAACGGCAACGTTGTCCGCACTGCTGCCGTTCAGCCATGTTCGATCTGGATTTGGTGATGGAGACGTCTCCAGGAGAGCCGTTAGTCGGCGCTTAGGAGCAATCGGCCGCACCGTTCTCTCCCTACTGATGATCGGCAGAGCGCGAAGGCTGGCTAGCCATTCGTCACTCAGCGCGGTGTTCGTGTGTTCGAGACGGTCCATGTGTCCGGCAGGGCGCAGGGTCATGCGCGCCGACCGCCCTGGAGTGAACGAAGCGCTGCGGCTGATCAA
>JAPUGB010000106.1 GCA_027293165.1 Gammaproteobacteria bacterium
GGCGAAAGACCGCCGTATGACCAGATCGCCGATATCTTCCGGACTCTGGAACTGGCCAGTCACCTCGACACGCAGACGCTGACCGGACACTTCGATGGCACCGGCACTGACCACCACGTTTTGCATAGCGAGCGTCGCGAGGACCTCCTCACGGGTAATTTTCAGCGCAGCCAATTGTGTCTCGGGTAGATCGAGGTAGATGACTTTCGGTTGCGCGCCCCAGATATCGACCCGGGAAACCCCTTTAACCAGGCTGAGTTCCTTTTTTATTCCCTTCGCGTACTCTTCGATCTCGGCATAGCTGTAGCCCTCGCCGGTGACGGCCAGCACGAACCCGAATACAAAACTGAAATCATCCATGATGTCCGGTTTCAGCACCCCGGGCGGGAACTGGGCCGTGACATCGCGGACCTTTTTGCGCACCTCGTCCCAGACCTGCGGCAGCAGGGCCGACGAAAATTCCGGCCTGATATCGACCTTGATGATCGACAGACCCGGCCGCGAGTAAGAATACAGGGTATCCAGCTGCGGCATCTCCTGGATCGCCCGCTCGATGCGGTCGGTGACCTCGAGTTCGACTTCCTCCGGACTGGCCCCCGGATACTGGGTGACGATAACGCCGACCTTGACCGTGAAATCCGGGTCTTCCAGTTTGCCCAGTGTCAAAAAGCTTAATATGCCGCCGGCGACGACCAGGAACACCATGAAGTTTGTGAACGTCTCGCGCTCGAGCGCGAAGCTGGTCAGGTTCATTGCGTCGCGCTCTCGCCCGACGCGCCGAGAATCCTCACTTCCTCGCCCGCGCTGAGCAGCGTCGCGCCCGCCACGACGACCCATTCATTGGCCTCGAGTCCGGACTTAATCAATATGCCGACTTCGGACAGGTCACCGGTCTGCACTTCGCGACGCTCCAGCGTGTTGGTCGCCGGATCGATGACCCAGACGTAAGACTTGGAAGGATCGTCCTCGGCAAACAGGGCAGTGGTCGGTATCTGTATGCCGAGCCTCGCGGAGTCCTCGGGAAGGTCGGCTTCCATCAGCGCCTCACCGGCCATGCCCGGCAGAATTTCCGCGCCTTGCGGCTGTTCCATGGCCAGCGTGACCGGGTAGGTTCGCGTGGCTCGGCTTGCCTCCTTGCTGATTTCCTTGATCACCGCGGGGACATTGATGCCGGGCAATGCGTCGAAACTGACCTGCACGCTCGTTACGTAGGGCGCATACCCGATCTGGTTCTCGGGCACGCTAATGGTGAACTCGATGCGCGTGGGATCGACGACCCGCAGTATGGGTTGCTTGGCAATGACGGTCTCGAAGTTCTCCACGTAGGTTTCAACCACCTCACCGGCGAATGGCACACTGAGACTGGTGTAGCTGAGTTGATTACGTGCGCCTTCGACCGTGGCGCGTAAGCCGCGGACAGTCGCGGCCGTTGAATCTCGGAGCTGCCGCACGCGATCCAAGGCCATCTCGGTGGTCGCGCCCGGATCCTCCCTGAAGGTTCTATCGATGCGCTCAAAGTCAGCCTGGGCCCGATTGGCGGCCGCCTGGGCGGCCTGCAGCTGGCCTTCCAGGCCGGCCACGTCGGACTCGAAGTCAGTGGGGTCGATACGGGCGACGACATCACCTTGTTTGACTCGGTCGCCCACTGTTACCGGAAGTTCGATCAATGGCCCGGCCACGCGGAATGACAGGTTCACTTCCTGCCCTGCCTCGGCGCGACCCGGAAACGATCTTGATGCGAGCGTCGACGGTGCCACGACCTGCATGGCCTTGACAGACCGCGGCGGCTTCGCGGTTTCGGGTTCCGGCGCACAAGCGGTAATCGGCAGCGCAATCGCAATCGCAATTAAACACGCGGTTCGCGCGAAAATGACGTTAGCGTCAAAACACTGTCTCAGCATATGACTCTCTCCGGCTCAGCTGTCAGGCTGGCGCAATACGATATTTATCAACGATCCGGCGCCCGCCATCCGCCACGCTCGTCCGCGGGGACCGGTTCAACGGATTCTGCCTCCAGCAACTTGCCCCAGTTGGTGCGCTCACGCATGATTTGCCTGGTTTCGTCCGAAACCAGGTCATCCAGACTGCGCTGCTCCCAGCCGCCGCCCAATGCCTTATAGAGCGCAACGAGACTGCCGGCCATCTTGCCACGCGCACTTGTCAGGCCCTTCTGCTGCTGCAGCAGGAAGCGCTGGCTGTCCAGTACCCGGGTGTAGTCCGCCGTGCCATCGCGATACTGGGCCATCGACAATTCGACTGCGCGCTGCGATGCTTTGGCACCATCCTCCAGGAACACTGCCTCTTCCTGTGCAGCAATGAAATTCGCCGTCGCGTCTTCGACTTCCCGCGCAGCTCTAAGCACGGTGTCCTGGTAATTTTCAATCAGCTGCTGAAAGCGGGCGTCTTCGACCCGGACCAGGTTACGGATCCGGCCATAGTTGAAGATATTCCAGCGGAACCCCGCGATGCCGAAGCCACGCAGGCTGTCGGAGTCGAACAGGTTACCGCCGGTCTCAGCCGCATAACCGATGTTGCCCACCAGTGAGAACGCCGGGTAAAGCTCCGCTTTGGCGATGCCGATTCGCGCACTCTGAGCCGCGGCGCGGGCCTCGGCGCGGCGAATGTCGGGTCGCCGCCGCAACAACTCCGCCGGTATACCAACGGCCACCTCCGCGGGTGCTACCGGAATGACACCGCCGGCACCGAGCTCGGCATCGAGCGCACCGGGCGGCTTGGCGAGTAACAGACACAGCGCGTTCCTGACTTTCCGAATCGATGCCTTGAGCGACGGAACCAAAGCCTGAGTCTCGCGCAGGAAGGCGCGCGCGATTTGCGGGTCCAGCTCGGTGGTCAACTGGTTCCGATTACGCACCTCGGAAATCTCGAGGCTCCGCTGCTGAATAGCTACATTCGCCTCGGCAACCGCCAGGCTTTCCTCGAGTGTGCGCAACAATACGTACGCGCCGGCGACCTCGCCGGTTAGCGTCACGAGCACGTCATCATAGGTTGCAATGGTCACGGCAAGATTCGCGTCGGCGGATTCGACGGTCCGGCTGAACCGGCCCCAAAAATCGAGCTCCCACGACGCATCGAAACCCAGCCGGTAATTGCCAAAACCTGTATCGACAGACTGCCTGATCGAGTCCGGCAGGGTAGAGATCGGATCGGCATTTTTACTGATCTCCACCCGGCCAACGGAACCACCGAGCGTTTGCACCTGCGGGTACAAATTGCCCGCGGCAATGCCGAGGATCGCACGGGCTTCAAAAACCCTGGCGCCGGCGATCTGCAATGTCTTGTTTTGTTCGTGGGCCTGCTGAATCAGTGACTCGAGAACCGGGTCATTGAATGTTGTCCACCACAGAGCGTCGTCGCCTGGGTCGCTGCTGAACCGCTGATCATCAGACTCAAGCCAATCGTCTGCAACATCGGATTCCGGGGTCTCAAAATCCGGTCCGACCGTCGCGCAACCGCCGGCTAACATCGCGACCAACAGGCATACCAAGCTAAGATTTGCGGGGCCAGTCACGCTTTGTTCCACCTCGAAATTACTTGGAGCCACCGGACGTCTGCATCTTCTCCATCACCTGGTCGATGCTGAAGCTTGCCGGCCTCTGGCGTGGCGGAAATTCCTGGAACGTCGCGAGGAATTGACCGACATAAACCTGCGCGGGAACCATCAAGTAAATGCGGTCAATCATCCAGTCGTAATAGGTATTCGACGTGACATGTGCGCGCTCATACGGATCGCGCCGGATGTTAGTGATCATCGGCACGCGTAATTCGGTCCACGGCTCAATCCACGCTCTGAGCGTGGCGTATTCTTCCTGCTCCAGAAAGATCATTTTCCAGTCGTCATAGCGCAATGCGGTCAATTCGCCCGTGTCCGCAAAGTAGAAGATCTCGTGGCGCGGTCCGTTTTCTTCCTGACCGGTTAAATGGGGAAGGAAGTTATAGCCGTCGAGATGTACCTTGTACCTACGTCCGATCGCACGAACGCCGCCTTCTTTGAGTTGCTCCTTGATATCCGGCACGCCGGCTGCTGCAAGGTACGTAGGCAGCCAGTCCATGTGATGCATGATCTCGTTGGACACGCTGCCAGCTTCGATTTTCCCTGGCCAGCGCACCATGGATGGCACGCGCCAGCCACCTTCCCAGTTGGTGTTCTTTTCGCCGAAGAAGGGGGACGATGCCGCGTCCGGCCACGTGTTCATGTGCGGGCCGTTATCGGTCGAGTAATGCACGATGGTGTTGTCGGCAATGCCGAGCTCATCCAGCACAGCAAGCAGCTGGCCGACGTGCATGTCGTGCTCGACCATGCCATCGGAGTATTCATCCGGACCGGAGATGCCACGCAGCTCCGGTTTGACATGAGTGCGAAAGTGCATACGGGTGCCGTTCCACCAGACGTAAAACGGTGTCCCCGATGCATTTGCACGCTTGATAAAGTCGATAGCCACCGCGACGGTTTCGTCGTCCACGGTTTCCATGCGCTTCTTGGTCAGTGGGCCGGTGTCCTCGATCTGCCCGTCGGCGGATGACTTGATGACGCCGCGTGGGCCGAACTTCTCGAGGAAAGTGGTGCCGTCGGCAAGGACCGTGTCACCCGGATAGTCTTCGTTCTCCGGCTCTTCCTCGGCGTTCAGGTGGTAGAGGTTGCCGAGAAATTCGTCAAAGCCGTGATTGGTGGGCAGATGTTCGTCCTTGTCGCCCAGGTGATTCTTGCCGAACTGGCCGGTAGCGTATCCCTGTGCCTTCAGCAGCCCGGCGATAGTTGGGTCTTCTACCTGCATACCGAGATCGGCGCCGGGCAATCCAACTTTCGACAGTCCCGTGCGAAATACGCTTTGGCCCGTGATGTACGATGATCGGCCGGCGGTGCAGGATTGCTCACCGTAATAATCGGTGAAAATCATGCCCTCTTTCGCGATGCGATCGATGTTCGGGGTCCGGTAACCCATCAAGCCCATGGTGTAGGCACTGATATTGGACTGGCCTACATCATCGCCCCAGATGACCAATATATTGGGTTTGTCCTGGGCGTATGTGGTGATCGAAAACGCCATGAAGGCCAGCAATCCGTACAAATTTTGCGCGCGTACCATCTTTCTCCCTCTTAGTGTGGATCGAT
>JAPUGB010000107.1 GCA_027293165.1 Gammaproteobacteria bacterium
CGGGTCGGCACTGCTTCGTTATTAAAAGCTGCGCTTAAAAGCTGCGCTTTTAAAAAAACCGCGGTCTGACCCCGTTTTTTTACTTCCAGCAGACGGTGGTGTTGTCGACCGGCGGAGCCTTTTTCCTGCCGGAGCGCAGGCCCGTTTCGGTGAGCGAGTATCCCCAGCAGTCCTTGTCAGAACCCTGGCTCTCGCCGACAACGACCGTGGCGCTGGCCGTGTAGCCGACGACCAGGCCACCGCCGGCCGCCGCGATCCCGAGATTGTAATAGCCGTGATCGGTACCGGGGATGCCGAGGCCGGCCGGTAACGCGGCGGCCAGCTGCGCACCGCTTGCATAGGTGTTGTTCTGCATGTAGAAGCGTTCCTGGTTGGCCGCGAGCCGCAGCAGCGCGCTGGTAGCGTCTACCCGGTTCGCGCGTATGATATAGCTGCGGTACGACGGTATACCCACCGTGATGATAATCCCGAGAATCATGATCACGACCATCAGCTCGATCAGCGTCATGCCGGTTTGTCGACTGCTCATTGACTAATCTCCTCGGCCGCTGTTACTGCGTGCCGTCCTGGGTCCAGAATGTCATTTGCGCGGTGTTCGTGACCCCGGCATCGTCGCACTCGACGCCGACGCACATGATCGGGTCTTGTGGCGCATCCTCCGGGAACAGCAACACGGGTTCCGGTGCGATACCGACCTGGGCCAATTGCCGGAAACGATCGTCCTCGTTGAGATTGGGATCGTTAACCGTGGTGTCATAATTGTGCGTGGGGGCGCCGGTACGGACATCGACCCCGTACAGTCGGTTGAGTCCGCCCTGTCCGACACAGGCATTCGCCCCAACTATGCTTGGGGAGAATGACGTGAAGTAGATGGTGTTCTCGAACGTATTCGATGGAGCGAGAACTTTCTCACCGGCGCTTTCCACCATGGTCAGGCGCCAACCCGGGTCGTTAGCGTTAACCGGCGTGGTTACGTCTGCCGTGACGTCGATCAGATCACCGCGCAGCACCGGGGTCGTGTAACTCACGTCATTCGACAGCAGCTGATTGAAGACATTGAAGTCCCGAACCGAATAGAACTCATTTTCCGTACTGGACGTGTCGTTCGGATGAGCCCGGTAACCGGAACCCAGATTTATCGTCAGATAAATACCGCTGTTCGTAACGACTGGCACGGCGTCAGGGGTAGCGTAGAACCGGCGGTTGTGGGTCGGGTCCAGGCCGTTATCGGTGTCGCCGAAGCCGGCTGCGCGCCGCCCCAGCGTGGCCAGCGTGCCGCCCTCGACCAGCTTTGATACCGGCTCGCCGTTGAATATATCGAAGCGCCAGACCTGACCGCCCATGTCACCGACGTACATGCGGTCGGCCAGCCCGTCCAGGTTGATATCGAGCACCTTAAGGGCAGCCGGAATCGAGTAGTCCATGTCGTCCAGTTTCAGATCATGGCCGGCATGATTGCCGGCGCTCCAGATCAACCCGCCGGTCAGTGCGTCCACCATGAACACGGCATTGCCGCCGCTATCCGTCGCGTTGGTAAAATCCTGGCTGGTGTGATAGCCCCCGCCGAATATGGCGACCAGTTTTTCGGTGCCATTGATGTCTACCGTGGTAAGCAGCGGCTGGGACCAGGTCTCGGCGAGATCGCCCATACCCGTATCGGTATCGTCAATGATCCATTCGAGTTGCGGATTGGTGCGATTGGTGACGTCCAGTGCGAACACCGAGAAGCCACCGCGGCGCATGCCGAAAAACATCAACACGCGTTCGGGCCCGCTGATGCCGGGAAGCCCGTCGTCGTTGTGGATATAGATCGAAATCCCGCCATCGAGGCCGTATTGCCTTTGTGGGCTCAAGGTGTCGGTGTAGAGGTCATAGAGGCGGTCGAGCTGGCGTTCTGGAATAAAGCTCCATAACTCTTGGCCATTATCCGGATCTATCGCGTGCAACATCCCGTCATTGGTCGATACATAGACGACCATATCCGGGGCCGCGGCGGTACCACCGTAGATCACCGACACGGGCGCGACGTGCAGCGGATCGCCGACCTGATGGTGCTGGTCGGTCGTGCTGCCGTCGCCGTCTATGTCAAAGAGGTCCTGACCGCGGACCCAAGCGAGGACGTCGTCGCGGTCCGCGGACGGTGCCCCGATCATCGCGGCAGTGATACTGCCATTGGTCGCCTTGACGGCATTCGAGTTAGAGTTCAGATCGCCGCCGGCTATATTGGTATACACATTACGGCTGTTCTGAGCCGGCACGAATTCGGCGGCGCCGCCGGCCGGCGCGTCACCGCCGTCCGCCACGGTCGACCAGAAGCTGTGCGCGGTATCGGTGAAGAAACCGGTAGTCGGATTGATCGCATTGATGCCGTCCTGGCCGACCAGTTCGCGGTTGACCAGTTTGTACTTCTTTACGTTGCCCGGCCAGTGAACCGTGGCGCTGGGTTGGAATACCGACACGAACACGTCGCTGAGGTTCTGGGTCCGGTTGAACGCGTTGACCGGCACCGACGGTGCGGTGAAATTCTGCGCATCATCCATGACTTCCAGGATGATCTGTGTCAGGGCCGCGTGCAGGCCGGCGGTGTCATCCGCCAGGTAGTATCTCCCGCCACCGCGCCTGGCGGTGTCCGCCAGAATCGGCAGATCGATCGTGAAGCCGATCGTGTGGGTAATGACGTGCTGAAATTCCGGCAGGCTGCTCACATCGTGCTTGAACGCGTATTCGGCCAGTTCAGGCAGACAGGTGCCATGATCACCGGAATTGTCGCAGGTTGTCCCGACAGTCGTGTCGAATCCTGGCAGCGAGCTCACCTTGGCCTCGGCGCCGAGGTCGCGGGTCGGCGCCCCGTCGGTCATGTAGACGATGAAGTTTTTCTGGCAGGATTGAGTCACCGGGCCCAAATAGGTCGTGCCCGTGCCACCGATCCGGGATGGGGGAACACTGGCAATCTCGAAGCCGTCGCCGTAATCGACGTCGCGCCCCATGTAGTAAGAGACGGCCTCGAACATGGTCTCCGCCAGCGGGGTCCAGCCGCCCGCCTCAAACGAGTCGATCATGGCCTGCATCGGCAAGCGGGCCGTTGCAATGTCCTCCAACGCGTAGACGACCGGTCCGCCTTCCTCTCGATTAAAGCGCATCAGCCCGACATTGACGTTGTTGACCAGGGTCAGATTTAGATCCATGACGTCGTTGACGACGTCGAGGCGGGGCTTGAAGATCGTCGGGCCGCCGCCGTTGTACCAGTTGATCCAATTGCCGTGGAACATCGTGTGATTACCCTGGTATTTGGTCTGGTTGGCGTTGCTGTTGGAATACATATCGTCTTCAACATGCCACTCTTGGTCGGTAGTCCCCGGCTTACCGTGTACGCCTTGATCGGCTTCGCAATCGACCTCGTTGCCGCTGAATTGATCCTTCGGTTCACGCCATCTGTCGACGTCGCTGTCCCATTGCAGAATCTTACCGAGCCATATGCCTATGGCATCCATCTGGGCCCACGAGGCCTGACAGTTATTTTTGTTTGCCGGGAAACCTTTGATCTTGGGCTCGGTTGCGTTGCAATTCCATATGTTGTTGCCCTTCGTGTAGTAGATGTAGTCCTTTTCGCAATCGCCGTCGTAGACGTAGTCCTTGTCGTAAGGGGCCATGGTCTCGACATCCGTGTCCATACTGCCGGACGTGTCGAGGACGAACAGCACGTTGGGCTGTCCGGAGTTTCCCACCGGGGCTGGGCCAGAAAACAGTTCCGTGTCGTCGGCCACGGCAGGTATGCCGGCGCCGAGCGTCCAGCACAGTGCGGTGGCAAAGCAGCCGGTGCGTTTGATTCGGGTATTCATGGTTCTATCCTCCTCAACGGGCCGCTTAGCGGCTCGCTGAACCTAAAATGATGCGTGTCACGACCAGGCTTTCCGGTTGGTACATGACATAGATTGGTGTGTCCTCGCGGTTGCTGACCGCGTCCGCGGCGGCAATCAGTGTCTGCAGTGTGACGCCGGCTGATCGCATGCCGACGTGATAGCTGGTTCCGGCATCGACCGACATCTGGACCGTGTAGCAGTCCTCGCACGCTTTGAGCGTGAGCTGATCCGCCGTGTGAGCCGGCAGCATGACCTGGGTCAGATCCAGTTCGTAGGACTCTTCGATGCGTTTCATGCTGGCCTGCGCCAGGCCCGTTAAGGCCAGCGTCAGCAGGGTCAGCGTAATAATGATTTGCCTGTCCATTGTTCTGTTCATGGCAAGATTCCTCCGTTAGGGTCCGCCTGGACCCACGATATAAAAGCTCTGTGTATGCGTTGACGTTGCGCCACGATTGGACTGGCCCTGGGCAACAATGTCGAAGTGGAATGCGCTGAAAGTGGCGCCACCGACACCGACGCTGTACCCACCGGCCGGCGGCGGGGTCTCTTCGTTGAATGTGGCGGTGGCCTGAAACGAGCCCAGGCCGTACGGCGCCGGAGTCTGAGCCAGGACAAACGGAACCGCAGTGTTCCACGGACCACCGGTGGTCGCCGAGAAATCGATGGCGGTCTCGGCCAGCTGGAAAGCGTTGTTCGCATAGCGCATGTTGGTTGCCATCGCGACCTCGAGGCTGGCGGTGCGGATCGTCGACACCGCCAGGATCGTCAGCACCAGCAGCAGCACCAGGCCGACGACGAGGACGGCGCCGCGTTGCTGGGTGGGCAGTGTTTGGATACCTGTACGCATGGTTCAGCCTTTCGCGTTGCGCAAAAATATGGTTTTGGACACGACCATGCGCCGGAACTGATCGTTCGGCGTGATCTGCGCTAAATTTCCGTCCAGCGGTGTGTACGGGCCCGGGTCGTTGTGACCGTTCTCCGGGCGTTCCGCTCGCAGCAGCAGCCACAGGCGCACGGAGACCATTTCGGCCGTCGGGATGAACGCGCCTGAGCCCGGCGTCACGATCGCGTGATCGCTGTCGACGTAGCGTTCGACGTTGCCGTCAGCGTCGGTGTCGACGCCAAACTGGATCTGCATGTTTTCGACGCCCGGCATGATCTCCTGGTCCTGTATTTGCCCGCCGTTGACCAGCACCTGCCGGCGCAGTGACGGGATGGTCGGCCCCAGTGACGAACCGGTGCCGATGTAATAGGTATCGATGACGAGGTTGTGTGTCGTCGAGTTGGCGACCAGGTACCCGGCGGGCATCAGCCCGTCATTGAACAGCACGCCGGAGACGCGATTGCTCTGCAGTTGAACCTGCCCGACCGCAAACGGCATGATCCGTGCGGTCCCATGGCGCAGCACGAACACATCGGTGTTCGGCTGTATCGCGGTGTCGGGCGGGCAGGGCAAATTCGGGTTCGGCGCAACCGGATTGTCGTCGGTGGCGGCAATACCAACGGCCAGGTTCAGCGCCCATGCGGTGACGTCGTTACCGCCGGTTTCGCAGGTGATGACGATAGCCGGATCAATCGTGATCAGGGCCGGTTCGTTGTGGCGACCCCAGTTCTTGACCAACCTGAAATCCGGCTCCAGCATACTCAGCGCAAAGCGTGCGTTTTCCTGCAGCCGTGCGATAGATTCCGAAACGCGGTAATTGGTGCGGCTTTGGCTATACACCGTGATCGCACCAATAATCAGAAACGAGCCGATCAGCATCGCGATCATCAGTTCGATCAGCGTGAAGCCGTGCTGAGCGCTGTTGGTGCGTCGGCTCTTATTAATCGCTTGCAACGATGTTTTCATGATCACGGCGCCTTAGATCTGTATGTCGAGGATGTAGTTGACCAATGCCGTCTGGCCGGCTTCGGCCCAGGAGATGGTGATCGTGTAGGTGTTCGGTGCCCCTGCCGCGACCGCGATGATGCCGGTGCCGCCAGGTAAGCCTGCCACGACGTCTTGTTGCCAGACGAACACGTCGTCGGCTGCCAATGCAGCCGGCGCGCAGTCGGCCACGCCATTGACGCAGTTGTTGTTGGCCGCTCCGGCGGCGTAAGCAACACCGGCGGTGCGATTGCCACGGATGCGGTCGGCAATGTCCGCGGCCAAGTTGACCGCGGTTGTGTGAAACACGGACGTGCGTTCGGCGCGCAGACCCTCGATGTACAGGGCTGCGACTCCAAGCATGCCAACCGCGAGTACGACCAGTGCGACCAGGGATTCCACCAGCGTGAAGCCGCCTGTTCGATTTTTACCTGGTGTTCGTTGCATGATTGATCCCTTGATCGGTCGTTCCGCAGCCGCGCTCAGCAACCGCCAATAGGGTTAAGCACGGGGTTTTGTACGTCGTTGCGCATGCGGAAGATTTGTGGCCGTCCGGTCGGAGAAATCAGCACGAAACGTCCCGCGGCGAGACCGCCGCCGGCATCGTGATCGCCGCGGTCATCGCAGAATTGCAGGTTGCCGACCGGTTGGCCGGCAGGGGCAGCGCGTAAAAACCCGCTGGCGCCGAATGAGAAAAATTGCTGGCCCACCGGATTGCTGTTGATGTCGAGAACATTCAGCATCAGCGCGTTCGCGATCGGCCCGTGGACTGCCAGCACTTGCTCACCGGCGTCGACGACGATATCGCCGTCGATATCGGCGAAGGTGATCCAGCCATCGCGGAAATTACCGGCCGCGTCGCAGCTGGGGCCTGCGGTATTCCAGTCCGCGCTCGCACAGATGGACACGGAGGCGTTGGCTCCAGCCAGGGTTTTGCGTTTGACGGCCTCGGTTCGGGCCGAATGCAGCGTGGCGACCAGATCATTGACGCCCGACGCCATACGGTTGGTCTGCACGAACTGGATGAAGCCCGGTACCCCCAGCGTTAACACGATGCTGAGAACGAAGATCGCGACCAGCAATTCGATCAGCGTGAATCCTTTGAGTCTGTGCGTTCCCATGGTGTGATCCGGGCTTTCTGAGCTTTGGTTGCGCCAGGCTGTAACGTCCTGACAGGGAGCTTTGTACCCCGCCAGCGCCAAGCAAACTCTGACGGGGATCACAGTTCGTTTCGGCTCGGGCGGGACGACCCGATGGGCGGCACAACGCAGGTGACAAGCGGCTTGAGCGTTGGCTATCGAGGTGAGCCGATCGGTGGGCCGAAGCCGGTTTTTGCGCCGGGCTGCGACCCGATTAAGTTAAATCGCGCCGCGGGGCAACAGCTGCTGTGGCGCCGGCCGGACCGATTTCGGAGGAGCAATGGGCAGCTGTTGCCGGGTTGTGGCGCCGGCGACGCGGTGCGTTGCTCGTGGTTATTTGGCGAGCCCGTCGCGCCGCAGCCGCTGGGCAATTTTTACGCTGGTGTTTTCGATGATGTCGAAAACAACCGTGTTGTAGTCGGTATTTTTATCGCTGGTCACGGTTTCAATGCTGTAGACGAGCGTTCCGCCGGCCGTTTCGTACAGGTTCGACGACAGCACGAAGGATATTTTGGCCTGGAGATAACCGGGATCCTCGACGTCTTTGTAGTCGTAGCGGAAAAAATCGACGATATTTCCGCCTTTAGCCTGAGCCTGGACGTCAACCCGGCTGTCGATCTGCTTGGCCGTAACCGTGGTATTCGTCAGGCGTGTGATCAAAACGGCGTCGGCCTGGATCTTGTCGCCCGCCGCGTCCACCGATGCGTCGGACAGCGCCGTATCAGCATCCATGATCTCGATGCTGGAGACGGCCTCGGTGCGCTTGCCCGCCAGCGCGTCGACCACGGCCGACTCAAAACCCCGCCGGCGAAACTGGTCATCGGTGACACTGACGACCAGGATTCGATCGAAGTTTCTGCGCTGGTAAGCCTCATCGTGCCAGGTGGCCGTCATTTGGGTTGAACCGGCGCAGGCGTTCACCAGCGCGCACGTCAGGATTAAGCTGTTGGCTCTGACTCTCATTCAGACTGTGCTCCGGTCAGCCGCCTGCGGCAGTGAGGCCGACAGTTCCGGGAATTATACTTGCTCGGGCGGTCTGCACCGCATACCCTCTTTATGGGTCTGCGCCGGTCCCCCCGCGGCGGCCAGCCGTGAACCCCGTCAGGCCCGGGAGGGAGCAGCGGTAGCGGTGATGCCGGGCGCCGGGGTGCGGCTGGCGCGGACACGTGCGCTGCCGGCAGCGCACCATCGAGACCGGTGGAATTCCAGGCAAAATAATCAATGACTTATCTCGCACTCGCGCGAAAATGGCGGCCCAAAAATTTCGACGAAATGGTCGGCCAGGAACACGTTGTCCGGGCCCTGTCCAACGCACTCGATTCGGGACGGGTGCACCATGCCTATCTGTTCGCCGGTACGCGTGGCGTCGGCAAAACCACACTGGCTCGGATACTGGCCAAGGCATTGAATTGCGAACAGGGCGTGTCGGCCAAACTATGCGGCGAATGTGCCGCCTGCACCGGCATTGATGCCGGCCGATTTATCGACCTGATCGAGGTCGATGCCGCTTCGCGCACCAAGGTGGACGACACCCGCGAATTACTCGAGAACGTTCAATACACGCCGACATCGGGTCGATACAAAGTCTATCTTATCGACGAAGTCCATATGCTTTCGAACCATTCCTTCAATGCGTTGTTGAAAACGCTCGAGGAGCCACCGCCGCACGTTAAGTTTCTGCTTGCGACGACCAACCCGCAGAAATTGCCGGTGACGGTGTTGTCCCGTTGCCTGCAGTTCAACCTCAAACGGTTGCCGTCGGCGCAAATCGTCGAACGAATGGCCCACATCTGCGCCGTTGAGGGCATGGATGCCGAGCCCGCGGCGCTGGCGCGGCTGGCGCGCAGCGCGTCCGGCAGCATGCGCGACGCGCTGAGTTTGCTCGATCAGGCGCTCGCCTATGGCCGGGATACGCTGGTGGATCAGGATGTCGCTGACATGCTCGGCAGCTTGGACCCGCGCCACATCAGGGCCCTGTTAGCGGCGTTGTCATCGGGCGACCCGGCGGCTTTGATCGCGGAAATTCGCGAACTGGACAGCATGGTCCCGGACTACGCAGCGGTGCTGGATGATCTGGCCACGCAGTTGCAGCAGATCGCCGTGACTCAGTTTGCCGGCGTGGAGAGCCTGGACGAGGATCTGGACCGGTCGGCTCTGCAACAGTTCGCCGAATCGATGGATCGAGACCTGGTGCAGTTGTACTACCAGATTGCCGTGACCGGGCGCCGTGACCTGGAACTGGCACCGGATCCGCGGCTGGGTTTCGAAATGAGCTTGTTACGCATGCTGGCATTCCGGCCCGGCGATGCGCCTGCTGTATCGGCGAGGCCAGCCCCGCGAACGCCCCCGCCACGCGTGCCGGTCGATGCCCCGCAATCAGCCGGTTCGCCCGGCCAGCCGCCGGAGGTCCCCGACGATTCAGACTGGCCAGGAGTAGTGGAATCGCTGGCAATCGATGGCGCCGCGCGGCAACTTGCCGAAAATTGTGCGCTTGAATCCAGCACGCCGTTTGAACTGTGCCTCAGCCTCGACGAGCGCAATCAGCATTTGCTGACGGATCAGCTGAAATCCCGACTGATCGATGCCTTGCGGGCTCGGCTGGGCGCGGGTCTGAACGTCGGTTTCACGATGCGTGAACACGCCGGTGAAACGGTAGCGGCCCGGGATGCCCGCCAGGCCGAGCAGGATCTGCAGCAAGCGAAAACCGCCATCGAGACGGATCCCAACGTTCGCAAGCTGGTGGATCTGTTTGGCGCCGAGATAGATACGGACTCCGTGCGGCCGGTCTCGCCGGAGAGCGGACGGAACTAAAAGTAACGCAGCACATCGTGCCTGCCGCACACGGGCAGCAGGCCTTTTCGCAGAGGCGAATCCCGCAATGAAGAACCAGTTAGGCCAATTGATGAAACAGGCCCAGCAGATGCAGGAGCAGATGCAAGAGGCACAAGCAGCACTCGCCGATCTTGAGGTGCGGGGCGAGGCCGGTGGTGGCATGGTCAAATTGAAAATGACCTGTCGCCACGAGGTACGCGGTATCGATATTGATGAAGCGCTGTTGGGCGAAGATCGGGACATGTTGGAAGACGTCCTGGTTGCCGCGTTTAACGATGCGCTGAAGAAGGTCGACAGTACGGTCCAGGACAAGTACTCAGGCATGACGGCCGGACTTAACCTTCCCGGCGGACTCAAGCTGCCGTTCTAATCCAGGCGCATGTGCTGATCCCACTCTGTCGTGTATTCCCCGTCATTACAGCAATTGATTGAGGCTCTGCGGTGTCTTCCCGGGGTCGGCCCCAAGACCGCTCAACGCATGGCGTTTCATCTGTTGGATAGGGATCGGCGGGGCGGCGAGACGCTGGTGACGGCGTTGGAAAATGCGCTGAAAGCCATCGGACATTGCGAGCGATGCCGGATGTTGGCCGAAAGTGCTCTGTGCCAGATCTGCGACACGGCAGGTCGTGACCATGCACTGATGTGCGTCGTTGAGTCACCGGCCGACGTGGTTGCGGTAGAAGACTCGGGCAGCTATCGCGGCCGTTACTTCGTACTGATGGGGCGCTTGTCGCCGCTGGACGGCATCGGTCCCGATGAACTGGGCCTGGATCTGTTCGAAGAGCAGATCGCTGGCGCAGAGATCCGGGAAATCATCCTGGCCACCAGCGCGACCGTGGAAGGCGAAGCCACCGCTGGCTACCTTGCCGCGCTGGCAAAAAATCATGAGGTTGCGGTCACGCGCATCGCGCATGGGGTGCCGCTGGGCGGTGAACTCGAATACGTCGACAGCAACACGCTTTCGCGGGCCATTTCAACACGACGTGCATTGGATGCCGATTGACGGCGGTTCAGGCTGAACCGGCTGACGTGATCGTTTTCAGCCGTTTGTAACTTGCATACCTGCGAGGACTGAGGCCACCGTCCGCACAGGCTCGTTTGACGGCGCAGTCGGGTTCGCGCTGGTGTTGGCAGTTCGTAAAACGACACTGGTCGGCGAGTGCTACGATTTCCGGAAACCCGAGCTGCACTTCGCTGGATGTGCCGATTATCGGTACAAACTCCCGCACCCCCGGTGAATCGATCAGGCGCGCGCCGTCAGCCAGGCGATGCATGATCGTTGCCGAGGTGGTGTGTTTACCTTTCCCACTGGCGTCGGACAACGCACCTACGGCGGCCGCGCCGTCACCCACCAGCACGTTGATCAGCGACGACTTGCCCACCCCGGACTGTCCCACGAGCATGCTGGTTTGCCCCGCCAGCAACCTGGCCAGATCCGCGACCTCGCCATCCGGGTTGGCGCAGGTCAGCATGACCCGGTAACCGAATTGGCGGTATTCGTCCAGGGCAGCTTGGAGCGATTCGTCACGCTCCAGGTCGGCCTTATTGCAAACCAGTAGCGGATTGCAATCCATCAGCGTGGCGGCGCAGAGGAATCGATCAATCAGGAACAGGTCCGGCTCAGGAGTGGGGGCCAGCACGACGATCAGTTGCGTCAGATTGGCTGCGACGGTTTCCACGCGCCCTTTTCGATCGGATCGCTGAAGCGCGTTATCGCGTGAGAGAACTTCCGTGACCAGCGCCTCGTGCGACTGTTGGGGCTGTGTCCAGTGGACCCGATCACCGCACACTGCTTTCAGCCGCCGTCCTTTCAGCAGGTACGGGAGTGTCTTCCCGTCGGCCGTTTCCAGCTTACCCCGGTTGCCGAATGCCGCCACGACCACGCCAGCTGAATCCGGATTTCCGTCGGTCATGAGTGTCGTTCAGCCTCGAGCGGCGCCCGTATAGCGTCTGCTAGAATTCGGCGCAACCGCGGTTTTATCTGGAGCAATAAACATGACAGTGCAGTCTGGGCGATTGGTCTGGATCGATCTGGAAATGACCGGCCTGGATTCCCAGCGCGATTCTATCATTGAGATTGCAACTGTCGTGACCGACCAAGACCTCGATATCGTGGCCGAAGGTCCAGCGTTGGCAATTCATCAGTCTAATGCCTGCCTTGATGCAATGGATGAATGGAATACCCGGCAGCACGGGCGATCAGGCCTCACTCAGCGCGTTACAGAAAGCACGACCAGTGCCAGGGAAGCCGAGCAGCAAACGCTGGATTTTCTGTCCGCGCTGGTTGAAAAGGGCAGCTCACCGATGGCCGGTAACAGCATTTGCCAGGATCGGCGGTTTCTTGCGCGCGAAATGCCGGAGCTCGAGGCGTTTTTTCATTACCGGAATCTTGATGTCAGTTCGCTGAAAATTCTGGCCGGGATGTGGGCCCCGGGCGTGTTGGCCGGAGTGGCAAAGAAATCGGAGCATCTCGCCTTGGCCGACATCAAGGATTCGATTGCCGAGTTGAAGCACTATCGCCAGCATCTGCTGCGCAGTGAATAAGCAGATCGCGCGCCGGCATCAGAATGATGCGATGAACAGCCCGGCCCGCCGATCAAAAGCCTGTTTATGCTAGAGTCTTGTACCAGCGTATGGGGTCATTTATTTTAGCGCACATGGTCAGGCTTGCTTGTATTACAGGACCGCGGCGGAACAACGGCATCAAATTGTTGTTGGCGGTGGCCGCACTTTGTATTTCGCCGCTGTTGGTGTTGGCGCAGGGCAATGATGCGTGGATATCCGATCAGTTCGACGTGGTGCTTCGCACGGAAAAAAAGATCACTCCACAAAATTTTATCGCGGTACTGCTGACCGGCACCAAGGTCACGATACTCGAGCAGGATGAAGAGTCTGACTACACTAGGGTTCGGACTTCGGATGGGAAGGAAGGCTGGTTGCTCGCGCGATTTCTGATATCCAGCCCGACGGCCCGGCAGCGGCTACCGCAGGTGCAGACGCGGTTGGCTAACAGTGAAGAGAGGGGAAGGGAGCTGCAAGCGCGGATCCGGGAGCTCGAACAAGGACGGAGAGAACTCCAGACTCAGCTCGGCAAAACAGAATCGTCATCGCGTGGGCTGCAGGAGCAGCTCGATGAGATTCGGGAAATGTCGACCGACGCGATTCAACTGGACGATCAGAATAAGCGGCTAAAACAGCAATTGATCGATAACGAGCGGCATATTGACGATATTGAATCGGAGAACCGTAGACTATTGGCCAGATCAAACCGGGAATGGTTCATCGTCGGCGCTGCGGTGGTCACGTTTGGAATAATACTGGGCCTGATTATTCCCCGCATGCGCTGGCAGAAAAAATCCAGCTGGGGTGATTTTTAGTCCGGCTACCGCCGGCAACAAATCAAACCGATTTCCCGGCAAGCATCATCCAGGTTTCGACCACGCTGTCCGGATTCAATGACATGCTCTCTATTCCCTGATCGACCAGCCACTTGGCCAGGTCGGGATGGTCCGAGGGTCCCTGTCCACAGATACCGATATACTTTCCCTGGCGCTTGCAGGCATCGATAGCCATTTTAAACAGGGCCTTAACTGCCTCATCGCGTTCGTCGAATAGATCGGCAATCAGTCCGGAATCCCTGTCCAGTCCCAGGGTTAGCTGTGTCATGTCGTTCGAACCGATCGACATGCCGTCAAAGTACTGAAGGAACTGGTCTGCAAGCAGCGCGTTCGATGGCAGCTCGCACATCATGATGACACGCAGGTCGTTCTCGCCCCGGGCGAGTCCCATTCGAGCTAATAAGCTGGTGACCTCCTCTGCTTCATGCAGGGTCCGGACAAACGGGATCATCACCTCTACGTTGGACAGTCCCATGTCTTCGCGCACGCGCTTTATTGCGCGGCATTCCAGTTCGAAACAGTCCTGGAAATCCGGGTCCCGGTATCGCGACGCGCCGCGAAAACCGAGCATCGGGTTTTCTTCCTTGGGTTCGTATTGCTGTCCACCAATCAGGTTGGCGTATTCGTTCGACTTGAAGTCCGACAGGCGCACGATGACCGGTGCGGGGGCGAATGCGGCGGCTATGCAGGCGATCCCCTCGCTCAACTTGTCCACGAAAAAATCAACCGGCTGGTCATACCCTGCCATCTGTTCACGGATGGTCTGCTGAACATCCGGACGGAGTTTGTCGAATTCCAGCAGTGCTTTGGGATGCACGCCAATCGTCCGGTTGATAATAAACTCCAGACGCGCAAGCCCTACTCCGGAGTTGGGTAGATTCGCGAAGTCAAATGCCCGGTCCGGATTAGCGATATTCATCATGATCTTTACCGGGATCTCAGGCAGGTTGTCCAGTTCGATCTGCTGTTGTTCGAAATCCAGCATGCCCTTGTAGACGTAACCTTCGTCGCCTTCAGCGCAGGAGACAGTGACCGGAATTCCATCGGCTATTTCATCGGTGGCGGTTCCGCAGCCCACGACCGCGGGAATTCCCAGTTCCCGCGCGATAATCGCGGCGTGACAGGTGCGTCCGCCGCGATTCGTGACGATGGCGGCAGCACGTTTCATAACCGGCTCCCAGTTTGGATCGGTCATGTCGGCAACTATTACGTCCCCTCGCTGGACCCGGTTCATGTCCTCGATCTTGTCGATGACCCTCACATTCCCGGTGCCGATTCGCCGACCAATGCTCCGGCCCTCGGCCAGGACTTTCGACCGGTTTTTGAGGATGAAGCGCTGGATCGTCGTCCCGTTGCGACTTTGAACCGTCTCGGGCCGCGCCTGCAGCAGGTACAGTTGCCCGTCCTTACCGTCTTTGGCCCATTCAATGTCCATCGGCCGACCGTAATGGTCTTCGATAATCAGGGAATAACCCGCTAGCAATTCCACGTCCTCATCGGTCAGACAAAAGCGTGCGGAATCGGCCGGAGCGACATCGACCGTTGCGATGTTCGGACCCTCCGCCGGGTTGTCGCTGTACACTATCTTGATCGCTTTGGCGCCGAGGTTTTTCTTTATCAGAGCTCGTTTCCCGGCCTTCAATGCCGGCTTGTATACGTAGAATTCGTCGGGATTGACTGCGCCCTGTACGACGGCCTCTCCGAGCCCATAGGATGCGGTGATGAAGACTAGGTCCGTGAAACCCGATTCGGTATCCAGTGTGAACATGACGCCACTGGAAGCAAGGTCACTGCGCACCATGTGCTGAACGCCGACCGACAACGCCACGTGATTGTGATCGAAGCCATGGTGAACCCGGTAGGCGATGGCGCGATCGGTGTACAAAGACGCATACACCTGCTGAATTGAGGTCAGCAAGCGGTCGAGGCCACGAACATTGAGGAGAGTTTCCTGCTGACCGGCAAACGACGCCTCCGGCAGGTCCTCCGCCGTTGCTGACGAACGCACGGCAACCGACATGTCTTCGCCTTGCCCGTCGGCCATCTTTCGCCAGGCGTCGGTGACCTCGGATTGCAACTTCTTGGGTAGCTTGGCAGCCAGAACCCAATCCCGGATCTGCGCCCCGCACTCGACCAGCTTGTCCACGTCATCCACATCAAGGGTGCTCAGCAGCGCCCCGATGCGTGTGTCGAGTTCATCCTGGTTGAGAAAATCACGGTAGGCCTGCGCGGTTGTGGCGAAACCGCCGGGCACGCGTACACCGGCATCTGACAGATTCCCGATCATCTCTCCCAGGGAGGCGTTTTTGCCGCCGACAATCGCGATGTCCCCGATGCTAACGCGATCAAACGGGACTACGTAGGAATCCAACAGACCCTCCCTTGTGCTGAGCCCACAGACGTGGACAATCGTAGCCTGGAATAGATGAACATGATGTCGAGCACGTGAGCCGCCGTACCATTTTTTTCGTATCGGATCAGACCGGAGTCACCGCGGAAACGCTTGGACACAGTCTACTTACTCAGTTTGACGGCGAAGATTTTAATCAAGTCACTTTGCCATTTATCGATACGGTTGACAAGGCGGACGCTGCGGTTCGCCAGATCAACGCGGTGGCCCAGGATGAAGATACGCGGCCGATCATCTTCAGCACCATAGTGCAGGACGATTTGCGGGAACGGTTCTTGCCTGCCTCCGGGCTTTTACTGGATTTTTTCGAGACTTTTTTGAATCCGCTCGAGCGGGAGCTGCATGTTAAGTCTAATCATACGATCGGTAAGGCGCATGGCCTTGGCGATGCTCGCCAATACGATCAGCGCATTGAGGCGACGAACTTTGCGCTCGATAACGATGACGGTGCCAGAATTCGTGATTACGAAAAAGCCGACATCATACTCATCGGTGTGTCACGTTCGGGTAAAACGCCGACTTGCCTGTACCTGGCGCTGAGTTATGGAGTGTTTGCAGCCAATTACCCGCTGTCGGAGGATGAGTTCGAGTCGGGTACGCTGCCTTCCGTTCTGGAGAAGTACCGCAAGAAACTGTACGGGCTGACAATAGGGGCCAATCGATTACAGCAGATTCGCAAGGAACGGCGACCGCTGGGACGGTACGCCTCCATGCAACAGGTCAGCTATGAAATTCGGTCAGCAGAAGCGCTGTTCCGCCGCTATCAAGTTTCCTACATTGACACCACCGAATCCTCGATCGAGGAAATTGCCAGCACGATTCTGAACAGCACCGGGGTTGAACGCAGAAACCGACCCTGATCGAATCGGACAGCCAGTTCAATTGAGCGGAATGTTAGGCGTTCCAGGAGACTTTTTTTGCAAGGAATTTTTGCTTGACAGTTCTGCGCGTTAAACACATAGCAAACAAGTTAGTCAAGTATCAGCAGCACTATGTCGGATGCGTTGCAGAATTGAAAAGAGGATGCTGTGATATAGTGAGTTCATGCTGGCAGATAGCTACATCGTCCCGGAATGTATCGCACAGCCCCGAAGTTTCGGCGGCCTGATGGCGCTATATGAAGGAAATTACATTAAGCTTAATGCACTGATTGCAGAGTTGGGGCAGCAGTCCGGTCAATTCATGTCATACGCTGCGGACGACTGCGACGTCCGGCTCATCGTCGAGGCAAAAACCCGGTATACCTGCCTGTTGCGTCTGACCTATCTGTTCCCTATTTCCGGAACCCTGCTGGCCGATCCCGATCTCTGCGCGAAGGTTTATTTTGATGCCAGAATGGCCGAAGTACGCAGTTGGGCGAAACACCACCGGCATGAGGTTCTGCGGAATCTGGATTTTCGCTACAGCCGCGAACTGGACCGCCGTTGGTCACGTAACATGATGCTCAGCAAGTGGCTCGATTATCTTCTAGACATGGGCCACGCCTTTCCGGCCCGCCAGACCGCCTAGTATTGGATATTCATCCCAAATATGTCGATTACCTCATAGTTTGAGGCTTGATATTTCGTTAAATTGCCGACGCAGCTTCGCCCCTGTGGCAGAGCTGTCTTTCAATCATGCCGAGGCGCGGCAACAGATACGATGGTTACACTTGCAACGCAGTTATTTTCCCGGGAAGAGGGGCAGGAAGAAGACGAGCGGCTTCTCAGTCTCTTCAAGAATCGCGTTGAGCTCAAAAAAGAGTTTGCCAAGCTTCGCGCCGAGCGCGAGCGGCTTGCTGACCAGTTAAAGCAGCAGGAAAACGCCACTTTAAGAGCTCAACAGAAGCTGGAGCAATTGGAAGGCCTGTTGGCCGATCAAGAATGTGCCGGCAACGCGATCGTTTTCTACCAGCTCCGGGGAGTTTGGCAAAACTGTCGTCGCCGGATGCGTGGTTTCACGGGCGAGTTGAGTAACGCTTGGAAAGAGCGCGAGCACCAGCAGCAAATAGCGGTGTTTGAAAAACAGCGTGCAACCACATTGAACGAAATTCAGCAAAAGATGGACGATCTAGGCCAAAAACGCGCTCATATTTCTGCAGAGGTCGGTACGGTTGAAGCGAGCCGCAAGAAGCACCGCTGGTTTTGGAATTTCTTCCGGCGTCGGGAACTCAAGGTCAGGATTGACGGTTTACACTCGGCGCAGAGCGTTCTTGACGAACGGATCGGTGAATTGAACGGGTTGCGTGATACCTGTCTGGAGCAGCCGCAGCCGGCGTTTCCGGGTATATCTAATTCCGGTCTTCGTGCGATCAACCTGGCCATAGTCGCCCTGGCTCAGGAACTGTATCTGCATTTCGTCGAAGATGAGTTCAGCAATCTTGCCCGGGAAGCATCTATTCGCCAAGTCGGCGATGCGCAATATGGCGATCCGAGCGCCTGCCGCGAATTGAGCAGGAAGATTGATTTACGTGTTAGAGCACTCGAAGAAAGTGCCGACCTGGCTGCCAGGGTTCAGGTTCGCGCAAAATACCTGAAGGACCAAGTCGAGTATCGTCGTGATACCGATACCGTGCCCGTGGCGGGCGATTTTGCCCAGATGCCCCGCAGCGTGGAGAACGGGAATGCAGTTGGGCAGCTCAATGTTAACGTTTTGGCTGAAGAGTTCTGGGACATCTTCACCATTCTGCTGACCTGATTTGCCACGGCTTCGGCGTGCCGGTGTTGCCTCGACAACACCCCCGGTACTGCGCCGGGAGCCCGCGATGGGTTGTCGGCTGCAGTTGCCGGGTATATCTAGAGAGCGTGAGCGTAGTGCCGGAACATTTATCCCGGCGCCAAGCGGCTAAATTAGGATGAAATCGCTGCGCGTCGCCGGTCGCATTGCCTCGGCTCCGGGAACCAGTGGCGGGCATCACAGCACTTAAGTCAATGCAGGCTAAGGTCGGTTAGAAATGCGGGCTCGCCGGATTTCAGCAGGACCAGGTCGGTGGCTATCTCGGCGGCGTGCTGCAGCAGAATATCAGGGCGCTCTGCCTCATCAAGCTTCTCAGTTGACTCCAGCGGTTCAAGCCCGAGCGCCGTGCGGCGGTGGTTTTCGCGATCGAGACGAGCCTGTCGGCGAGTATCCAGTTCGGCGCGGCGGAGCTCCAGGTTCAAGGATATGGAGCTCTGCGTTCGGAGCGCATCCAGCGCTGCAATATCTTGTACCAGGTACTGGAAGTCCGGATCCCCGACGGAGCGTACCTGCTGACCTTCGCTGAGAAATATGATGGTGTCATCCAGCGGCAAATGCGAACTGAACCGGGTGGCCGTGATTTGGTCCCAGGGCAGTGCGCCGGGTCGGCTGCTCTCGCCAACGTTGTCTGTATCCAGCAGCGATGGAAGTTCGATATCGGGAATAACGCCGCGGTGCTGCGTGCTGTCACCTGTCACCCGATAATATTTTCCTATCGTTAGTGTCAATTGTCCCAGCCCGGGTTCCAGATCTTTTCGCGTGTATTGATCCAGCACGTAAAGATTCTGGACGGTCCCCTTGCCAAACGTCTGTTGGCCGATCACGACGCCGCGCCGATAGTCCTGGATCGCGGCGGCAAAAATCTCTGATGCGGAGGCACTGTAACGGTCCACGAGCACGACCAGAGGACCGTCATAAACCGTTGACGGTTCGGGATCCTTAAGGACCTCGATGCGCCCGTTGGTATCCCTGAGCTGGACAACCGGCCCGGAATCGATGAACAGGCCGCTCAGCGCAGTTGCTTCTGAAAGGTGCCCGCCGCCGTTTCCGCGCAAGTCGATGACCAGTCCGTCGACGTCCTCAGCTTCCAATTCTCCGATGAGCCGGCGAACATCCCGCGTCGTGCTTACAAAGTCCTTTTCGCCGCGGCTGCGTGCGTCGAAATCCTGGTAGAAGCTGGGAACCTCAATGATTCCTACGCGAAAGCTCTGCGCATCCCGGTCGATGTCGAGTATAGAACTTTTGGCTGCCTGTTCTTCCAGCTTGATTTTGTCGCGTACGAGATCGAGCTCGTAATCCGCTTTGCCCGGCGCCGTGTCGCCCGGCATTATCTGCAGGCGGACCATCGTCCCGCTCGCGCCGCGAATTAGCTGTACGACCTCATCGAGCTCCCAGCCGATAACATCGACCATCGTCCCATCGTCTCCCTGGCCGACAGCAATGATCCGATCTTTGGGCTTCATTCGTCCATCGATTGCTGCCGGGCCACCCGGGAGGACACCCAGTACGGTCACATAATCTTCGTCCAGCTGAAGTGAGGCACCAATCCCCTGGTAGGACAGACTCATCTGGATCCGATATTCCTCGGAATGCCGCGGGGACATATAACTCGAATGCGGGTCCAGCGTGCGTGCAAATGAATTGATGAAGTTCTCGAATACGTCGTCGGCGTCCAGCCGGTTTATGCGCTTAAGAACCTGCTGATATCTTTTGGCCAGGATCTCTTTGCTTTCTTCGTAGGTTTTGTCCGTGAGGGCCAGGCTCAGCAGGTCATTTTTTACCCGCAGACGCCACAATTCCTGCCTCTCGGCGTTGCCGGCAGGCCAGGGCATGTCTTTCCTGTCGAACACGTAATACTCGTCGATTTCGAAATCAGGTTCTTCATCGAGCAGACCAATCGCGTAGGTCAACTGCTGCTGTGCACGCAACCGGTACAGGCGGAATATATCGAACACCGGCTCCATATCACCTGATTTGAGTGTGTCGTCCAGTTCATACCGGTACTTTGAGAAGTAGGCGATGTCCGGCCGCAGGAAATAGTGTCTGTTGCCATCCAGGGCATCGATATAGTTTTGCAGCAGTTGATCGGACAGCTGGTCGTCGATAACTGACCGGGAGTAGTGAGCCCGTTCGGCAAACTTGGCAACCAGCTGGGATACCTCATACTGGCGCTGAGAAGACTTGAGAATACTCGGGACTTCTGCCGACGCATCGGTTTCTGCGCCGGCGAGCGGGCTATAGAGTGCAAGGTTGACGGTAATGAGGACAGCACAGCGGCGAAGATTTTGCAGACTTGCCAAGCACGGTTTGGTTGTTGAAATCATTGAGTAATCTGACTATCCGAATCGGCAAACAGTTCAACCAGCCATACGGGGCGCCTAGGCTAGACGGAACACCCTTAGGAAGCAACGTCTCACTGCTCAGAATTGCCCGCCGACATCGGCTTCAACCGAGCCTACGGGCTAGCCAGCTGCGCGCCAAGCTCCGTCTTGGCTCGCCCACGCTGCCATAGCAAACAGCGCACCGTTCGTCCGGGCTGGCGATGGCAGCGGCATGGTCAGGTTCAAACGCCTGCCGCCCCCCACAAGTATATTGTAAATGGTGGTTTTTAAAGGATATTCCTACGGGGATTCTCGGCGCTGAGGCAAGTCGTCGCCGCGCAGCCGATGGAACAGTCGGGTGCGGCCCAAGTGTGCCACCCAATACCAGACCAGTAAGATCAGCGCTGGTGAGAGCAGCAGAAACCACGCCGACACCTGACCCAACGAGGCATCGCTGTATAAATGGCCGATCAATCCCAGCAGGCCCAGCGGTCCCTCGTACGGGCCGACCAGTGCACGCCCGGCCACGTAAATAAGTACCGGGACGACCAGGGCGCTCAAGCTAAGCAACGTTCCAATTCGGTAAATTCGGTGTCGCACCTGGGTGCTCCTGTGGGGGCCCGCATTGTCGCATGGAAGCAGGTTGGCGTTAAGCTGGAGGGAGTCCGGTCAGGCCTGACCCAGTCGGAGAAATTCCTGCGTAATAGGCGTCACGCCGCAGAGATCGGTGCGGGCGCGAATCCGCTCAGGCAGTGCCTTCGCCGGCATCGTCGTCCATCAGATCGATGAACTTGAAATGGATTTTGCCGACATCAACAACATCCCCGTTTTTTAGGCGCCTCAGATGGGCGTTCTGGCCATTCACGGTGACGCCGTTCTTACTGTTCATATCTTCGATGATTGCACCTGAGCTATCTGTCAGGATTCGGGCGTGCGCCCGGCTGACAAACTGCGTGCGGATCTGGATATCATTGAAGGCCCCGCGACCAATGGTCACGATGTTCTTATATAACGGATACTTGATGACCTGATCGCCGTTCAACGCGATCAATAAGCGGTTGACGGTGTGGACATCGGTGGGCGTGTTGAGGTCATCCCGGTTGATGGGCTCGGCTTCTACAGCATTATTGCTACTCTCATTGTCGCCGCAGACCTGGTCGACTAACGCTTCGAGCTCCGCCAGTTGTTTTTCATGTGCCTGCATGTTGATGGCAAGTTCGTTGCAGGCGTTGAAATCTTCGACGAGCGCCGAATCAAGTTCAGCTACCCAGGTATGCGTTTGCGTAAGGCTGTCCAGCATGCTGTCTAGCTTGCCGGTCTGATCGTTCAGTGTTTGCAGGTGATTGTCGCGACCGTTCATTTGCGCGCGGCTATCCGTGTTTTCCTCGGCGCTTTTGCCCACGCGGCCTTCAATTCGCGGCGCAAGGGATTCAAGTTCGCGTGTTTCGGAAGCCACGTGCGAGCGATTCTCGTTACTCGAGGTATCTGAATTGGTAGGTTGTTGGCTGGACAGGACGGCGACCAGGGCTGTGACTCGATCGGCGCGAGTCTCGCGCTGAAGTGTCGAATTTGGTGCATGTGACTGATCCGCTTCCTGCGCGGCTGCTGCATCATCGTCGCTGTGTTCGTTGTTTGCTGCCGGGAGTGCCTCGGGCTGTTCTTCATCAGAGACCCCGTGAGGATCGTTGCC
>JAPUGB010000108.1 GCA_027293165.1 Gammaproteobacteria bacterium
CAGCGCACCTGGAGTGCAAACGATGAACTGCTGCGTTGTCATGAGCAGGCATCAATGGCTGGCAGCACTTGCTTCACTGATCTTCGCGTTACCGGCCGCGGCAGATTTTACGGCGGATCCGAATGACAAACGGCAGATCAGCGCCGCCAAAGCGATCGAGAAGATGCGCTCGACAATCTCGCGATCCGAACAATTCTTTGAAGATGCCTACGGGATAGCGGTACTGCCATCGGTAACCCGAATCGGCATTGGCTTCGGCGGTGCTTATGGGAAGGGTATCGTGATCGAGGGTGATACTGTAATTGGCAGAACCGGGTTCTGGCAATTTACCTCCGGCATTCAGGCGGGGATCCGCAACTTCACCATGGTCCTTTTCTTCAAGGACAAGGAAGCGCTTGAAAATTATAAACAGGGGAAAATACAGTTCATGGGTCAGGCCGGTCTCGCTGTTGCGACAGTTGGTATCGCTGGAACGCCCACCTTTAACGAGGGGGTCGCCATCATTACAATGACTCGACTTGGGCTCATGGTCGAGTTTTCGTACTCCGGTGCCAAGTTCACCTACAAAGCCGATGTAAAGATGTGATGCGGTTGCCGCTGAACCGGCAACTGCACCTTGTGTTACTGGTCCTTCTGTACGGCCCCGCGCTCGCCGGTGAGATTCCGGGACTGCCAGCGGGGTTGCCACCGTTTATCGAAAGAGACCTGGAGTTGAATTTCAGCAATGACTTCCTGGGTCGTGGTGGTTCCGTTGACGATTTTCGAACCCAGCAAATCACCTTGATGGCCAGGTTTGGCGAGCGCTGGATGGCGCTGGTCGACCACAGTATTCTGACGCTGCATGATGAGTTTGCGCCGGGACGGACGGATCAGTTAGCAGCTTCTGTTGGTTATTTCCTGATCAGAGATGGTGATGACAAGCTGACGAATTCAGTCGCAATCGGCGCCGGCCTTCGCGCAATCGGCGAGTTCGACGGTGAGGCCATGCAGAACGGATTTCACCGGCTGATCGGTAGCGAGGTCGAAAATCTGCCGTACACCGGTACGGACAAGACAGCCGCGACGGTCTGGATCGATGTAGAACATTACCAGCAGTTTTACCAGCCATCCGGCAACGGGTGGTCTGGTGGCTGGCGGGCCGGATACTGGTTGCGTGCAAACTCCTTACTGACGACCGATGGCCAATGGGACGGATCGGCCGCGGCGTTTATTGTCGCCAGCCGAAATACTATCGATGTCTGGCTCGGACTGCGGCGTGACTTCCGAACCGGACACGACGATCCTGTGCTGCGGGAAACTGCAGCGGCAGAAGAGGATCTTGCCGTCGTGCTCGGTGCACGATTCGGTGCTCTCGTGATCGAGACCGTGCAACAGACCAGTAACGGGGCATCCTACGGTCAGCTCCGCCTGGTCTCATCCGGCTATCGGTCAAACCGGCAGCCAAATCCGCCGACACGCTACGGCGTCGAGTTCGGCTTCCTGCTACCGGATATCCACGTGCAGCTCAGCGGTCGAATGCGAACCGGCTGGGACAGCACACTCGGTCCGCTCTGGCCGGGTTCGATCGTCGCCGAGCTGCGCTATGGCGAGCCGCAATACAGGGACAACACGGCAGCGTATGTGCAAAGCAAGCAGATCGGACTCGGCCTGGAATGGTCCAGGCCGCTGGCGCGGAATAACAGCTGGATCGAATGGTATGGAACGATCGGTGCCGCCTGGCGTAACGAGCAGGTCGTGGGTGACGGTATACTTGCTGGCGAAAGATCCGAGTCGGCGAGCCGGGCTGTCCTGACGCTTGGTTCAGGCCTGCGTTTCGCTGCAGCGGAATTCGGATCACACTGGCGATTGCGAATTCAAACCGGTATCAGCGCGTGGCTACCCGTCAGTGATGCAAACGTATCATTCGCAGGCGAAGCATTTAACATTCAGAAACCGACCGTTGGCCTGTTACTTGGAATAACCATCGACTCCCTTCGAATAAGATGAGTAGATCGTCCAACAGGAGCGGCTTCCAGCCGCGAATACCTATTATAATTCGCATCAATGATTATTCGTAGGTTTTTGGGCCTGCTGGCAATACTCCCTGCCTTTTTCCTTACGACGTCTGCGCTTGCGGCAGACAGCGTTGTGGTGTTGATGTATCACCGTTTTGGAGAGGACAGGTTTCCATCCACCAGCATTCGCATCGAGCAATTCGCAGCTCATCTCAGGCACCTGGAAGAGTCCGGGTATGCGGTGGTGCCGCTCGCTGATGTGCACGCCGCGATCAACGACAATACGCCGCTGCCTGAGCTTGCTGTAGCCATCACTATTGATGATGCTTACCGATCCGTCTACGACGTCGCGTTTCCGATGTTTAAGAAGTATGGCTATCCATTTACCGTATTCGTTGCAACTGACGCGGTAGACGAGGGTCTGCCGGCCTACATGACCTGGGATCAAATGCGCGAAATGGCTGAGGCAGGCGCCACGTACGCAAATCATGGCGCCGCGCACAGGTCTACCACTGAACGCGAGCATGGCGCAACGGATGAGGAATGGCTTGCGACAGTCCGCAGCGACATTGACAAGGGTGCCAGGCGAATTGCGGCAGAGCTCGAGCTGCTGCAAGGTTTTTTCGCCTATCCCTATGGCGAGTACACCACGGACGTCGGCAATCTGTTGCAAGACATGGGCCACGACAGCTTCGGTCAGCACTCGGGCGCCGTGGGTCCTGACAGCGATCGCCGCGCACTGCCGCGATATCCGATGGCAGATTCATTCGGCGACATCGGCCAGTTCCGGACCAAGGTCGCGAGCGTGCCGATGCCGGTAACGATGGTTGAGCCGTGGGAGCCGGTCACGACGAATACGCAACCGACAATCACGATAACGCTTGGCGCAACAGACGCGCGACTGGGCGAACTGGCCTGTTACGTTAGCGGGCAGGGAAAAGTCGAGGTCGAGTGGCTGGAAACCGACAGCCGGTTTGTCGTCGGGCCGGCAAGACCATTCAGCAAAGGCCGGCAGCGCGTCAATTGCACGGCACCACGAAACGACGGACGATATCTATGGTTCAGCCACCTGTGGATCGTCCAGCCATAACAAGGAAAAGGCCATGACCCGAATCAAACATTGTTGCCTGCTGGGAATATTCGCGGCGCTAGGCGTATGTTCGAACGTTCCAACCGCGCATAGTCAGGAGGTGCTGGTCTTCTCCGGCATCGACGAGGTCATTGACTGGCTCAAGTCCGAAAATTTCTGGGGCGAGGAGAATCGCGGCCAACAACTGACGGTGCCGTACGTCATGCTGACGGGCATCACTCAACGCTGGCGGGACACCGCGCAGCAGCTGCATGTTCCATACAAGAAAGAAATCTTTTATCGGTTGATGGTGCCGCTGATTTTGCACGCCAACAAAATGGTGATGGAGCGGCGAGAGGCACTATTTCAGGCGCAAGAAACGCTCGCCGCCGGTGACAAAATTCCGGCAGCTGACATGCAGGCAATTCGCGACGGTGCCGTATTGTTAAGGGTCAGTGATGCAGAAAGCGCGGCCAGCCTGACGCAAGAAAGCGCAGCGCTGCTGACCGTCATTGACGAGTTGATATACAAGCTCGATATCATTCCTGCCGGACTTGCGCTGGGCCAGGCCGCCTATGAAAGTGGCTACGGAACCTCGCGATTCGCTGTTCAGGGTAATGCGCTGTTCGGTCAGTGGACATTTGGTGGTAAAGGACTGGTGCCGGAACAACAGCGAAAGAGTCTCGGCGATCACCGTATAGCGGCATTCGATTGGCCTTTTGACAGCGTGCGTGGCTACTTTATCAACCTGATGTCGCATCCCGCTTACGAGGATTTTCGTCGTCTGCGTGCAAATTTACGTGCAAAGGGCGAGCCACTCACCTCCATGGCGCTGGCGGACGGGTTGATTCGTTACTCGGAGCGCGGCCAGGAATACGTCGACACTTTGAAGAGCATCATTCGTGTCAATGGTTTGGCCATTGCCGATGACGCGACGTTCCGCGATGAGCCGATGCGGTTTGCGGTCGGTGCGGAAAGCGCGGAGAAAGCAGCAGAATTACGCACAGAAATCGAGAGAATGCGTGCATCCGGTGAGCTCGCGCAGATCATTCAACGCATGCGCCTTGAATGACCGCCAGAAGGCAGCTTCATCACTTCCTGCCTAAAAAAACCGGGCGTCTGATCATCAGTCGCTAGGCTGCTGATGGCGGGATCAGGAATGTCCGCTCAAAGCGCCACGTTTCATACGGACCGACCCCCAATCGGCACGCTCGAAGGGTCGCGGTGAAGTAGAACATCTCATTTCGCGGGCGCTCTTCAACCTGCCCGGTGAAATACGGCAACATGTTGTAAGCGTCGAGATGGACGT
>JAPUGB010000109.1 GCA_027293165.1 Gammaproteobacteria bacterium
CCACCGGTCTGTCGAATCATGGATTTCGGAAAGTACTTGTTTGAGCAAAACAAGAAAGCTCATGCGGCCCGCAAGAAGCAAAAACAGATTCACGTTAAGGAAGTGAAATTCCGTCCTGGAACCGAGGAGCACGATTACCAGATCAAGTTGCAAAAGCTCGTTCGCTTCCTGACGCAAGGCGACAAGGCGAAGGTGACTCTTCGTTTTCGTGGCCGGGAAATGGCTCATCAGGAACTTGGCGTCAAGTTACTGAAGCGAGTCGAGAATGACCTGGAAGAGTTGGCGATCGTTGAGCAGTTTCCGAAGATGGAAGGACGCCAACTCGTCATGGTGATAACGCCAAAGAAAAAGTGAGTCCCGGCGCTGGAACGATCGCCTGCGGGTGAGCCAAGCGCCAGAACCCGCCTGCTTCGGCCATACGGGTACGAATCAGGCTGTAAGGAGTCCGGAATGCCGAAAATGAAAACCAATCGCGGTGCGGCGAAGCGTTTCCGTCGCACGGCCAAGGGTGGCTTTAAACGCGCCCAATCGCATTTCAACCACATCCTCACGAAGAAAAGCTCCAAGCGTAAACGCCATCTTGGAGCCACTCAACAGGTTGCCGACGGTGATCTCAAGAGCGTGAAGAAGTTACTTCCGTACGCTTAGAGGTCCCGAAGCATGGCAAGAGTTAAAAGAGGTGTTGTGGCAAAAGCCCGCCACAAACGGATCCTGGACAAGGCTAAGGGTTACTATGGCGCTCGGCGCAAACTTTATCGCGTCGCCAAGCAGGCGGTCACCAAGGCCGGCCAATATGCTTTCCGCGACCGGCGCCAGCGCAAGCGCCAGTTCCGCGCACTGTGGATTACCCGAATTAATGCGGCCGCGAGAATTCATGGAATGTCCTATAGCCGTTTTATCAATGGGTTGAAAAAAGCGGACATAGAGATTGACCGCAAGGTTTTGGCAGATCTGGCGGTTCACGATGCCGAAGCGTTTGGGGCACTTGCAGAGCAAGCGAAGGTGGAACTGAGCGGCTCTTGAGCAGATTCACGCGGCAGGCGGCAGCTTGACGCTTGGCTGAACCGGATCTATCCAGCCGGCTGTGAGATCTGACGTTGACCGGGAGAAGCAAGGTCATGCGTGACTTGGACGAGCTGATCAGCCGTGCCCAAGCGGATATCGGTGCCAGCCCTGACCTTGTTTCCCTGGATCAAGTCCGGGTCCGGTTGCTGGGCAAAAAGGGTGAGTTAACCATCCGCCTGAAACAGCTCGGATCGCTACCGAAGGCCGAGCGCCCGGCCGCCGGTGAGGCCATCAATCAAGCTAAACAGGCGCTGAAGGATAGTCTCCGGCAGCGTCGCTCGGAACTGGAAGGCCAGCAACTGCAGGCGGAATTGGACGTTGCGGCAGTTGATGTCAGCCTCGCCGGGCGCGGCCAAATGCCCGGCGGACTGCACCCGGTTCGCGTGACGCTTGAGCGCATCGAAGCGATATTCGGCGCTGCCGGGTTTGCCGTGCACCAGGGCCCGGAAATCGAGGACGACTTCCACAATTTCACTGCGCTGAATATTCCTGCCGATCACCCGGCCAGGGCAATGCACGACACGTTTTATTTTCCGTCCGGAAAACTGCTGCGCACTCACACCTCGCCGGTCCAGATTCGCGCCATGATGGAGCAGGGAGCGCCGCTTCGCCTGATTGCCCCGGGCCGCGTCTACCGGTGCGATTCGGATATGACGCACACGCCGATGTTTCACCAGGTCGAAGGACTGGTGGTCGATCGCGACGTGAGTTTTGCCAACCTCAAAGCGGTGTTGCATGAATTCGTCGAGCGTTTTTTCGAACGCCGGGCCGAATTACGATTCCGGCCGTCATATTTTCCGTTTACCGAGCCTTCGGCCGAAGTCGATGTGCTTTCGGAATCGGGTGACTGGCTTGAGATTCTGGGATGCGGGATGGTGCATCCCAATGTGCTGCAAACGGTGGGCATTGATCCGGAAGCATTCACCGGTTATGCGTTCGGCATGGGCGTGGAACGGCTGGCCATGTTGCGCTATGGGGTTGGTGATCTGCGTCTATTCTTTGAAAACGACCTCCAGTTCTTGCGGCAGTTCGGGTAACAGCACATGAAGATCAGCGAAACCTGGCTGCGCGAGTGGGCTGACCCAAACGTATCGACCCCGGAACTCGCCGAGCAATTGACCATGGCGGGGTTGGAGGTGGACTCGATTGAGTCCTGCGGTACCGGGCTGGACGGAGTCGTCGTCGGCCGGGTTCTGACGGTGGCACCGCATCCTGATGCCGACAGCTTATCGCTGTGTGCGGTGGATGTAGGCGCCAGGAAGCCACTGAGGATCGTGTGTGGCGCAACCAATGTGCGCGAAGGGGGTCGCTATCCTGCCGCCCTGGTGGGGACAACGCTTCCGGACGGGACCGAAATCAAACGCAGAAAGATACGCGGAGCGGTTTCCGAGGGCATGCTGTGTTCGGCGCGTGAGCTCAATCTCGGTGACGACGCAGATGGCATTTTGGAGCTCGATCCTGACTGTGCAGAAGGTGCCACGCTGTTGGACGTGCTGGGCCTGGACGATCAGGTGATCGATCTGGATCTGACACCGAATCGCGCGGATTGCTTTTGCGTGACCGGCGTGGCCCGCGAGGTTGCGGCCATCAACGCACTGGATTTTACGGACCCGGAAACCGCTGCGATTGAGCCGGTCCTTAAGGATACGTTCCCCATCAGGCTGGTTGCTAAAGAAGCCTGCCCGCGATTCGCAGGCCGTGTCATTCGCAAGCTGAATCTGCGTGCCAACACGCCGACATGGATGCAGGAGCGCCTCCGTCGCAGCGGTATGCGTCCGATTCATCCTGTCGTCGATGTGACCAACTACGTGATGCTGGAACTGGGCCAGCCGATGCACGCCTATGACCTGGATCGCTTGAGTGAGGGTATCGTCGCACGGTATGCCGAACCGGGTGAAGCGCTGGAACTGCTGGGCGGACAGGATATCGAGCTGACTGAGGATGCGCTGGTGATCGCTGACGCCAGCGGGCCGGTCGGACTCGCCGGCATCATGGGCGGGGAATCAACCGCGGTGTCGGAGCAAACCCGCGACATTTTTCTCGAATCGGCCTTCTTTGCCCCGTCGGCAATTGCCGGGCGGGCGCGCCATTATGGATTACACAGCGATGCATCATTGCGGTTTGAGCGCGGCGTCGATCCGGAGCAGCAGGTCCGGGCCATCGAACGTGCGACCGCATTATTGCTGGCTGTTGCCGGTGGAGCACCTGGGCCGGTTCAGGACACTATCAGTAAGCAACATGTTCCGGCTCGGCCCGAGGTCCCCTTGCGGCCGGAGCGGCTTGCGCGCGTGCTCGGAGTCGAAGTACCGGCCGAGCAGGTGGAAGAAATTCTGACGCGGCTCAAGATGGACGTTTCTTCCTCCAACACCGGTTGGCGAGTCCGCCCGCCGGCAAACCGATTCGATATCAACATCGAAGAAGACTTGATCGAAGAGGTCGTGCGCTTGTTCGGGTACGACCGGGTACCCGAAACGCCTGGACGGGCGACGATGCAACTTGCGCCGGCGACCGAATCGAGGTTGCCGATCGCGCGAATTCGCACCGCACTGGTGGACCGCGGCTACCAGGAGGCGATGACATACAGTTTCGTGGAACCCGGGCTGAACGAGCGAATGACCGGCTTGGCTGACCCTCTGGAACTGATGAATCCGATTTCTGCCGATCAGTCCATCATGCGGGCATCGCTATGGCCGGGTTTGATCCAGGCTCTGACGACGAACCTGAACCGCCAGCATAGCCGGGTCCGATTATTCGAGTCAGGCATTAGATTTATTCGGCAAGACTCTGATATAATTGAGGAAGAAGTAATTGCGGGCTTGGCCGCTGGCGGCCGGGAACCCGAGAACTGGGAAGGGCTGGGCAACAGCGCAGACCTGTATGACATAAAGGCGGATATCGAAGCTTTATTTGCCCTGACCGGCGCCGCGAACGAATTTTCTTTCACGGCAGTTGAGCATCCGGCGCTTAGACCGGGACGGTCGGCGCGCCTCGACAGGTCCGGACAAGAGATTGGTTGGCTGGGCGAGCTGCATCCGGGGATCATCGCAGATCTTGAACTTCAGCAACCCCCGGTGCTGTTCGAAATTCGCGTAGCACCTGCTTTTGCGGCCGTTCCGCCGGCGTATGTGGAAATTTCCCGATATCCGGCCGTGCGGCGCGATATCGCCATCGTCGTCGATCAGGCGGTGCCGGTCGCGAAGATCGAATCCGCGGTCAGAGAAGTCGCGGGTCCGGTCCTCCGAGAGTTGACCATTTTTGATGTTTATACGGGCAAAGGTATCGACACTGGACGAAAGAGCGTCGCGTTAGGGTTGATTTTGCAGGAAACATCACGCACCCTTACTGACGCGGAGGTTGACGGTGTTATCGACACCGTAACCGAATGTCTCGCAGACAAGTTCAAAGCCAAAATTAGAGAATAACTAAATGGCGCTGACGAAAGCCGAGATGGCAGAATCATTGTTCAACGAGCTTGGCTTGAATAAACGCGAAGCACGCGAACTGGTCGATTTGTTTTTTGAAGATCTTAGAAGTGCTCTGGCCGCTGGTGAGCAAGTAAAGCTGTCGGGATTTGGTAACTTTGACTTGCGTGACAAGAATCAACGGCCCGGACGAAATCCAAAAACGGGCGAAGAAATTCCTATAACGGCGCGGCGCGTTGTAACGTTCCGGCCAGGACAAAAACTAAAAGCCCGAGTAGAGGCCTATGCTGGAACCGGGGAATAACGACCAATTACCACCAATTCCTGGCAAGCGTTATTTCACCATCGGTGAGGTAAGCGGTCTTTGCGCAGTCAAGCCGCATGTGCTGCGATACTGGGAGCAGGAGTTTCCACAGCTCAAACCCGTCAAACGGCGCGGAAACCGTCGCTATTATCAGCGTCAGGACGTACTGATCATCCGCCAGATCCGAAGCCTGCTCTACGATGAGGGGTTTACGATTGGTGGGGCGCGCCAAAAGCTGACCGGGCAAGAGGCTAAAACCGATTTGTCGCAGAGTCAGCAGATCATCAAGCAGGTTCGAATCGAGCTCGAAGAAGTCATCAAGATATTGCGGCGTTAGTTTCTCTGCCGCCATTCTATCGGAGTATCATAGCGGCCCGTTTCCTGGGCTCTGGAATCGTTTACTGATCGCGATCAAACGATAGGGCGATCGTTTTCGGATGCGAATTGACATCCCCGGAGACAGGAATCAATTTCATAACGGTCGGGGCGTGGCGCAGCCTGGTAGCGCACCTGCATGGGGTGCAGGGGGTCGGAGGTTCGAATCCTCTCGCCCCGACCACTTGTTGCACTTAAACTTGTACTTCACAACATTTCGTCGGCGACGATTTCCGCTAGTCGATGGGTCCAGTTGGTCTCCGGCGCCGTGTAAAGTTCCTCGGATCGTTCCATATCGGGAATAAACAACCTGTCAAGCAAGGTATTGACCGTATCCTGATCCGATGTGCTGAGATTGAGTTCTTTATTGATCTCCAGGCTCAT
>JAPUGB010000011.1 GCA_027293165.1 Gammaproteobacteria bacterium
GCCAATTTCTACGACAATTTCAGGTACCCGGTGGTCATTTTCAATTCCTTCCTGCAAGCAAAGTTCGTGCAGGGCTTCTCCGACATCGGCCGCTTCGTCGTCAACTCGACCGTCGGTGTTTTGGGGTTTCTCGATCCGGCAACGGATGCGGGGCTGCGTGATAGTCGCGAGGATTTTGGCCAGACCCTGGCCCGCTGGGGCGCTCCATCAGGCCCCTATCTCGTGTTGCCTATCCTCGGTCCGAGCACCATTCGGGACGGCACCGGCACCCTCGTCGATTTCCTGTATCTGAATCCCGTCTGGAATATCAATAATCACCGCGCCCGGGCATGGACACTGGGTATTTGGTTTGTCCAGGCGCGTGCTTCATTGCTGGTGGTCAGTAAGCAGATCGACGAGGCCTTCGACCCCTACCTGTTCTTACGAGAGGCCTATCTGCAGAATCGCGAATACCTGATTTACGACGGCAATCCGCCGGAAGATGACGAGTACTTCGATGATTTCGAAGACGAATATTTTTGACAGGCCAGGCGTTTAGCCTTCACCTTCGGTTGTAGCGTCTGGTGTTTCACTTTCGAGTCGCACAATCACCGCATCGATGCCGCGGACGCTTATCTCGGCATTGAATTGACTGCGGTAATTTTGTACGTACGAGACTCCATCGATACGCACGTCATAGACTTTCCAACCCTTGGAGGATTTGCGCAGGCTGTAATTTACCGGCACGCGCGTGCCGTCGTCCAATTGCAATTCAGTCCTGATAACAGCCCGGTTTTCGGTCGGCGGCTGCTGGTCGGCAAAAATCGTCAAGCCATCCTGGTCAAATTCCAGCATGCCTTTCGCGTAGGTTCTGATCAGAAACGTGTAGAAAACATCGATGAAGCGATTGCGCTGATCCCCGGTCGCAGAGCCCCAATGCTTTCCGAGCACCATGCGTCCAGCCAAACGGACATCAAAATGCGGCAGCAGAATGTCGTCAATGACTTCGTACAGCTGGTCCAGGTTGTCAGTGTAGTATTCCTGCCTACCCTGCAGCTTGGCCTGCATACCCGAAGCGGTCTGCTCAACGACCTCGCGCGGCGTCAAGTCCTCGGCCGCTAAACCGAGCATCACGAACATTGCCGGCAGCACCGCTGCGGCCCTTGCTCTCATTGCTTTGCTCCCTGCCAGAATACTCCGCCGCCGAGGGTATATGGGCGGCCGGTTGGCATATTAACCGGTTCGGCCGGGGGCCAATGCGACGCCCGTCATATCCGGTGCAATTGGCGGTCAGGCAGCCTCCATTTCGGGGGCGTAGTCGCCGTTGCGGGCAAGGCCGTTGAGCCGGGCGCGTTTGATAAGCGCTGCTTGGCCGGCGGCATAGGCGGAACTGTCACCGCCCCAAGCCTGCAAAGCCGGCGCCTGCAGGGCCCGCCCATAAGAGAAAGACAATTGCCATGCATGCGGGCCCAGCCGGTTCATCGCACTCAGGTGCGCGGTGGCCTCCTCGGCGCTCTGGCCGCCCGACAAAAACGCAATACCCGGGACGGCCGCTGGCACATGCGCCGTCAGGCAGACCACGGTGGCCTCGGCGACCTCCTCCACCCCGGCGCGCTCGGAGCATTCGGCCCCGGAAATCACCATGTTGGGCTTTAAGACGATACCGGTCAGGTCGACGCGGTGGCGGGCCAGTGCGGCAAATACTTCATCCAGCGTCGCAGCAGTCACGCTTGCACAACGCTCAATCGTGTGCCCGCCGTCCATCAGCACCTCGGGTTCGACGATCGGAACGATGCCGGCTTCCTGGCACAAAGCCGCGTAGCGCGCCAGGGCATGGGCATTCGCGTGAATGCAGAACTCGGTTGGCAGTCCGTCGCCGATGACTATCACCGCCCGCCATTTCGCGAATTTAGCCCCCAGTTCACGGTACTCGACCAGGCGCTCCCGCAACCCATCCAGGCCTTCGGTTATTTTCTCACCGGGAAAACCGGCCAGCGGCTTGGCGCCGGTATCGACCTTGATGCCAGGCAGCATGCCCTGCGCGGCCAGATACTCGGGAAAGGGCGTGCCATCCGCCGTCGCCTGACGCAAAGTTTCGTCAAACAGGATGACCCCGCTGATGAATTCCGCTGCCCCGGCCGTCGTGAACAGCATTTCGCGGTAGACCCGCCGCTGGTTCTCGGTGGACTCGGTACCGATCGAATCGAAGCGCTTTTTGATCGTCGGAGAGCTTTCATCCGCCGCGAGAATACCCTTGCCCGGCGCCACCATAGCCTGGGCCACGGCCACCAAATCCTGTCCCGTCATGAACCCCTCTCCTCGCAGAAATTATGTCAACTGGCGGGATGCCAGCCTGATTTTGTGCGGCGCATAGCATAGCACCGCTGGCTCCCGGGGCGCTGTTAAAGGCCCACAGGCCCTTGCGCACAGACGAAATTGGACTAAAATAGTCCTAATTGAACGCTGGGGATCCAGCCGATGCTACGCATTAGCCGACTGACCGACTACGGGACGATGATCCTGGTGCACCTCGCCGGACAGGACGCCGGGCTGTGTTCCGCCAGCGACGTGGCGGCCGGCACGCATCTGGCGCTGCCGACCGTGCAGAAGCTACTCAAGACTCTGGCAAAATCCGGGCTGGTCGGTTCGGTGCGCGGGGCGGATGGCGGCTATCGCCTGACGCGCGCGCCCGAGGAGATTACTGCGGCCGAGATCCTGAACGTGCTCGAAGGGCCGGTTGCCATTACCGAATGCAGTACCGAAACGCACCAGTGTGAACTGGAACCGCTGTGTCAGGTTGGCAGTGCCTGGCAAAAAATAAACCGCGCGATCCGCAGCGTGATGGAAGACATTCGCCTGTCGGACCTGCGCAGACCGCCAACAGAATTTGTGCTGAAGGACCTGCGGCAATCGCCTGTAGCGAACCCGTATAGCCACGGCAGTTAAGCACGACCCCGGAGCAGACCATGTCATCAAACCAACAGGATCTCAAAACCCTCGTCGAACGTCCGTACGAGCACGGCTTCGTCACTGACATCGAGGCGGACACCTTGCCGCCGGGGCTGGATGAAAACGTCATTCGCCAGATCTCCCAAAAGAAGAACGAGCCGCAGTTTTTGCTCGACTGGCGGCTCAAAGCCTACCGGCACTGGCTAACGATGACGGAACCGAAGTGGGCAAAGCTCCATCATAAGCGGATCGATTACCAGCAGATCTCTTACTATTCGGCCCCGAAGCAGGATAAGGATGCGCCGAAGAGCCTCGACGAAGTCGATCCCAAGCTATTGGAGACTTATGAAAAGCTCGGAATCCCGCTGCATGAAAGAGCCAAGCTGGCAGGAGTTGCGGTCGACGCCGTATTCGACAGCGTATCGGTGGCCACAACGTTTAAGGACAAGCTCGCCGAGGCCGGAGTCATCTTCAGCTCTTTTTCGGAGGCCGCGCAAACGCATCCGGAACTGATTAAAGAATACCTGGGCTCGGTCGTGCCCTACCGCGACAACTTTTTCGCTACGCTGAATTCGGCTGTGTTCACCGACGGGTCCTTCGTTTACATTCCGAAAGGCGTGCGCTGCCCGATGGAACTGTCGACCTACTTCCGCATCAACGAAGCGAAAACCGGGCAATTCGAGCGAACACTGATTATCGCGGAAGAAGGCAGCTATGTCAGTTACCTTGAAGGCTGCACTGCACCACAAAGAGACGAGAATCAGCTGCATGCAGCAGTGGTGGAACTGATCGCGCAGGGTGACGCGGAAATCAAGTACTCCACCATCCAGAACTGGTATCCCGGTGACGAGGAAGGTCGCGGTGGTATATACAACTTCGTCACCAAGAGAGGTGACTGCCGCGGGGCCAATTCGAAGATTTCCTGGACGCAGGTGGAAGCGGGGTCCGCCATCACCTGGAAGTACCCCAGCTGTATTCTCCGCGGCGACAATTCGGTCGGGGAATTTTACTCGGTCGCGGTAACCAACAACCGCCAGCAGGCCGATACCGGCACGAAAATGATTCATATCGGCCGCAACACGCGCAGCACGATTATCTCGAAGGGTATTGCGGCAGGGCGTGCGCAGAATTCCTATCGCGGGCTCGTCAAAATGTATCCGACGGCGGAGAACGCACGCAACTACTCGCAGTGCGATTCGTTGTTGATGGGCGACAAGAGCGCTGCCCACACGTTCCCGTATATGGAAATAAAGAATCCCACTGCGGTAGTCGAACACGAGGCAACCACCTCGAAGATCGGTGACGACCAGCTGTTTTACTGCCGGCAGCGAGGGCTCTCGGAAGAGGATGCCATCAATATGATCGTCAACGGTTTCTGCAAGGACGTGTTTCGCGAGTTGCCGATGGAGTTCGCAGTCGAGGCGCAGGCACTGATGAACGTTAGCCTCGAGGGGGCGGTCGGATGATTGAACGAACAACGGAAGCTTTTATTTAAATGTTACTCAACATCAGCAATCTGCACGTCTCGGTCGAGGGTCATGAAATTATCAAAGGGCTCGACCTCGAGGTCGGCGCTGGGGAAGTCCACGCGGTCATGGGGCCCAATGGATCCGGCAAAAGCACGCTGGCCCTGACGCTGGCCGGACGGGATAACTGCGCGATCAGCGCGGGCAGCATCAGCTATCTGGACCAGGATCTGACCGGACTGACCCCGGAGGAACGCGCTACCGCCGGCATTTTCCTGGGATTCCAGTACCCGGTGGAAATCCCGGGGGTGAACAACGTTTACCTGTTAAAGGCAGCGCTCAATGCACGGCGCAAAAACCTGGGCGAGCCCGAAATGGACGCCATTGAATTTCTGCGTTTGATCAAGGAAAAAGCGAAGCTGATGCAAATGGATCAAAGCTTCCTGAACCGCGCCGTCAACGAGGGATTTTCTGGCGGTGAAAAAAAACGCAACGAGATTTTTCAGATGGCGGTACTGGAACCCACCCTGGCGATACTGGATGAAACAGACTCGGGCCTGGATATCGATGCGATGAAGGTCGTCGCAAATGGCGTCAACAGCCAGCGAAACGGCGAGCGTGCATTCCTGCTGATCACGCATTACCAGCGACTGCTCGACTACATCGAGCCGGATTTCGTTCACGTCCTCGTGGACGGGCGCATCGTCCGCTCAGGCGACAAGACGCTGGCGCACGACCTGGAAGCGCATGGCTACGATGGGTTGCTGGCGGCGGCCGCGAATAGCTGACGGCTTCAGGATGTACGCATGAACCCGGATTCACACACCAGCATCGAGCACGGACCGTCTTACCGCGCCGCCTTCGGTCAGATGCAACCGGCGGCTTCCGGTGCGCCGTGGCTGCAGGTGTTGCGCGAGCGGGCGTTGGAGGAGTTTATTGGCCGGGGCTTCCCGACGACTGCGGAGGAAGACTGGCGATACACGGATCTGACTCGCGTTGCCCAGCGCTCCTTCGATTACCTCGATGGCGCGCCGCAGGAACGCCTCGAAGATTACGGCGGCATCGTCGAGAAGCAGGGATTACGGCTGCCGAACATGCACGCGTTGGTGTTCGTTAACGGCA
>JAPUGB010000110.1 GCA_027293165.1 Gammaproteobacteria bacterium
CCCGCCGGCGTCACGCCGTTGTCGTGCATACGCTTCGTCGAGATTCTGCACGAGGCTGGCCTGGACCCCGAGTGGTGCCAGGTCGCGGTCACCGACGACAACGAAGTGGCGCAACATCTGGTCACCGATCCGCGCGTTGCATTCTTTACATTTGTCGGCAGTGCCAGGGTGGGTTGGATGCTGCGCTCGAAGCTGGCGCCGGGGACCCGATTCGCGCTGGAACACGGCGGTGCGGCCCCGCTGATCCTGGCCGAGGACGCGGACCTGGACGCTGCGTTGCCGCTGATCACCAAAGGCGGTTACTACCATGCCGGGCAGGTCTGCGTGTCGGTGCAACGCCTGTATGCGCACCCAGCGGTGGCGCGGCCGTTTGCCGATGCGCTGGCCAGAAGCGCCCGCGCGCTGGTGATCGGGGACCCGGTTGACGAGGTCACCGAGGTTGGGCCGCTGATTCGGCATGCCGAAGTCGATCGCATTGGCGAGTGGGTCGACGAAGCCGTGGCGTCTGGTGCGGAGCGGCTGGCCGGTGGTGATCGGCTGACGGACGCACTGTACCCGTGCACGGTCTTGTACAACCCGCCCGATGCGGCGCGCGTCAGCCGCGAAGAAATCTTTGGCCCGGTGGTCTGTATCTACGAATACGTGGATGTAGCCGAGGCCATCGAGCGTGCCAACAGCCTGCCCTATGCGTTTCAGGGTGCCGTGTTCACGGCCAGCCTGGATACGGCCCTGCAGGTATTCACCGGGCTCGATGCATCGGCGGTCATGGTCAACGACCACACGGCCTATCGGATCGACGCCATGCCATTTGCGGGGCTGAACCAATCCGGTTACGGGGTCGGTGGAATTCCCTACACGATGCACGACATGACGATCGAGAAGATGATGGTCATTAAGTCCCCACGCCTTTAGCAGGCTGTTGAAAGAGACTCAGCCGGCGCACTACGGCGTTAAGAATCGACTCAAAATGCTCGTGTACTGGCGTGTACACTCCGCTTTTTCGCCGATGCTTGCCTTGTCCTGCGCTCGCCTGAGTGTCTTTCAATAGCCTGCCAACAGCCTGCCGGGTCGTTCGATGAACGACGGCGAAAAGTTTGGGGGTCGCTTGTTAGTCTTCTAAAAGGAAGGAGCGCAACTGGTCACTGCGCGACGGGTGGCGCAATTTCCGCAGAGCCTTCGCTTCTATCTGGCGGATGCGTTCCCGGGTGACATCGAACTGCTTACCGACCTCTTCGAGCGTGTGGTCGGTGTTCATATCGATGCCGAAACGCATGCGCAGCACCTTGGCCTCGCGTGGCGTCAGGCCGGCCAGCACGTTACCGGTGGTTTCTTTCAGGCCCGAGCCGGTGCCCGCATCGATGGGTGAGGACACCGTGGCGTCCTCGATAAAATCGCCCAGATGCGAATCCTCGTCGTCGCCGATCGGAGTCTCCATCGAAATCGGTTCCTTGGCGATTTTGAGTACCTTGCGAACCTTGTCCTCGGTCATCTCCATGCGCTCGGCCAGTTCTTCCGGCGTGGGCTCGCGGCCCATTTCCTGCAGCATTTGCCGCGAGATCCGGTTCAGCTTATTGATCGTTTCGATCATGTGTACCGGGATGCGGATGGTCCGGGCCTGATCCGCAATCGAGCGCGTAATCGCCTGCCTGATCCACCCCGTTGCGTAGGTCGAAAACTTGTAGCCGCGCCGGTATTCAAACTTGTCGACAGCTTTCATCAGCCCGATGTTGCCTTCCTGAATCAGGTCAAGAAACTGCAGGCCGCGGTTGGTGTACTTTTTCGCAATTGAAATCACCAAGCGGAGATTGGCTTCGACCATTTCCTTTTTGGCACGGCGGGCCTTGGCCTCACCAATAGACATTTTTCGGCTGATGTCCTTGATGTCGCCAATGGTCAAAGTAGAGCTTTCCTCGATTGCCACAAGCTTACGCTGTTCCCTGAGCACTTCCGGCTGCATTCGGGCCAGGATGGACGAGTACTTGCGCTTGGCCCGGATGTGCTTGTCGATCCATTTGAGGTTGGTTTCGTTTTTGGGGAAACTGGCAATGAAATCTTTGCGCTGCATACCGGCCTGGCGTACGCAGATCTGCATGATCTGCCGTTCGCAGCGACGGATACCGCTAACCGTTGCCCGCAGGTTGTTGCACAGGGCCTCAAACAGCTTGGGCGCCAGCGCAATCTCCAACAACTCGGCCGCAATCTTCTCAGCCTGCTTGACGTTCTTGGGATCATGGATTCGAGTCTTGGCAAGCGCGGTCAGCAAGCGCTTGTGCCGGCGGAAAATCGACTTCAGGCGCTTGTTGGCCTCAACCGGGTCAGGGCCGGTGTCTTCCGCTTCTTCCTTGGCTTTTTCTTCATCGGTTTTCGGTGCCGGCGGCGCAATGACGTCGGGAGCTTTCGGATCGATGAAGCCAACCAGCACGTCCTGCAGACGCCCTTCGCCGGTCTTGACGGGCTCATAGGTCCACGCCAGCAGTTCGATGGTCGGCGGGAAATAACACAAGGACGACTTGACCTGGTTCAATCCGGCCTCGATACGTTTGGCGATCTTGATTTCGCCCTGGCGGGTCAGCAGTTCGACCGTTCCCATCTCGCGCATATACATGCGAACCGGATCGGTGGTACGGCCAAACTCACTGTCAACGGTCGCAATGGCCGCCGCGGCTTCTTCAGCAGCCTCTTCGTCATTGGTGACCGGCGCATCGGATAGCACCAGTGATTCAGTTTCCGGTGCCTTCTCGTACACCGTGATGCCCATGTCGTTAATCATGTTGACGATGTCCTCGATCTGATCGGGATCGACGATATCGTTGGGCAGATGGTCGTTGACCTCTGCATAAGTCAGGAAGCCCTGTTCCTTTCCACGGGCAATCAAAACCTTGAGCTTGGAATTCTGCTCGGCGACTGGGCTGGCAGATTGCGCTTTCACTGCTTTCACAGGTAATCCTCAAATATTATGCATAACCAACCATTATACGGAATCTGCGCCGGGCAAACTAGCCAAAACGGCCGGCCGGCGGTCGGCGCGCGTGGCGCAAGCCCCTGATAAACAAACGAAGGCTCTGCCTCAAAACGCTGGATTTGGTGGCCGCACCCGATGGAGCGCGGCAACCGGCTTCGTTCATTGGACCGCTGCCGGTGCCAAAAGTCGCCAGATTATGTCATATCGCCTTCAGCGGACAGGTTCTGCTGCAAGCGCAGAAATTCCTGCTTTTCGGTCGCGGACAGTCCATCCGCCCGGGCGATCAGGCTCTCCAGCCGCTGCTCGTGCACCTGACGCTGAATGCCGGCCAGACTGCCGGTCAGTTCGGCAGCGGCCTCGTCGCGGTCCACCAGCATTTCCTGCCCGAGCAGGGTTGTCAGGTGGCGCGCCTCGGGCCGGTCGCGCAGCCGCTCCTCCAGAACAGCCGTGTTGATATCGGGACGGTCGCGCGCCAATTCAAGCAGCTCGAGCAGCAATGCAAGGCCGGGTTGCTCAGCGTCCTCGAGCCCTTCCGGAGTCTGTATTTCGGTTGCCACCGACGGGTAGTGCAGCACCAGCCGAATCGCATGCCGCACCAGTCCCGACCGTTTGCCCGTTACCGATGGTCTGCGGACCACGCTGGCGCGAGCCGCATTCGACAGCTGCAGCGTATCGACGAGCCGCGCCGTGCTCAGGCCAACCTCGGCCGCGATCCGGTCCAACAGCAGCTCGCGGTAAACGCCCTCCGGCAGTCGGCTGAGCAACGGCCGTGCCAGTTCGGCCAGGCGCGCGCGACCGTCAACCGTGCCCATGTCGGTCTGGGCCTTCAGTTCGGTCAACAGGTACTCCGACAGCGCCACGCTACCGCTCAGCCGCTGATGCAGACCTTCTGCGCCTTCCGACTGCACCAGTGAATCGGGATCCTGCCCTTCGGGCAGGAACAGGAACCGCAGCTGACGGCCGTCGCGCATCTCCGCCAGGCCGACCTGCAACGCCCTCGACGCTGCCTCCCGGCCGGCGCGATCGCCATCAAAACAGAACACGACTTCCTGCGTGGTGCGGAACAATCGCCTCAGCTGATCGACGGTCGTTGCCGTACCAAGCGTCGCGACCACGTTCAAAATGCCATGATGGGCCAGTGCGACGACGTCCATGTAACCCTCGACGACGAGAACACGCTCGAGTTGTCGCAGCGCCTGGCGCATTTCGAACAGGCCGTAGAGTTCGCGGCCTTTGTGAAATACCGGTGTTTCCGGCGAATTCAAATATTTGGGTTCGCCGTCATCGATGATCCGTCCGCCGAAACCGACGACGCGCCCGCGGCTGTCGCGGATCGGGAACACGACGCGATCGCGGAACCGGTCGTAGCTTCGCGACTGCTCGTTTTCGATAATCAGTCCGGCTTTGAGCAGGCGCTCGCGAAGTTCATCGCTGTCGCCAAATTTTTTCAGCACGGTATCCCAACCGCCGGGCGCATAGCCGATCAAATAGCGTTTGGCTGTGTTTCCATCCAGACCGCGCGCCTTGAGGTAATCGATCGCGCGCGGATGATCCCGCAGGCACTGGCGGAAAAACAGCGCCACTTCGCCCAGCAGTTCGTACAGCGGAGCGCTGGGCGGCGCCGGCGCGCTCGGTGTCTGGTCCCGCGGCACCTCCATGCCGTACAGCGATGCCAGTTCCTCCACGGCGTCGACGAATTCGAGGTGATCGTGTTCCATCAGAAAACCGAGCGCTGTGCCATGCGCACCGCAGCCGAAGCAGTGATAAAAGCCCTTGTCCGGGCTGACCGTAAAAGACGGGGTTTTTTCGTTATGAAACGGACAGCAGGCCTTGTGCTCCCGGCCGGCTTTCTTGAGCTGTATGCGGTTGCCAATGACCTCGATGATGTCGGCACGGTCGATCAGCTCGTCGATGAATTCCTGCGGGATGCGACCGGGCATATTGGGCTCTACGGCAACTCGTGTTGCCTGTTCGTTCGGCGTTCGAATCAGAATAAGCCGCCCCGCGGGTGGAGTCCATCACCGCCAGCCAACCGGCGCACCGAGCGCACAGTACGGGCAACGTATCGATCCGCTTGCCGGTGATTGGTCTCGGCTGCGGCGTCAGACCGACAAGCGGGCTTTCACCAACGCGCTGAGCGCGGCCATGTCGGCCCGCCCCTGGGCCCTGGTTCGGACCTCGGCCATGACTTTGCCCATGTCCTTCATGCTGGCCGCGCCGGTGGCGTTGATGACTTCGTCGACCAGGGCTGTGCATGCGGATTCGCTCAGCGGTTCCGGCAAGTAGGCCTTGAGGATTTCAGCTTCGTCCTTCTCTTGCTGCGCAAGTTCGCCGCGGCCGGCAGCGGCGAACTGGGTGGCAGATTCGCGCCGCTGCTTGATTTGTTTCTCGACAATCTGCATGACTTCGGCTTCTTCGAGGTCACGGCGTTGGTCGATCTCGCGTTGCTTGATTGCCGCTAGCAGCATACGCAGCACGCTCAGGCGGAGCTTTTCGCCGCCGCGCAAAGCAGTCTTCATGTCAGATTCAACGCGTTGTTTCACGGCATCGGTAGGCTGGGCAGTCAAACTGTCCGGGTGGGGCTTTTGGTCGCGCCGTTGGCTCAGAACAGGCGTGTGCGGCGATTGATGTCGCGGGAGGTGCGTTTCAGCTGGCGTTTGATTGCCGCGGCCTTCTTGCGCTTGCGCTCCTGGGTCGGCTTTTCGTAGTACTCTCGGCGCCGAACCTCGGACAGGATGCCGGCCTTTTCGCAGGCTCGCTTGAAGCGCCGCAAAGCGGCGTCAAAATGCTCGTTATCTCTAATGCGCACGCCGGGCAAATCCTGTTCCTCGGGGCGAAAAAAACCGGCACTACCGCCGGCGGAATCGGAAAATATACCGCGCAGCACGTAGAATTGCAAAGTGGCAGTGGGCCGGGCAGGCATGAATCGTTGAAAGTCTTGGGCATAGAAACCAGTTGCGATGAAACCGGCGTCGCGGTCTACGACGAGCGGCAAGGGCTGATGTCGCACCAGTTATATAGCCAGATACAGACCCACAGCCGCTTCGGCGGCGTGGTTCCGGAACTCGCCTCGCGGGACCACATCCGCAAACTGTTGCCGTTGGTGCAGCTCTCGCTGGAAGAAGCCGATATCGCGGGCGCCGAGCTCGACGCCGTTGCCTATACGGCCGGGCCCGGTTTGATCGGCGCGTTGTTGGTCGGCGGTACGGTCGGGACGGGTCTGGCCGTGGCCTGGGGGATCCCCGCACTGCCGATGCACCATATGGAGGCGCATCTGCTGGCGCCGCTGCTGGAACCCGACCCGCCCCAGTTCCCGTTCCTGGCGCTGCTGGTATCGGGTGGCCACACGATGCTGGTCGACGTCGAAGGGCTGGGGCGCTACCGCGTGCTCGGCCAGACCCTGGACGATGCGGCCGGTGAGGCCTTCGATAAGACCGCCAAACTTCTGGGCTTGCCCTATCCCGGTGGCCCGGCGCTGGCCGAGCTCGCCAAGGCGGGCCGCAGCGGGCAGTTTGCGCTGCCGCGACCGATGCTGAAAAAGCCCGGGCTGGAGTTCAGCTTCAGCGGCCTGAAAACTGCCGTCATGCTCGAGGTCCGCAAGCTGGAAGCATCCGGCCCGCTGAGTGCATCCGATCGGGCCGACCTGGCGAACGCATTCGAAGAGGCGGTGGTCGATACGCTGGTCGCCAAATCGTTAAGGGCGATCAAGCAGACGGGCCGCGACCGGCTGATCGTGGCCGGCGGTGTCGGCGCGAATACCAGACTGCGGCAGCAGCTCGGGGCCGCGTTGGAAAAAAGCCCGGTGAGCGTCTACTATCCGAGGCCGGAATTCTGCACTGACAACGGAGCGATGGTAGCCTTTGCCGGCCTGCTACGGCTGCGCAACGGGGCCCAGGGCAGTCTCAGCGTGCAGGCCCGAGCCCGATGGACCCTCGAAGAACTCTAAAGTTCTGAATTCTACGCCCGCAGCACGTTTTCCCAGCTATGGACACTATTTTCCTGAACGACCTGCGGGTCGAAACCATCGTCGGCGTATTGGACTGGGAGCGGCAGATGCCGCAAACGGTCAGCATCGACCTGGAAATGGCCGCCGATATCCAGGCCGCCGCCGCTGCCGATGCGCTGGAGGCGACACTCGACTACAAGGCGGTGTCGACGCGCATCGTCTCGCTGGTAAAAGAATCGCAGTTTAAATTGGTAGAGACCATGGCTGAAGCCATCGCGCAAACGATCATGAGCGAATTTTCCGTCCCGTGGGTGCGGGTGCAGGTGCATAAACCCTGGGCGATTAGCGCTGCCCGCGACGTCGGTGTCTGCATCGAAAGGGGCGAGCGATGAAAGCAACCGCGGCCAGAACGGCAGCCGCCAGACTTGCTGATCAATGCAAAGCATACGTCAGCGCGGGCAGTAACATCGAACCGGCCAAGCATCTGCGCATGGCCTGCGCAGCACTGGCCGACGCCTACGGGCCGCTGACGACATCGTCGGTGTATCGCAATCCGGCCGTCGGATTTGACGGCGACGATTTTCTGAATATGGTCATAGGCTTCGACACGTGTGCAACGCCGCAGTCGATTAACGACTTTCTGCAGCAGGTCCATGATCGGGCGGGCCGGCCGCGCAACAGCGCCGGCTTCGTTTCACGCGCCATCGATCTGGATCTTTTGCTGTACGGCGAGCAGATAATTGAGACTGATGAGCTGAGCGTGCCACGCGAGGACATTAACCGCTACGGTTTTGTGCTGGGACCTTTGGCCGAAATCGCGCCTGATCTGCACCACCCGGCGAATGGCCACACCATGGCAGAGTTATGGGACGCGTTTGATCGCGATCGGCATCCGCTGACCAAGCTTCGAATTTCTCCGCTTTAAACGAATCTGCAGCCCTTCCGACGGCGTTCAAAATCGGCTCGAAATACGGGGCCGCGTAGCGGTAAACTAGCGTGTACGCTCCGCTTCCTCGCCGATTTTCGCCTTGTCGGCAGAACTGGATATTCGTTTGAGTAAAAGAACCACCTACCAACCCATCGTTCGGCCGCCGTCGACTTTTATGATCTGTCCGGTCACATAATCCGCATCCCTGACCAAATACAACACGCAACCGGCGATGTCATCGGGCTCGCCGGTTCGCCCCAGCGGGATTTGCTTCACGATCGATTCTTCCAGCTTGTCGGTGATGCCGTCGTCCGGCCACAGGATCGCTCCCGGTGACACGCCGTTGACCCGAACCGCCGGTGCCAGGTCTTTCGCCAGCGAGCGGGTCAACATGGCCAAACCGGCCTTGGCGGGCCCGTACACCGGGTGATTTCGCAGCGGGCGCGTCGAGTGCACATCGATCAGGTTGATGATGACGCCACTGGACTCCTTGAGATACGGGGCCGCGGCCTTCGACAAGAACAAAGGTGCTTTCAGGTTGGTGCCAATCAGGTCGTCCCATTGCTCTTCCGTCACGGTTTCCAGCGGCGTGGCGTAGAAGCTCGATGCATTGTTCACCAGGATGTCCAGCCGCCCGGCATGGTCAACGACCGCTTTGACCAGGTGCGACAAGTGCGCGGTGTGTTGCAGGTCTGCGTGCAGCACAATCGCTGAATCGGACCGCTTGGCGTTCAGCGCGGCGGCCAACTCCTCGGCCGGTCCGGCAGATTGCCGGTAATGGATTGCAATGCCCGCGCCATCGCCATGCAAGCGGCGCGCG
>JAPUGB010000111.1 GCA_027293165.1 Gammaproteobacteria bacterium
CGCCTCGGCCATGCCGATCCAAGAATTACCGAGAAGACTTATCGAAGGAAGCCGGCCAGGGTGAGGCCGCTTCGATGAGGGCCGCAAGCATGCTTGGAACGACCAGAATATTAGGCAAACCCCGTTTTATTAGGCAGTTGCCGCAACGCACACTGCTGAAACCCTTGTATATGGCGCGTCCGGAGAGATTCGAATTCCAGACCACTTGGTGCTTAGTCAAGTGTTACTCAGCGAAACCATCCAGCAAGTGATGTAGATGCACATTCATATACTTGGAATTTGCGGAACCTTTATGGGGGGGCTGGCTGCGGTTGCCAAAGCCGCGGGCCACAAGGTAACTGGAGCCGACAAGGCGGCCTACCCGCCGATGAGTGATCAACTGGTGGCCCAGGGTATATCCGTCACGGAGGGTTTCGATCCGCAGCAGCTCGACGCCAAGCCGGATCTCGTCGTCGTGGGTAACGTCATGAGTCGCGGCATGCCGATCGTCGAGGAATTGCTGATTCGAGGCATCCCATATAGCTCGGGCCCGCAGTGGTTGGCGGAAACGGTTCTCAGGGACCGTTGGGTCATTGCCGTATCCGGAACGCATGGCAAGACCACAACCGCAAGTTTGGTGGCATCGATTCTTGAGACCTGCGGGCATGAGCCGGGATTTCTGATCGGGGGCGTGCCGGGCGATTTCGGCTGTTCGGCTCGGCTGGGCGCGCCGCCGTTTTTCGTCATCGAAGCAGATGAGTACGACACGGCGTTTTTCGATAAACGCGCTAAGTTTCTCCATTACGGTCCGCGCACATTGGTCATCACGAACCTGGAATATGATCACGCTGACATCTATCAGGATATCGACGCGATCATTTGGCAATTTCATCAAATGCTGCGCATCCTGCCCGGGAATGGGCACCTGATCGTCAACGCAGATGACGCTAACATCGCCCGCCTGATAAAAATGGGTTGCTGGACGCCCGTCGATACCTTCGCCAGCGAAAACGCTGGCGCAGACTGGCGGGCCGAGCGCTCCGCCGACGATGGCCTAAAGGTTTTTAACGGCAAAAAACCGGTGGGCCAAAGCGAGTTTGGCCTGAGCGGTCAGCACAACCTGGAGAATGCGCTGGCCGCGATTCTCGCGTGCCGGCATGCAGGGGTCCCGATTGAGTCGGCGCTGCAGGCGGTTGCCAGTTTTAAAGGTGTCAAGCGTCGACTGGAACACCTGGGCACCTTCGCCGGTATCAGTCTGTACGATGATTTTGCGCATCATCCAACCGCAATCGAACGCACACTGCACGGGCTGGCCGGTTCCGGCCGCGTCATGGCGGTGCTGGAACTGCGCTCAAACAGCATGAAACTGGGAGCACACTGTGCACACTTGCCGGACGCGCTCAAACCTGCAGACCATGCCTGGGTGTTCCGCCCCGACGATATCCAGTGGAGCCTGGAAGACACTCTGAAGGGAATGGATTCTGTGAGCATTCGGGACAGCGTCGACAGCATCGTGGCAGACGTGGTGGCCGCCAGTCAGGCCGGCGACGCGGTTGTCGTCATGAGCAACGGCGACTTCCAGGGAATACACGCACGGCTGCGAGATGCCTTGCTACACAAAGCATCAGGTGGGGTTTGACGGCATCCGGCCTGACACGCATGATTGACGAAGACCGATTTCTTCAGATAACGGGTGGGCTGCCCGCAGCGGGTTGTGAGTGATTGAAAAAGTTGTGCCATTGTTTCCGCTCGGTACGGTGTTGTTCCCGGAGGGCCCGTTGCCACTCCGGGTGTTCGAGCCGCGCTATCTGGACATGATCAGCCGATGTCTTAAAGATGAATCCCAGTTCGGGGTGTTGTTGATAACGGAAGGTTCAGAGGTCGGCTCAGCGGATACTTATGCGGTGGGCACAAAGGCCCGGATTTGCGACTGGTATCAGGGCAGTGACGGCATACTTGGCGTGACCGCGATCGGCACTCAAAGATTTCGCTTAGAGGAAGTCAAGCAACAAAGCGATGGTTTGTATCTCGGGGATATCGCTACCCTGGACCCGGAGCCCAGCGTTCCGCTACCGGAGACCTATTGGCCGATGGCCGATTTACTGCGGGCCGTAGTGGACGACCTCGGGCGTTTATATTCACCCTTGGAAAAGCACTATGACGATGCCACGTGGGTGGGTAATCGTTTTGCCGAAATTTTGCCGGTGGAGATGGAACAAAAGCAACACTGCCTGGAGATTAACGACCCCATCGAACGACTCCGGATCGTTCAGCCGTTGTTGCGTTCAATTCGGCAAGAAACGACTCAGTAAGCTCGCGAAAGGAGCAAAAATTAAATGGTGGCGCGTCGTTTTGTCCCGAAGATGAAAGTCACCCGCGGTGATATCACCCGGCTAAAGGTTGAGGCCATCGTTAATTCTGCCGGTAAAAGCCTGCTCGGCGGCGGTGGCGTTGACGGGGCGATTCACGAGGCCGCCGGACCCGAGTTGCTGGTCGAGTGCCGAACGCTGGGCGGTTGTCCAACCGGTGAAGCTCGAATGACGGGCGGCTACCGGCTAGCGGCCCGTAATGTGATACATACGGTTGGTCCGGTGTGGCAGGGCGGCGACCACGATGAAATCAAGTTGCTGGCGTCTTGCTACAGTGAATGTCTAAAGCTCGCCATCGAAAACCAGGTGCGAACGATGGCATTTCCCGCTATCAGCTGCGGCGTATTTGGTTTCCCCGTGGATCAGGCCGCTACGGTAGCGGTGGGGATAGTGCGGCGCTTTCCGTATCCAACCGGAACGATTGAACGGGTTTATTTCTGTTGCTTTGAAGATGAAGCCGTGAGCGCATACCAAAAAGCGCTCGCTCAACCGTAGTCGGTATGCCGGTAGCCGTGATGAAAACATACATGTGCCTGATCTGCGGATACATCTATGATGAGTCCAAGGGTGACCCTGACGGTGGGCTGCAGCCCGGAACCCGGTGGGAAGACGTGCCGCTCTCCTGGCGTTGCCCCAGTTGCGGCGCAGCCAAAGAAGATTTCGAGATGACCGAAATCTGAATCGGCCGTCCGCCGGTTGCTTAGCGGCTGCTGAGTTGCCGCGCCGGGTAGCCGGATGCGGCGAGCATGCGCAAGACGCTGTCGTCGCCGACGAGATGCATGGCGCCGACGATGATCAAGTAGTTTTCGGAATCATCGGCCAATTCACGGATTTTCCTGGCCCAGTTCCGATTGCGTTGCACCAGCAGGCTTTGGTACACGCTTGGGTTATCCGACAGCCCGGCCAGCAATACCCGCTCCAGCGCCCGGGTGTCACCGGTTTTCCAGGCGGCCACTACGGTATCCATTTCGGAATCAACATCGGCGGCTTCATCCAGGGTCTGAATCAGAAATTTGCGTTGCGCGGAAAGCGGCAATTTATCCAACGCGGCAAGTTGTTCCCGTATCGTCTCCAGTCCATGAATCTTCTTGCCGTCGGCCCGGGCGCGCTCCAAAAACTGTTGTTCCACCCCAAAGCCGGGATCGAAGCCGAGCATCATCAGTCGAAGCTGCGTGATTAACAGTGCCGCAAACCACGGTTCACTGTTATCCACTATGGCGAGGTCCAGGCCCAGCGCTTGAGCTTTCCTGCTGGCCTCGCTGTACGTGCTGGTTCCCAATAACTCTCGCAGCGTTCTGCCATCCGGATCGGTTCCCAACTCGGTCATGATCAGCTGGGCCGAGAAAGGGTTGAGGTCATCCATGTCGATTTCCATGTACAAAGCATCGGCTGCCTCGTACGCATCGAAAAGCCCGTCCGCGAGCGGCTGGTCCTCAGCACGCAGAAAATGTATCGAGCCCATAATCAAAATGCGGTTCTGGGTCCCATTCAACTCCCATACAGGCAGGGCATCGGCGCGAGCGGTCGTGGCCAACGGCAGCAGACCCGCCAGCGCCACGATCACGCGAACAATCTGCCGGCCTGATCCGGTGCCCGAGAACTGTTCTCGCCTGTTCATGATTTCTCCAGCCAGACTACATTGGTGTCGATGGTGCCGGTGTCTCGCAATTCCAGCCAGCGGTACCCCGGTGGACGGGAGTCGAGCGCAAAATCATCGCTGTTCGGCAGGAACTGCGAGCAGGTGGACGGGGAGCTGAATAGCCTGACGTCTTTTCGGCGACGGTCAGATGCTTGATGGACATGTCCCCAGACGATGCCCCGGACATGCTGATAGCGATCGATAACTTCCAGAAATTCGTCACTGTTACGCAGTCCCACCCCATCCAGCCAGCGGCTGCCCATCGGTACCGGCTGGTGATGCAGACACACGAGCACATGGTGCACAGAGTTGGACGCCAGAGTCCGATCCAGGAATTCAAGCTGATCGTTGCTCAGCCGTCCTCCATCGTCTCCGTCGCAGGCGCTGTTTAGCATGATGATGCACCAGTTGCCGTAGGTTGCCGACCCGCAGAACTGGAAGGGCGGTGTATTCAGCATTTCTGCCATGATCTGCGGAGCATCATGATTGCCGGGAATACAGTGCACCGGCACGGCCAGGCTCTCCAGCAGCTCCTTGAACCGTTCGTATCCCTTGCGGGTTTCGTCCTGAACCAGATCGCCGGTCGCGAGAACCGCATCGGGTTGCAGCTGACCCGCCCGGATCTTTTCAATAACGGCCAACAAGGTGTCATAGGTGTTGAGACCACGCATCCTGCTTTCGGCGTGGGCGTGCAGGTGGGGGTCGGTGAGGTGAAGCAGTCTGAGCGGTTTCGTTGGCACGTTGGCTCACCGTTATGCAATGTTCTGCATCCGCGGGCTATTCGCCAATATAGCCTAGCGCCGACTGACCGACCGGGCTTGTGTCACACCGCTGCGATGTTCGCTGCCGGCGTGGAGCATCGCCTTGGTCAGTACCGGTACTTAGTCAGTATCGCTACTTGGTCAGTAGCGATAATAATCGGGCTTGTAGGGCCCGTCCGGTGAAATCCCTATGTAATCCGCCTGATGCTGGGTCAAGCGCGTCAACTTTACCCCCAGTTTTTTCAGGTGCAACAGGGCTACTTTCTCGTCCAGGTGTTTTGGCAGCACGTAAACTTCATTAGCGTATTTTTCGGTATTTTGCCAAAGCTCGAGCTGCGCCATGATCTGGTTGGTGAACGAATTGGACATGACAAAACTTGGATGCCCCGTAGCACAGCCCAGGTTTACCAGGCGTCCCTCGGCGAGCAGGATAATCCGCTTGCCATCCGGGAAAATCACATGGTCGACCTGGGGCTTGATGTTTTCCCATTGATAGTCGCGCAGGCTGGCGACATCGATTTCGTTGTCGAAATGACCGATATTGCAGACGATTGCCTGATCTTTCATTTTGGCCATCTGATCGTGGCCGATGACGTGGTAGTTGCCGGTAGCGGTCACGAATATATCCACCTGGTCGCAAGCGTCGTCCATCGTCACGACACGGTAACCTTCCATGGCCGCCTGCAGCGCACAGATTGGATCAACTTCGGTGACCCACACGGATGCGCCCAGACCCCGCAGTGATTGCGCACAGCCTTTGCCGACATCCCCGTAGCCACAGATCAGGGCGGTTTTACCGGCCACCATGACATCCGTTGCTCGTTTGATGCCGTCGACCAGCGATTCCCGGCAGCCGTACAGGTTGTCGAATTTGGACTTGGTGACGGAGTCGTTGACGTTGATCGCGGGGAACGGCAACTCACCGTCTTTCTGCATCTGATACAGGCGTTGGACGCCGGTCGTGGTTTCCTCCGTAACGCCCCCGATGGCATCGTGAAGCTTGGTATACCAGCCCGGGTGGCTGTCGAGGCGCTTTTTGATCGCAGCAAACAGGGCCCGCTCTTCGTCGCTGGACGGATTGTCCAGCAGCGACGGGTCTTGCTCGGCTTTGGCGCCCAGAATGACCAGCAGCGTCGCGTCGCCGCCATCGTCCAGTATGCGATTTGGCAAACCGCCGTCCTGCCAATCCATGATCTGGTGCGTGTATTCCCAGTATTCGTCCAGGGACTCACCCTTGAAGGCGAATACCGGGATTCCGGTAGCGGCTATCGCTGCAGCCGCGTGGTCCTGCGTGGAATAGATATTGCAGGAGGCCCAGCGCAGTTCGGCACCCAATGCGACCAGCGTTTCGATCAGCACAGCGGTCTGGATAGTCATGTGTAATGACCCTGCGATCCGGGCACCTTTGAGCGGCTGCTGGGTGCCGTACTCCGCGCGCACTGCCATCAGCCCGGGCATCTCGGTTTCTGCTATCGCGATTTCCTTGCGGCCCCAATCTGCCAGCGACAAATCGGCGACCTTGTAATCTTGTTGCAAAGCCACGGCGGGATCCGTGCTCATATGTTTCTCCTCATTGAATGTTTCCGTGTGAGCCTGTTTGGTAATCAGGCAGCGACCTCGACCTTCAGCTCATCGGCTTTGTCGGTTTTCTCCCAGGTGAACTGCGGCTCCTCGCGACCGAAATGGCCGTATGCAGCGGTAGACCGGTAAATCGGCCGGATCAGATCGAGCATTTCAAGAATACCGTAAGGAGTGAGGTCGAAGTGCTGCCGGACCAGTGCCGTCAGTCGCTCCTCGGCAATTTTGCCAGTGCCAAAGGTTTCGACGTTGATGGATGTCGGCTCGGCGACACCAATCGCATACGACACCTGAACTTCGCAGCGATCGGCCAGACCGGCCGCAACGATGTTCTTGGCCACGTAGCGACACGCGTATGCCGCCGAGCGATCGACCTTGGACGGGTCCTTACCGGAGAATGCGCCACCGCCGTGTCGGGCCATGCCACCGTAGGTATCGACAATGATTTTTCTTCCGGTCAGGCCGCAGTCTCCGACCGGCCCACCGATCTCGAAGCGCCCGGTGGGGTTGATGTGATAACGGGTATTCCGGCCCAGCCATTCGGTCGGCAGTACCGGTTTGATAATCAGTTCCATGACGCCTTCGCGAATCTCGTCGTTGCTGACGTCCGGTGCGTGCTGGGTCGACAGGACCACCGCGTCGATGCCAGCCGGTTTGTTGTCTTCGTACATCACGGTGACCTGGCTCTTCGCATCTGGCCGCAGCCACTTAAGTTGGCCGGCCTTGCGCACGGCCGCCTGCCGTTCCACCAATTGGTGCGCCAGCGTAATCGGCGCCGGCATCAGCACGTCGGTTTCATTGCTGGCATAACCGAACATCAGCCCCTGGTCGCCGGCGCCTTGCTCACGCGGATCCTTGCGGTCAACCCCTTGGGCGATGTTGGGTGATTGCTTGCCGATGGCATTGAGGATCGCACAGGAGCGGCCGTCGAAGCCAAGGTCCGAATGGTCATAACCGATATCCAGCACCACCTCGCGAATCAATTCCTCGAGTTCAAGCTGGGCAGTAGTGGTGGCCTCACCTGCAACCAACACGAATCCGGTTTTGACCAATGTTTCCACCGCAACCCTGGACGTCGGGTCATCGGCAATCATCGCGTCGAGGACGGCATCGGATATCTGGTCCGACATCTTGTCGGGGTGTCCCTCGGAGACGGATTCGGATGTGAATTGGTAGCGTTTGGCCATTTACTGTCTCGTTATTGTGGCGGAACCGATCAAGTATAACCGCAGCTCAGCCCGGAATTGTGATCCTCAGCGTGTCGCCGAATGACGTTATGTCCAGACGCGGGCCATCGGATCGCTGCAATGATTGCGAGCGTCCGAGGAGTAGGCGACAATGCGCGGCCTCAGGGCCGGCCCGCGGCTCGCGATCCAAGACAAACATGGCGTCGACACCAGGAACGGCCATTGGCACACCCACCCGCCGGGAATTGGCAAATGCCGTGCGCGCGTTGGCAATGGATGCGGTACAGGCGGCAAATTCAGGCCACCCGGGTATGCCGATGGGCATGGCCGACATCGCCGAGGTGCTGTGGAACGATTTTTTGCGGCACAACCCCGCGAACCCTCGGTGGCCGAACCGGGATCGCTTTGTGTTATCCAATGGTCATGGGTCGATGTTGTTGTATGCCGTCGCTCACCTGACCGGCTATCCGATCGATATCGACGAGCTGCGCAACTTTCGCCAGCTGGGTTCCCGAACCGCCGGGCACCCGGAGTACGACCTGGATATCGGCATCGAGACCACCACCGGGCCGCTGGGGCAGGGCCTGGGCAATGCGGTGGGCATGGCGCTGGCGGAGAGCATCCTGGCGGCACGCTTCAACCGGCCGGGCTTCGCCGTGGTGGACCACTACACCTATGTGTTCCTCGGCGACGGCTGCCTGATGGAAGGCATTTCGCATGAGGTCTGCTCGCTGGCCGGCACCCTCGGTCTCGGCAAGCTGGTCTGTTTCTACGACGACAATGGCATTTCCATCGATGGCAAGGTTGAGGGATGGTTCCGCGACGATACGCCGCAGCGCTTCCGCGCCTACGGCTGGGATGTTCACGCCAAGGTGGACGGCCACGATCCCGAAGCGGTTAAAGCCGCAATCAGCGGCGCGCTGGACTGCGCTGACCGGCCGTCCTTGATCTGTTGCCAAACTGTCATCGGCTATGGGGCGCCAAACCTTAAGGGCAGTGAAAAAACCCACGGCGCGCCTTTGGGCGAAGACGAGGTCGCGGCTGCCCGCGTCGAGCTGGGCTGGGCGGAGCCCCCGTTTTCGTTACCGGCATCGATACTTGACGGCTGGAACGCAGGCGAAGCCGGAGCGCGGCGCGAAAGGGACTGGCATGAACTGATTGCGCAGTATCGTAGCGAACATCCCGAACTCGCCGAGGAACTGGAACGCAGGCTTGATGGGGCGCTGCCGACGGATTGGCCGGAAAGCGCCGACGCGGCAATCGAAGCGATAGCCACACAAACAGATGCCAAGGCAACGCGCAAAGCTTCACTGGATGCATTGAACGCGTTTGCGCCACGCCTGCCTGAACTGGTTGGCGGTTCGGCGGACCTGACCGGGTCCAACTGTACCCTGCATGCAGGCTCGAAAGTTGTAACCGCCGAAAACGACGACGGCAACTATGTGTATTTCGGTGTGCGCGAATTCGGCATGGCCGCGATACTCAACGGCATGGCGTTGCACGGAGGGGTCATTCCCTACGGCGGCACATTCCTGACGTTCGCCGATTACGCCCGCAGCGCTTTGCGTATGGCCGCACTGATGCGAGTGGGCAGTATTTTTGTGTTTACGCACGATTCGATTGGTCTTGGCGAGGATGGGCCGACTCATCAGCCGGTTGAGCACCTGGAGAGTCTGCGCATCATGCCGAACATGCGGGTTTGGCGCCCCTGTGATGGTGTCGAGACCGCCATCGCCTGGCGCGATGCGATTGAACGCCGCGACGGCCCGACGAGCCTGGCGTTGACTCGCCAATCGCTGCCGCAGCAGAGCCGCAGCACGGCCCAGGAACAGGCGGTGCGTCGCGGTGGCTATGTATTGCATGGCGATGAGACGGCTCAGGTGCTACTCATTGCAACCGGTTCTGAGGTCCAGTTGGCCATGGCAGCGGCCCGCGAACTGGAAGCTGGCGGCGTTGCCACGCGCGTCGTATCGATGCCCTGCGTGTCGTTATTCGATGCCCAGCCGGAGGCTTACCGGCAGCAAGTCCTGCCTCCCGGGATTACTCATCGGGTCGCAATCGAAGCCGGCGTCACGGCCGGCTGGCATCGATTCGTCGGGGCGGGCGGCCGGATTATCGGCCTGGACCGCTATGGAGCGTCGGCGCCCGGAGCGGCGGTGTTCGAACACTTCGGGTTTACGCCTCAACGGGTCGTTGAGGTTGTCACCGAGCTGTTGCGCAGCGACTAGTTGTACCCCAAGGTTGGGTGTCAAGATCAGACACGAACAATAATGCTGGCCCAAGCCATCCAGACGGCTACTGCGTAGGAAGAGGTAACAGGAATGACAGTAAAGATCGCGATCAATGGTTATGGCCGTATTGGGCGTAACATTTTGCGGGCCTTGTACGAAAGTGACCGCACCGATGAAATGCAAATCCTTGCCATCAACGATCTCGGTGACGCGGAGACCAATGCCCATCTGACGCGCTATGACAGTGCGCACGGTCCGTTTCCGATTGACGTTGAGGTGGACTCGGATGCGCTGATCGTCGGCGGCGACCGGATCAAAGTGCTTGCGGAACGTGATCCAACGCAGCTGCCCTGGCGTGAATTGGGCGTCGACGTGGTGCTCGAGTGCACCGGTTTGTTTGCCAGCAAGGAAAAAGCTTCGGCGCATCTCGAGGCCGGTGCGCGCAAGGTACTGATTTCTGCGCCAGCCGGGAAGACCGTCGATGCGACTATTGTTTTTGGCGTCAATGACAAGAAACTTACCGCTGCGGATACGGTGGTTTCGAATGCCTCGTGCACGACCAATTGCCTTGCTCCGCTGGTCAAACCCCTGCATGAAAAAATCGGTTTGCTTGGCGGCATCATGACGACCATCCATGCGTACACGAATGACCAGGTGCTGACCGACGTCTATCACACGGACCTCCGGCGCGCCCGCTCAGCAACCCAGTCGCTGATTCCAACCAAGACCGGAGCAGCGGCAGCGGTTGGCCTGGTGTTGCCCGAACTCGCGGGTAAGCTGGACGGGTTTTCGATACGCGTACCAACGATAAACGTTTCGCTCGTCGATCTTTCATTTATCGCCGCGCGAGAAACTTCGGTGGAGGAGATCGATACGATCCTGAAGGCTGCCAGCGACGGCGAGTTGAAAGGCGTGCTGGATTACAGCGACGGACCGTTGGTATCGATCGACTTCAATCACAACCCGGCTTCTTCGATCTACGATGCGACGCTGACCAAGGTCATGGGTGGCACCCTGGTCAAAGTGTGCTCCTGGTACGACAATGAGTGGGGTTTTTCCAATCGCATGCTCGACACGACCATTGCGCTGGTCAATGCGGCTTGAATCGATTGGGTACCGCACACCGTTCGCCGGCGCACAGTCGGACGCGACGGTTAACCGCGTGGCGCGGGAACCGCGATGCAGTATTTGAAAATGTCCGACCAGGACCTGGCGGGCAAGCGAGTCATGATCCGGCTCGACCTGAACGTTCCGATCACCGATGGCCAGGTCGTGAGCGATGCCCGCATCCGGGCTGCACTGCCGACCGTTCAGCAGGCGCATGATGCCGGCGCCGCGGTGATTCTGCTGTCACACCTTGGCAGACCCACCGAAGGCAAGCCGGAACCAGACTATTCACTCGCGCCGGTTGCCGAGCATCTTTCCACTCTGCTGGGCCTGGAAGTGCCGCTGTTCGAAACATGGCTGGACGGTATTGATATTAGCCCTGGTCAGGTGGTGCTGTGCGAAAACGTGCGATTTAATCGCGGCGAAACCACCGACTCCGAAGAACTGGCGCGCCGGATGGCGGCTTTATGCGACGTATTCGTCATGGATGCGTTTGGAACCGCGCATCGCGCGCATGCCAGTACCCACGGTGTCGCTCGGTTTGCCGCTATCGCCTGTGCCGGTCCCTTGCTGAGCAGTGAACTGGAAGCGCTGGGTCAGGCACTGGCAGATCCGACCCGACCCCTGGTGGCGATCGTCGGTGGGGCCAAGGTCTCGACGAAATTGACGGTGCTCGAAGCGCTGGCCGAGCGCGTGGACCGGTTGATCGTCGGCGGCGGCATTGCCAATACGTTCATTGCCGCGGCCGGTTATCCGGTCGGGCGCTCACTGTACGAGCCGGACATGCTTGGGGTGGCCCGTGATCTCGCAGAAAGCACCGATGTCCCATTGCCCCAGGACGTGGTCGTGGCCGAGGAGATTAGCGCGGATGCTGCTGCGACAATCCGTCCGGTAACGGAGGTGCGTGATCAGGAACGGATTGTGGATATCGGCCCGGCCACTGCCGCGCTTTACTCTCAGGCGTTGGCGGCAGCCGGAACCATCGTCTGGAACGGGCCGATGGGCGTGTTTGAATACGATCATTTCGGCGCCGGCACGCGTCGGATTGCCGAGGCGGTCGCGAACAGCCCGGCGTTTTCAATCGCCGGCGGCGGTGACACGCTGGCTGCGCTGGAGAAGTATCGGCTAGCCGACCGCATGTCCTATGTATCTACCGGCGGCGGTGCCTTTCTGGAGTTCCTCAAGGGCGGCACGCTGCCCGCGATTGCTGTGCTGGAGTCCCGAGCGGCGTAAGCCCCTGCAGATCAGTGTGGGATAATCGCTGCGCAATCTTTCGAAACGAGAATTATGCGACGAACCAAGATCATTGCGACACTTGGACCGGCCACGGACGATCCGAAAGTTTTGGCCGGCGTGATCGACGCGGGCGCCGACGTGGTCCGGATCAATTTTTCGCATGGCTCGCCCGCCGAACACCAGCGCCGTGTCGAAATGGTGCGCAAGATCGCTGCCGAAAGCGGTAAATACATCGGCATTCTCGGCGACTTGCAAGGACCCAAAATTCGGATCGGACGGTTCAAGAACGCTCCTGTGACCTTGCAGGAGGGACAGGAGTTCGTGCTCGACTGTGCCATGGCTCCGGACGCCGGCACCAACAAAGCGGTTGGTGTTGCCTACCAACAACTGGTTACTGATGTGTCGCCGGGCGATCGGTTGTTGTTGGACGACGGCCAGCTGATCCTGGCGGTCGAGCGCGTCGATGGCAGCCGCATCATCTGCCAGGTTGTTATGGGAGGTGAACTCGGCGACAACAAGGGAATCAACCGGCAGGGTGGTGGCCTGTCGGCGCCGCCGCTGGCCGAGAAGGACCGGGAAGATATCGTCCGCGCCGCTGATTACGGCCTTGATTGGCTCGCCGTGTCATTCGTCCGCGAAGCAGCTGATATCGACGAAACGCGCGAACGACTGCGCGCGGCTGGCAGCGATGCGCACCTCGTCGCCAAGATTGAACGCGCCGAGGCGTTGGAAAACCTCGAAGCGATCATTGATGCAGCCGATGCCGTTATGGTGGCGCGTGGAGATCTGGCCGTGGAGGTCGGTTACGCCTCTTTGACCGGTTTGCAAAAACAGATCATCAAGCTTGCTCGCGTTCGCCACAAAGTGGTGATCACCGCCACGCAAATGATGGAGTCCATGGTTAACAGCCACCTGCCGACCCGCGCGGAGGTGTCGGATGTCGCGAATGCGGTCATGGACGGTAGCGATGCGGTCATGCTGTCTGCCGAGACGGCCGCCGGCGACTATCCGGTGCAGGCCGTCGCAGCCATGGCCGACGTCTGCGTCGGCGCCGAGGCATATCCTTTAAGCAGCGGTCGCACCAGCCAGCGACTGGAGGATCGATTTCAGTTCGTCGACGAAGCCATCGCAACGGCAGTGATGTACACGGCGAATCACATGGACATACATGCAATCATTGCGTTGACCGAGTCGGGGTCAACGGTGCTGTGGATGTCACGGGTGCGATCCGACATTCCGATTTATGCGATTACCCGCCACGCAACGACGTTGCACCGGGTGAGCCTGTACCGCGGCGTGTACCCGATATATCTGGACATCACTCATTCTGATCCGCAGACGATGTACGGCGAGATTTTCGGTAAATTACGCGAGCAGGATCTGATCGACGAAGGGAAATTGGTGATTTTGACCAAGGGTGACCAGACCGGGGTGTCCGGTGGCACCAACGCGATGAAGATTTTGCGCGTGACCGGCCAGTGAATGTGCCATCCCGGGCGCATCGACCAATAAGCACTGAACGTTATACTGCCGCGTCGCCATAGGGCCGCCATGCTGCACGGTCGCGGGTGGGAGAAGCAACCAGATGAACCGGAGAACGTTAATCAATCAGCTGTCCGCGGCATTGCTGGCGGGCGTGGTCAGTCTGACTGGCGTTGGCTGCGCGGATGCAGACCAGGCAACGGCGACCGATCGTGGTCGGGTGTTGGTGGCCGGGGCGACCGGCCGGACCGGTCGACTGGTGGTTAGCAATCTGCTCGAGCAGGGTTACCCGGTGCGGGCACTGGTGCGCGACATGGAACGCGGGCACGAGATTCTCGGCGACGGTGTGGAATTTTCCGAAGGCGACGTCCGGGATATCGACTCGCTGCGGGCAGCCATGCAGGGTGTGGCTAGCCTGATCATCACGATTGGCTCGAGCCGCAAGGATGATCCCGATAACGGCCCGGAATTCGTCGACTACGGCGGCGTGAAGAATCTCGCCCAGGCGGCTGCGGACACCTCAGTGCAGCAGGTCGTGCTGATGTCTTCAGCCGGCGTCACACATGAAGATCATGTGCTGAACCAGATGTTCGATAACCTGCTCATCTGGAAATTGCGTGGCGAAGACGCATTGCGTGCCAGCGGAGTGGACTACACGATCGTCAGGCCCGGCGGCCTGATGGAAACTCCAGGTGATGAAACTGCGGTGGTGTTTGAGCAAGGTGACCGTAGCACCGGCATGATCAGCCGCGAGGACGTTGCGCTGGTTTGCGTCGCTGCTCTGCAGGTCCCGGCCGCGCGTAACAAGACATTCGAGGTATTCGGCGGCGAGGAGCAGCCGCCTAACGATTGGACGAACTTGTATAGCAGTTTGAAGTCAGACAATGAGCGCTGAAAACCCCAACTTACTGGAAAGATTTATGAGATCGGCGTCGAAGATCGAGCCCAATGAGCTGCGCGCGGTGCTCCTGTCGTTCGGGTTTGTCTTCACTCTGATGGCGGCTTATTACATTTTGCGTCCGGTTCGCGACGCGTTGGCCAGCGACTGGACCGACGCAGAACTGAGCACGCTATTCACCGCAACATTCATATTCAGCATCGCAGCCGTATTTCTGTATGGTGCGGCCGCCTCGCGAGTCAAGTTTCGCTGGCTTGTGCCGGGAGTGTACGGGTTCTTCGCCGTCTCCTTCGTCGCCTTTTATCTTGCAGTCCAGGTGAGTTCCAACGGCGTACTGATAGACAAAGCCTTTTATGTCTGGGTCAGCGTATTCAGCCTGTTCCAGATCTCCGTGTTCTGGAGCTTGATGGCCGATGTTTTTTCCAAGGAACAAGCACCGCGATTGTTTGCATTTATAGCGGTGGGCGCCAGTACTGGCGCCCTCGTCGGGCCGCTGGTCCCGCTTCTTTTCGCCGGTATAGGCCCTGCAAACCTGATGCTGATTGCCGCGGCACTGCTGCTGGTGCCGCTACCGCTCATCGGTGTGCTGGAGCGGGTCAAGATTTCGGAATTGCATAACGAAGCGGTGCACGTCGATCTGACGGAGCAGCAGGCGATCGGTGGCAACCCGTTCGCCGGTTTCCAGCTATTCCTAAAGAGTCCTTATCTTCTTGGCATAGGGCTTTTCATATTTCTGTACACCGGCGTCAGCACATTTGTTTATTTCGAAATCAAGAACCTGCTAGCCGGTGTCGACGAGACCTTGCGTACGCAAATATGGGCCGGAATGGATTGGGCGGTAAATTTTCTGGCCATCGGCACGGCAATGTTCGCGACCGGCCGGATCGCGACCCGCTTCGGGCTCGCTGTAACCCTGGCGCTGGTGCCGGTCGTGATCGTCGCCGGCTTACTCGTCGTGGCTATGGCGCCGATGATCTGGGTCGTCGTCGCACTGCAGGTCGTGCGCCGGGC
>JAPUGB010000112.1 GCA_027293165.1 Gammaproteobacteria bacterium
ATTGGATCCCAGCAGCATCCAATTCAGGCCGGTACCCGACCAAAGTGAGCAGTCGTCAAAGGCATTGCAAAAGGCCTTAACGATCGCCAGCGTGTCGGTTGGCTCGAGCTGCTGGACGGGCAACCAGTAACTCGCGTAGCCGCCAGGATTCAGTCGATTGCGGATCAGCTTGAAGTATTCCTGGGAATACAGGTTTACAACGCCTGCAATTTTGGGTGGCGGCGGCTCCGAAGTGATTAGATCGTAGCGGTTGGAGGTAGTATTGAGAAAAAACCGGCCGTCCTCCACGTGTACGCGAACGCGTTCGTCCCGTAGCGGATTGTCTTCACCTGGATAGACGATTGTACTCGTCTCCAGAATGTCTTCAGAGATATCCACAATGTCGATGTTCTGCAAACCGCGAGAATCCGATAGTGCTTTGGCTGTTGATCCCACCCCAAAACTGATGAGGAGCGCATCCCGGGTGTCTGGCTTAAATGCGATCGGCAAATACACATAAAGCTTCATATATCGATTTCCCGCCGTGGTAGTGGCTGACATGGAATGGCCGTTGGTGACCAGGCGGTAGTATTTCGGCTCACCGAAAACGTCCCGGCGGTAGTAGCGAAGTGTTTCAATCAGTCCTTCGCGGGAAGTGATCAATGTATGACCTGGAAGCATCGCAACCTGGTCACCAAAGTACGTTTTTTGCATCAAACCGAACGGGAACAGAATCAGACACGCGATCGCCATTGCAAATGCGCTGCGAGCCCACAGTGTTGTGAGCCGCGACGTCCGGTCCTCGAGCGGTACGACGAATGCCGCTAGACAGTAGGTCGCGGCGATAATAAAAAGGGATAGCTCCATCCCCACCATTGGCAGCAGGATGAATCCGGCGCCGAGCGAGCCCAACATTGCGCCAATGGTATTGAAGAGAGTTGCGATGCCCGCAGTTCGTGCGGAGGAGCCGAAATCGTCCTTGACGGCACGGTTCACCATGGTGAACGCGACGCCGGACAATGCCGCAACGGGAAACATTAGGAAACTGGCGAACCAGATGAACGCGAGCGTCGTTATATCATGCTGGTCGCGGTAAACGGAGAAGAGATCGTAGCCCCAATACGTCAGCACGACCAATGCCGCGGACGCCGCGGTGACGTGCCGCAGCCAGCGATAGGCCCGGTCGTCGCGTTGAAACAGTTGCGCGGCCACAAGGCCGCCGACCGCTATTCCCGCAAGTACGACCGCTAGCATGACCGCGAATATGAGGCTTGTACCGTCTCGGGTCAGAAGTAGGAAGCGAAACCACACGACTTCCAGCGCCAGCATCAGCATGCCGGAAAGGAACGCGACCACAAGGTAGCGGCGGCTGCGTGCGGAGACTATCTGCCGCGCGTCCCGCGTATCAGATCCGGTAATTGGTGCAGTCTCGCATGCCTCTGAAATGCGTAGTGCAATCAGCGCCGCCATCAAATTGAACACCAGCGCAGAAAGGCCGCTATTCAAGATGCCAAGCGCTGGCACCAGAAACAATTCGGTACTGATAGCACCAAGCATTGCGCCCAAAGTGTTCCAGCCGTAAAGCCATCCGATATTGGCACCAAAGTTGGGATCCTGACGTGAAAGTGCCTGGGCAAGGACCGGCAAGGTCGCACCCATTGCAATAGCAGGGATCACCAGAATTACGAAAGCGACCGACAAGCGCACCGCATTGAGCAGCACTGGCGTGTCTGTAAGGTTGCCGAGGGCCGGGCCGAGGAAATTTGGCAAACGCGGCAGTAGCAGCACCACTGCAATTCCGACGATGCCAATCGCGAATTCCAGAGTCGCGTAGAGGCGCACAGGGTGTAAAACGCGCCTATGCAATCGAGCCACGAGTCCGTTACCCAACGCCAGGCCGCCCATGAACGCTGCCAGCACCAGACTCGCGCTCCACACACTGTTGCCCAGAGACAGCCCGGCGAGCCGAAACCACAGCGATTCGAAGATCAGAGCAGAAGCGCCTGAAAAGAAGAAGATCAGGCCTAGCGTTGAGCGCATTATGTCATCTCGAAAATGGCTTAGGGTAGCTGTTGCCCATTGGCAGTGCCGGACTCAGATCACACAACGATGTCCTTCCATAGTACCGGGGTATTCTCAGGTTCAAATCTGCCGTGCTAAGCCAAACCAGAGAAAAGGCCGATCCCTCTTCGAGGAAACGGCCTTTTCTTTGGTTTGGTAGCGGGGGCGCGATTACTCGAAAACGTGCATTTATATGCAGAACCGTTCCCTTTGGTCGCCTGACGTCCGCTTTCACCTAAAGCGGACATTCAATCGACCCGAAATCAGCAATCTCGACCGTCTGCTAACGGTCACAAGCGGACGTTCGAGCCTCTGAAAAAGGCGCCACCACTGTGCGGGGTTTTCTGTATTAACAAATGGGCCTGGTCGGCGTGAGCGTGTTCGCATGACGCCAGATTGCGCGAACAATGCTACTCCCCATAGTGTCTCGGTCAGGCAGCTACCTGGCCAAATTTGATCTTTAAGCGCCCCTCGCCAAGACTTTGCTGGTTCTGCCCCTGGAGCGTGTAGCAGATCGCGACTTTCCTTCCCTGCATGCCAGGTCCCACCGCCAGCCGCAGCGCGCGTTTAAACGCCTGCTCCGGGCTGTCAGGGGCAAGAAAGCCGATCGAGCTGCGCACCAGTATGGCGTCGTCGCGGCGCTCTACCTCCGGGTAGCCTAGCTTTTCGACCTCATGCCATGAGCGTTTGTTATCCGGATTAATATATATGCGATCGGCCACATCGAAATCCGGAGCTCGCGGCAAAGCGAGTTCTATGCTCGCATCCTTAATGCCCTCTGCACCCTTGTTGCAAACAGTCAAATTCAGTTTCACTGCTTTTTCTTCGAAAAAGTAGTAGTTTTCGGCGTCGATAATATTTTTCTGCGTATCCATGCTGCGCTCAAGAGATTCGGCAGTAGGACCATGCATGCTTTCGTGCGCTAATTTCAAAATTTGTGTGGTTACCGTACCGAGAGTATCTTTGATCGCCTTTTTCAAATTCCGGGTCTGCCTGATCTTCCGTTTTTTCCGGGCAGACGGTGGATTAGAGGTATCAGGCACGAGCAACTCGACCAGCTCACAGTCCGGTTCATCATAGAAACCCACCATTATCGCAGGTTGTTTGGCCGCCTTGGCGCGTTGTTTGGCCGCCCTGGATGTGCTGATCTGAGCCAGATCGGCGCGCTCGAGGGCGCGAAGATCCCAGCCCTTTCGGATCCAGGACTGACCGCACGAAAGCTTTTCGGAACAATCCTGCCCGACGACATATGGCCCGTCATCGCAGCCGTCAATTTCAAGAGTGCCAACAAGCTTGCCATTAATCCTGTCGTAAATGAACGTCAGGCGGAGGACCGGTTCGATCAGTGCCGATAACAGCCGATGGGCCTTCTTTAGATCGGCCATGGCGCTTTCAGCGATACCGACGATACCGCCGCCTGCAACG
>JAPUGB010000113.1 GCA_027293165.1 Gammaproteobacteria bacterium
GCATCGAGCGCATCGATTTGACTCGGCACGCCGGCGCACCCGGTTACCAGCAGCAGGGTAACTGCCACTGCACCTGCTTTAATCACTGTCTGGATTTTTGTACTCATTGGGTTCCCTCAGTTTTTCAGTAGCAGAAGATCACAAAGCTTGCGGTTGGTTCTTCCACGGATCCGGTTGACGCGGGAATCATGACGGAATCCCTAATAAATCGCAAACCCTGGCGCTACCGGAGTTGCGTTGTCGTTTTGACCTGAAGCGGTGGTGCGATTTTTTTCAAGCCGCGGGTGGGGCAGAGATTTTTTGAAGGGGTCACGCATCAGGATTTGAAGTCGTGGTCGCAAAGTGCGGCTTCGATTGTTCCGGGGCGAACCGGTTGCGGTGCGTGACCGGGAGCTTGCTCTACCGCTCAGACTGTATATAATGCCATACTGTTTATATATACAGGTATGGGAAGATGCACCCGCTTACCCCCCGTCAAACCGAGGTCCTGGCATTCATTGAGGAATTTGTTGAGCAGGCAGGAATGCCGCCGACACGGGCTGAAATTGCCCGCGAGCTGGGCTTCAAGTCAGCCAATGCGGCTGAAGAACACCTGCGGGCTTTAAAGCGCAAAGGCGCCATCGAACTGCTTCCCGGCACGTCCCGGGGTATTCAGCTGAAAACGACCGCGCATGGGCGGCCGGGCCTGCCCCTGGTCGGAAGGGTTGCGGCAGGCACCCCGATGCTGGCCGAGGAGCATATTGAGGACCATTTGAGCGTTGATCCTGGATTGTTTCATCCAACGCCGCACTACCTGTTGCGGGTTCATGGGATGAGCATGAAAGGGGCCGGGATTCTGGACGGTGACCTGGTCGCCGTGCATCGCACACCGGAGGTCCGTAACCGGCAGATCGTGGTTGCACGCTTAGAGGACGAAGTCACGGTGAAGCGCTACCGGCAGGAAGGCAAGGTGGTCTGGTTGCTGCCCGAGAACCCGGATTATGCGCCGATAAAAGTCGACCTGAACGAACAGTTACTGATCATTGAAGGCGTCGTAGTGGGGCTGCTGCGCCAGAATAAATCAGAGGTTCCTTAATAACAATTCGAGCGTGACCGTATGTCGAGTAAACACAGTCTCCATCAGCTATTAAAAAACCCCCGTATATGGAAAGCAGGCAGCGCATTTGCTGATAATGCCGCTGCCGTATCAACCGGTTTTAAAAACCTGGATCGGGCATTGGCCGGTGGTTGGCCGGTAGGGGTTCTCACCGAACTGCTGCTCGACAGTTATGGCATCGGCGAACTTAAGCTGGTGATGCCGGCGCTGGTTCATCTGAGCCAACAGTCCGGTGAGGGTCAGGGATCTTCGGAACCTGTGGCAGAGCGCTGGATATTATGGATCTCTCCGCCGTACATACCCTATGCGCCCGCTCTCGAACAGGTTGGCATGGATGTTTCCCGGGTCCTCGTAGTGCATTCCGGGCATCGCGTAGATGTGTTATGGGCGATGGAACAGGCCCTGAGATCGGCCACCTGCGCAGCAGTACTGGCTTGGTTCCAGGCCGTCGATGAGCGGTCCATGCGCCGGCTGCAATTGGCCGCAGAGGCGGGTGGCTGCTGGGCGGTATTGTTTCGTCCGGCAAGGTTTATACGCGACAGTTCGCCGGCAGCGCTGCGTATTCACCTGCGGCCTGACGCAGACACCATCAGGCTCGATATTGTCAAAAACCGAAGCGGCAGACCCGACACCGTTTTCGTAGATACTTAATAAAGCGGCAGCGGGTCCGTTTACCGTCATGCCTCGCTTTGCAAAATCACAGCTGCTGTTGTTGGGGCAGAATGATTCTTTATCCCGTCAACCGCTTACGCATGTCGATGCAACGTCTTCTGCGGCGTCGAATTTTCGTGTAAGCGTTGAGGGCCCGGGGAAGCTCTGGTGTTGCGTGTATTTCCCGCTGCTTCCATTGGAAGTGTTGCCGGGACAGGATCATTCTCCCCGGGCGGTCGTCGCCGAATCGGGTAAGCGAGGCCGAATATTGATCTGTAACCGTGCTGCTGCCCGTCAGGGCATTCGGCCGGGGCTTTCTGTCAATGCGGCTTTCGCGCTTGTCCCTGATCTGGAAATACATCAGCAGGATGAGCGCCTGGAAGCGAAAGCGCTCAAACGGCTGGCGGCCTGGGCGGTTTCTTTTACCCCGGTAGTCAGCATCGATAGGCTTTCCCGTGCCTTGAGCATGGAAATCAGGGGCAGCTTGAAGCTTTTCGGTGGGCTTGAGCGCTTACGCGAAAAACTCTTAGCCGACCTTAAGCGTCGGGGCCATCGGGCAGTCGTGTCCTGCGCACCAACGGCGCGCGCATCATTGTGGCTGGCGCGCGCGGGCCAGGAAACAGCGATTGCCGAGTTGCAGCAACTCCCAGGCAGGCTGGCCCAGTTGCAGATCAGCTGTCTCGACTGGCCGGAGAGTACCGAAAGAAAGCTTCGACAAATGGGGATCGACACGCTAGGCGAATGCATTCGCCTGCCCAGGGATGGATTTGCGCGCAGGATTGGACAGGAAAAGCTTCAGCAGCTGGATCAGGGTTTTGGTCGGCAGCCGGAGTTGCAACAGCCCTTTCAGACGCCACTTCGTTTTGATAGTGGCCTGGATTTGCCCGCCGAGACCCTGGACAGTTCTCTGTTGCGCGAAGCACTGAAGCACCTGCTGCTGCGGCTCGAACGTTTTCTGCGAATGCACCAGGTTGGTGTCCGGCGTTTGCGGCTTGATTTGCAGCACCACAAACACCCGTTGACCCCATTGGAGCTCGGTCTGTTGGAGTCACGGGCCGATGTCGATTACCTGATGGAACTGGCCGGCCTGCGATTCGATGCGCTTGATTTGCCCGCACCGGTTAATGGTATCCGTCTGCGGGCAGAGGTGATGGCGCGTGGTGACGTCGTGGATGCTGATCTGTTCGGCAGGCAGCGCGCGGGCCGTGGCAGGCAGCACTTACATCTGGTTGAACGTTTGCGTGCCCGCCTTGGAATGGAGGGCGTTTATGGCATCCGTGCGGTGCGGGAACATCGTCCCGAGTATGCCTGGCAGGTCGTGAACCGGCTAAGCAAAACCATTCGCCGGAACGGACCGGCACAGCATGTCGGCAAACGGCCATTGTGGGTACTCGAGAGCCCGGTGCCACTGGAAACGGTGGAAGGCAAACCGGTTCACGGGGGCAAGCTGGTGCTGGAAAACGGTCCGGAACGTATAGAGACGGGTTGGTGGGATGGCAAAGATATCCGCAGGGATTACTACATTGTGCGCAGCCTCTCCGGTGTGCGGAGCTGGATTTTCCGGGATTGTCGCCATTCTGCCTGGTATCTGCACGGCGTGTTCGGGTGACTGCCGCGAGCCAGGATGTATTGCCGGCTTATGCCGAACTGCATTGCATCAGTAACTTCACATTTTTACGCGGTGCCTCCCATCCGGAGGAACTCGTTGCGCACGCATCCCGGCTGGGGTACACGGCCTTGGCGCTTACCGATGAGTGTTCCGTAGCTGGCGCAGTCCGTGCCCATGTTGCGGCCCGGGAACACCGTATCAAACTCATCATCGGCAGCGAATTCCGACTGGAGGACGAACTCCGCGTCGTATTACTGGCAGCAAACCGCCGCGGGTACGGTCAACTCTGTACCTTGATCACTGATGGTCGGCGTGCCGCCAGCAAGGGTGAGTATCGGCTGAATCGTGTGAATCTGGCGGAAGGGCTCGATGATTGTCTGCTGTTGTGGATTCCGGATCGTTGCTCACAGCCCGCGGACGGGCACTGGCTGGCGTCGATATTTCCGGGCCGCGCCTGGATCGCGCTGGCATTACTGGCAGACGGTGATGACCGCGGCAGGCTGCATGCGATCGAAAATCTCGGTAAGGCGGCCGGCCTGCCGATGACCGCAGCAGGTGACGTGCACATGCACGTGCGTGGCCGCCGTGCTTTGCAGGACACCCTCACGGCGGTGCGCCTCAAAACCACACTGGAGCATGCCGGGTCCAGACTGTACGCCAATGGCGAAAGACATCTCAGAAGTCGTGAACATCTGCGCCGGATTTATCCGCCGGATTTACTGCGTGAAAGTGTTGCGATTACAGGGCGTATCGATTTCTCACTGGACCAGTTGCAATACCACTACCCGAAGGAATTGGTGCCGGAAGGCCATTCATCTGCCAGTTATCTCCGTCAGCTGACTGAACATGGCATGCGTCAGCGCTGGCCTGGTGGCACTCCCCCTGAAGTCAGCCAACTGGTCGAGCACGAGCTCCGGTTAATCGCCGATCTGAACTACGAGCCGTATTTCCTGACGGTGCATGACATCGTTCGTTTTGCCCGTGAGCGGAATATTCTGTGCCAGGGCAGGGGATCGGCCGCCAACTCGGCGGTGTGTTTCTGCCTGGGTATCACCGAGGTCGATCCGGCACGCATGTCCATGCTCGTGGAGCGCTTTATCTCCAAGGAACGTGATGAACCTCCGGATATTGATGTGGACTTCGAACACCATCGCCGGGAAGAAGTCATCCAGTACATCTACCGGAAATACGGGCGCGCCCGGGCGGCACTGACCGCGACAGTCATCACCTATCGTCCCCGCAGCGCTATCCGGGATGTCGGCAAGGTACTGGGATTGTCCGAACTCCAGGTTGACCGTATGGCCCGATCGATGCAGTGGTGGGACGGCAGCCAGGTCAAGGACGAGAGAATTGTGGAGGCCGGTTTCGATCTCGCCAATCCGGTCATCCACCGTCTGGTGACCCTGGTCAGTGAACTGGTCGGATTTCCCCGGCACCTGTCACAGCACGTTGGGGGCTTCGTTATTTCCGAGGAGCCACTGAACCGGATAGTCCCGGTCGAAAATGCCGCCATGAAGGGTCGTACCGTCATTCAATGGGACAAGGACGATCTGGATGATCTCGGGCTGCTCAAGGTGGATGTACTCGGCCTGGGAATGTTGTCTGCGATTCATCAGAGCTTCGAACTCATCAATGCCTATTACGGCAGACAACTGAGTATGGCGACAGTCCCGGCCGAGGATGCGAAGGTTTACGACATGATTTGTCGCGCGGACACGATGGGTGTGTTTCAGATCGAATCCCGTGCCCAGATGGCTATGCTGCCGCGTCTGCGACCTCGCTGTTATTACGACCTTGTCATCGAGGTTGCGATTATCCGGCCTGGACCGATACAGGGCGACATGGTGCATCCGTATTTGCGTCGTCGTAATGGTGAGGAGGCCGTTACTTATCCGAGTCAATCGGTACAGCAAGTTCTCGAGCGCACGCTTGGTGTGCCTATTTTCCAGGAGCAGGTCATGCAGCTTGCGATTGTCGCGGCGGGATTTTCTGCCGGGGAAGCGGACAGTCTGCGCCGTGCAATGGCTGCCTGGAAGCGCCGCGGCGGTCTGGAGTCTTTTGAACAGCGTCTGATCGAGGGTATGCGCGAGCGCGGCTATTCGCGGCAGTTTGCCCAACAGATTTTCAATCAAATTCAGGGGTTCGGTGAATATGGATTTCCCGAGTCGCATGCTGCCAGCTTTGCCCTGCTGGTATATGTCTCAGCGTGGCTGAAATGCCATGAGCCAGCGGCTTTCACTTGCGCCTTGTTCAACTGTCAGCCTATGGGTTTTTACGCGCCGGCCCAGCTCACTCAATCCGCCCGGAGGTCAGGTGTAGAAGTGAGGCCAGTGGACGTCAACCGGAGTGAGTGGGATTGCACCCTGGAGAGAACTCCATCGGGTGTGCCGGCGTTGCGTCTCGGTTTGCGGATGGTTCGTGACCTGTCGGAGCAGGGTGCTTCCCGGTTGGTTCAGGTGCGTGTTCAGGGATTGTTCAACAGCGTGCCGGATCTGTTGGAACGTACCGGCCTCGATCAGCGCGACTGCTCGGCATTGGCCGCCGCAGATGCGCTGGCCGATATCGCTGGCCACCGGCACCAGGCGCGCTGGCAGGTGGCCGGCTGTGAGCCGCCGCTGCCGTTATTGCCCAGCATAAAAATCCCCGAAGCTTTGCCGTTGCTGAAGACGCCAACAGAAGGGCAGGCCGTTGCGGCGGACTATAACAGCCTCGGCCTGACCCTAAGACGTCATCCATTGGCCTTGCTGCGGGAACAATTGCGCCGACATTCCATATCCAGCGCCGATGAACTGTGGCACATGCCAGGCGACCGGATAGTCCATACGGCCGGCCTGGTTGTGGCCAGGCAACGGCCCAGCAGCGCGAAAACGGTAACCTTTGTGACCCTGGAGGATGAAACCGGTTGTATCAACCTGATTGTCTGGGAGGCAGTGGCGGAGCGGCAGCGGCGGCTTCTGCTGAATGCGGTATTGCTCGGAGTCTGGGGACGGTTGCAGAGGCAGGATGGCGTCATGCACGTCATCGCGTCCCAACTTGAGGACCACACGCTGTTGCTGGGAGAGTTGACCGCAAAAAGCCGTGATTTTCACTGAGTCGAAAACCAAAGCGGCGGCGCGGAAAGTGATCCGGGGTTGCCCGGCCTCTAAGTATCGTAGTCCTCGAAATCGGCTAGTTCTTCGTCGGTTTGTTTTCTCTCGAGAGCTTCCTCGAGGCGTTTGCGTACTTTGCCATCGCGATCGACACCCTCCGGGGCTTCGGCCTCTACTTCCGCGATGAGTTCTTCGATATCGAACTCGACGGATGTCTCGCCGACATTATCCGTGCCACTGTTGCTGTCTGTCGCGACGTCATCCGATTCATCGTGCTTTTCGGTGACATCATTTTCCCGCTCGTCCATGAAAGACCTCCCTCGTACAGAGCTCATTATGATCATGCTTAGAACGATGTGTCGTCGTGGCTTTTATATGCTCAATTTTTGCGTTTGACAAGAACCTAGGTAGCATTTTTTGCTGAAAGTGTGACCCTGGTCTCAATTGCCGCTCCGCGCCAACGGGGCGACCGCTAGCGCGGATAATTCCGGCAAGTTAGAGGGTTTCGAACAGAGTCAGCCGACCAGTTCGTTTAGTTGGAATATTGGCAACAGAATGGCCAGCACGATCAGCAATACCATCGCGCCCATGCCAATTATCAGGGCCGGTTCGAGGATGTTGAGCAAGGTGCCGATCAGTCCATCCATTTCCCGCTCCTGATTGCCGGCCGCCCGCTCCAACATAGTTTCCAACTTGCCGCTGGCCTCGCCGGCGGAAATCAAATGAATGCATAGCGGCGGGAAATGCCCGCTATCACCCAACGATTTGCCAATGCCTTCGCCCTCACGGATACGCAGTGCAGCATCCTCGACGGCTGCCTTCATCGGCATATTCGTGACGACTTGTGCCGATATGTGCAGTCCTTCGAGAATCGGTACACCACTGCCCATCAGGATGCTGAACGTGCGGGTGAAGCGCGCGGTATTGTAGCCACGGACCAGGCGGCCAACCAATGGAACGCGTAACAGAAACCGGTCAAATTGTTCGCGGGGCCCCGGTTGTTGAAGCAATTTCCAGGCGCCAATCGCCAGCGCAATCAGGACTACCAGCATAAGAATGCCGTAGCTTTGTAGAAACTCGCTCAGGCCGATTAGAAAAGATGTCAGCATCGGCAATTCTCGATCGGTGTTGGCAAAAACTCCCACGACCTTCGGCACAACATAGGCCAACATGCCACTGACAATTGCCACAGCCAGCACCGTTAGCACGATCGGATAAATCATTGCGTTGAGTACCTTTTGGCGCAGTTCCTGCCGACTCTCCGTGTAATCGGCGAGCCGTTCCAGGACCGCGTCGAGGTGACCGGATTGTTCTCCGGCGGCGACGGTGGCGCAATACAAATCCGGGAATGCCTTGGGAAATTCCGCCAGTCCATCGGCGAAGCTAAAGCCCTCCATGACCCGGGCGCGAACGCCTAATACAATGCTCTGTACACGCGGGGTTTCATTTTGTTCGCCGATGGCGAGTAGCGACTCTTCCAGCGGCATCGATGCCTGCACCAGAGTGGCGAGTTGACGGGTAATCAACGCCAGGTCGGTCGGCGACAGACTGCGCCGGAACGAAATGTCGAATTTTCGCGAGGCATCCTTCTCCGCCACCTCGGTGACGGCGATCGGGAGGAGCTGCCGATCGCGGAGCAACTGCCGCACCTGCCGTGGCGTTTCCCCTTCAAGGACGCCTTTCTTTTCCTTGCCCGAAGGATCTACTGCCGTGTATTCAAATGCTCCCATCAGTCGGAGCGAGTCACGCGAACGGATTCTTCCAGCGTCGTCACTCCGGCCCTGACCTTGTCAAAACCATCATCACGAATGCTCGGGCTCAGGGTGCGGGCGTATTTCTCCAGCTCGTGTTCCGCAGCACCGTCGTGAATCATCGCGCGCATGCGGTCGTCGATCGCGACCAATTCATAGATCCCGGTGCGGCCGTTGAAGCCACTCGGGCTGCCGGCCATTTCGGGTGGAGCACGATACAGCGTTGGCGGGTTCGCTGGATCGGCGCCCAGCAATTTGCACTCATACTCTGAAGCCGGGTACGGAGTCTTAATGTCTGGATCCAGAACGCGCACCAGACGCTGGGCCAGCACGCCGATCAGGCTGGACGCCAGCAAAAACGGCTCGATTCCCATGTCGCGCAACCGGGTAACCGTCCCGACGGCCGTGTTGGTATGCAGGGTCGACAAAACCAGGTGGCCGGTCAGGCTGGCCTGCACGGCAATTTCCGCCGTTTCCAGGTCACGGATCTCGCCGACCATGACCACGTCCGGGTCCTGCCGCAAAATCGCGCGCAGCCCCCGGGCGAACGTCATGTCGACCTTGGTGTTGACCTGGGTTTGGCCGATACCGTCGATGTAGTACTCGATCGGGTCCTCCACCGTCATGATATTGCGGGTGTCGTTATTGATTTGCTCCAGCGCGGCATACAGCGTCGTGGTTTTGCCGGAACCGGTGGGACCGGTGACCAGGATGATGCCGTGGGCGCGGTGAATCAGCTCGTAGGTGGTCCGTCGAGTCGCTTCCGCCATGCCCAGCGACTGTAGGCTGAGTCGTCCAGCCTGTTTGTCCAGTAGGCGCATGACCACCCGTTCGCCGTGGCCCGACGGTATCGTCGAGACTCTGACGTCCACCGAACGTCCGGCGATGCGCAATGAGATCCGGCCATCCTGGGGTAAGCGTTTTTCAGCGATGTCCAGCTTTGACATGACTTTGATTCTCGACACCACCAACGGCGCGACAGCCCTGCGGGACTGCAACACCTCGCGCAAAATTCCATCGACGCGAAACCGGATGACAAGACGGTTCTCAAACGGTTCGATGTGGATATCGGAAGCGTTTTCTTTGATTGCCGAGGTCAGGACCGCATTGATTAACCGGATAATTGGCGCGTCGTCTTCACTCTCAAGCAGGTCGGACGGTTCCGGTAGCTCCTGGGCGACCTTGAACAAGTCCGCGTCATCGCCGAGCTCCCCGACCATCTGCATCGTGTCCCGGGAGCCTTGTTCGTAGGTCTCGTTGAGCAGTGTTTCGAACTCATCGGCTGACACCATCCGTGTGATCAGCGGGCCGCCGGCAACGCGGCGGGCCTCGGCCAGGCTGGTTGGCTTGGCGTCTTTTCGAACGATCGTCAGGTAGCCATCGTCCTGGCGGCCGTGGATCAGAATGCCCTGGCGCTTGGCAAATACGAACGGCAGCACGCTGCCACCGGTCTCGTGCACCTGAGCAGTTGCCGCCTGAACGTCGCCGGGCAACTCGTCGGGCAAACTATCGGGGTCAATGACGGGTGCCACGTTAGTTCTCCGGCGTGGCAGTATCGGTGTTCCCGCCCGGCTGTTTGGCCTCACTGTCCACATCGTCAGGCGTCAGCCCGCGCAGATCCAGCGCCGGTGTCTTCTGCCCGGCTGTTTCGAGTTCGGGCAGCACCGGGCGTTGGTGGTCACCTTTCAGCAGGCCAATATCTCGATCGATGCCGAGTTGAATATCGCGGATCAGGCTGTATTTCGCATTGGTCTCAAATGCCGCGTCGACGCTGTCACGAATGATCGTTGGCTTGATAAAAAACATCAGGTTGGTTTTAACATACTGGACTTTCTTCGCCCGGAACAAAACGCCGAGCAACGGTATGCTGCCGAGGAAGGGCACGCGTTGCTCGCTTTCCCGGATGTCATCCTGGAGCAGCCCACCGAGCACCAGCGTGCCGCCGTCCTCGACGATGACCGAGGTCGTGATCGTGCGGTTGTTGGTGATCAGGTCCACCGCCTGCGTACTGTCGGTGAGCGTGGAAATCTCCTGCTCAATTTTCAACAACACCGCGTCGCCCTCGTTGATCTGTGGCGTGATTTTCAGGGTCAGCCCGACCTGCTCGCGTTCCACCGTCGTAAACGGATTGACGGTGGCGCCGCCGGCGACGGGGGTCGTGAAACTACCGGTGACGAACGGCACTTCCTGGCCGACCTGGATCTGCGCCTCTTCGTTGTCCATCATCACCAGTGTCGGCGTGGCCATGATGTTGTTGTCGGCGTCGCTCTGCAATGCTCTGATTACGGCTGCAAAGCTGAGCCCACTGTCGGACAGCCGTCCAACCGCGCCGGTGATGCCTGGCGGGACCGTTATAACAGCGTCTGCCGCGGCCCCGGCGGCCGCAGCGAGATCGGCCACACCGCCTGGAACGATGGGAAAATCGGTGGCGGCCGCGCTGTAATCTTCATCGAAGACCGCCCAGGTGATGCCGAACTCGGCCGCTTTGTCCATCCCAACCTCGACGATGATGGTTTCGATCAACACCTGCGCACGGCGGATATCGAGGCGGTCGATAACCCTCATCATCGACCGCATGGTCTTTGGCGGTGCGGTTAGCACCAAGGCGTTGGTTTGTTCGTCAGCCCATATCGTGACATCGACTCCACCCCCGTTTGCCTGTGCGCCAGCTGTTGTGGAGTATTGCGCACTGAGTTTGGTGGCGAGTTCTTCGGCGCTCGCATAGCGCAGGTAGCGCACCCGGGTGTCGCCACCCTCCTCGAGCGGCGTATCCAGATGCGTGATCAGGGTCCGGATCCGCAGGCGGTCCATCTTGTCGCCGCTGATCAGCACGCTGTTAGTGCGTTCGTCGGCAACCACCGTGATTGTCGGGCCCCCGCCCGCGGCACGGGAACCTTGCTGCAAGGCAGTCACGACGCGAACGGTTTCGCCCGCCGAAGCGTGTACCAGCCGAATGACTTCGTATTCCTCGTCGCTTTCCAGGTCAATGCGCCGAATAATGCGCAATACGCGGTCGACGTTGGCCGCACGGTCGGAAATGATCAGCAGGTTGGAGGCCGGATGCGCTGCCAGGTGCCCGTACTGCGGGATCAGTGGTCGCAGGATCGGGACCAGCTGCGCGGCGGCGACATTCCTGACCGGTACCACCCGGGTTACGATGTCATCCGGTCGTTGCCCGCCTGCCATTTCTTCCCAGCCGGGCATCTGCCGCGCGTTGGCGTCCGGCAAAATCTTGATAACGTCGCCCGACGGGACCGCAACAAACCCGTAGACCGCCAGAATCGACAGGAATGCCTCGTAGAAGGCGTCCGGGCTCATCGGCGTAGTCGACAACATCGTTACCTTGGCCGTGACTCGCGGATCAATGACGAAATTCTTGCCGGTAACTTCGCCGACCGCTTCGATGATCTGGCGGATGTCGGCATCTTTGTAGTTGGGCGTGATCGTCGCGCCCTGCGCATGGCCCGGAACCGGGTTCAGCGTGCCGGCAAACACCAGGCACACGGAAATCACTGCACAGGTCAGGTTACGGATGGATATAAATACGCTTGTCATCGGCGTGCTCGGCCCTGGGCATCCAACTGGCTCACATCGATGCTCAGCGCCACCGGCTGTCCATTGCGTTCGATGGTTAAAGTGACCTGGGTAGCATCACTCAATGTGCTAAAAGCTTCCATGCCCTGAGCTGGATTATTCAGCGCCATGCCATTGATTTCTGTGACCAAATCCCCAGGCCGCAGCCCAAGACTGGCAAAGGCCCGCCGGTCACGGCCCGGGTATACGCGATAACCTTGCAGTTGTCCATTGGGCATGTAGGGCTGCGGGCGCACGATATCGGAAAAACGAGCCGCATTTTGTCCGATCAGGTTCTGTACGCTGGCGGGGAGCGCCCTTGCGGCGCGGCCGGTCGCCGACCGGGTTCCGGGCCTGGCTGCCGTACCGCCGAGGGACTGCTGCGGCAAGCGCAGGGTTTCGAGGATCCCGCCGCGGTTCAATATGACCCGGTCATAGAGCACCCGGTGCAGAACCGCTCCGCCAGGAATCGGATCATTGATGAAAAAGACATCTTCGTTGCCCGTACCGTCGGCGATGATTGCGTGCGCTTTACTCGCGTCATCGGTTGCGACCGTTCCACGCAGTTGCAGATTCATGCGCGTATCCGGTGCATCCACGGTCTCGACCGGGGCCGGATTCAATTCGGCCGAGCTTTCGCCAAACAGGTGGGCTTTGGCGATTGATTCGTAATTTGTCGTTACCGCACTCGATGTGCTGGCGGCGGCAGGTGCCGTGGATGCCGTCCACTCGACGCCGTCGCCGACCGGTACCAGCAACCAGAACAACCGCGCCAGGTAATAAGCGATACCGATTGCCAACAGCGCTGAGACCCAAAACGGCAGACGTACGCTGGCGCTGGCCGCGAGTTCGGCCGGCGAGTAAGACCGCCACCGCGCGATCTTTTGGGAAAGGTTCACTGCTGCAAGCCTATAGCTGTAGTCCGTTACGAGCTGCTGGATCCGGGCCTGCCCGAAACCCCCGGAACCACCGTTGGTCATAATAAGGCGTCATGCTGGCCGGGCTCAAGCGCGAAACAGCTGTTTTTCCTTATGAAGCATCGAGATGCGGATCAGACTTTACAGCAATTCTGGAAAACGGGTCGATCACACCCGAGACAAGCCGCCTGTTGCTCCAGGCACTTGGCTGAAACGACCGGCCGGCGTACTCTGCGGGCACCCGCAGCTGGACTGGCCGCGGACGGGCGGCGCACACAGTCGGCTACATACTGTCTTCCGTACTGCCTGGATGGACGGGTCCGGTAAAGCAGGTAGAATGCTCTGAACGCCAATGATTCCGCTAAGGGGTGCTGGCAGGCCATGTCGAATGACCAGAAGAAGGATTTTCTGATCCGACCGGAGGATGAACGTGGCCTGGTTCTTGAGGAGGCTAAGCCGAAACTCAAGAAGCCGCCACTGTTCCGCGTCGTGTTGCTCAATGATGACTACACCCCGATGGAATTCGTTGTTGAGGTCTTGGAATTGATATTCGGCATGGATCGGCCAAAGGCGACGCGGATCATGCTCGAGGTGCATACCAAGGGCAAGGGCATTTGCGGCGTGTATACGTACGAAATTGCGGAAACTAAAGTGGCACAGGTCAGCACCTTTGCCCAACAAAATCAGCATCCTCTGCTGTGTACAATGGAAGAGAGTTAATTTCGAATGTTAAGCAGCGAACTAGAATTTTGCCTGAATGAGGCATTTCAGAAAGCCCGAACCAGCCACCATGAATTTGTGACGGTCGAGCACTTGCTGCTCGCCATCATGGATATTCCGTCGGTTGGCGAGGTGTTGAAGGCCTGTGCGGCTGACCTGCCTCGGCTTAGCAGGGAATTGACCGAATTCATCGATGAGTCAACCCCGTTCCTGCCCGAAGAAAGTGAGCAGGAGGTCCAGCCCACGCTTGGCTTCCAGAGGGTTCTGCAACGCGCTGTCTATCACGTGCAGTCAGGCGGGCGGAAGGAAGTGACGGGCGTCAATGTGCTGGTTGCGATTTTCGGCGAAAAACAGTCGCATGCGGTGTATTTGCTCGGGCTCCAGGACGTGAATCGGGTGGACATCGTGAACTTCATTTCACATGGTGTCTCCAAGCTCGGTGACGGGAGCCCGCCCGAACACGATTCGGATGTCTCTTCGGACGAACTCGAGGACGATTCCTCCACCAGCGCGCTGGAACGGTTTACGACAAATCTCAATCAGAAAGCCGCCGACGGGAAGATCGACCCGCTGATCGGCCGGGAGTCCGAGATCCAACGAACGATTCAGGTGTTGTGTCGTCGGCGCAAGAACAACCCGCTTTATACCGGAGAGGCCGGCGTCGGCAAGACCGCGATGGCAGAAGGCCTGGCCAAGATGATCGTTGACGATGAAGTTCCCGACGTGCTGCAGGGCTGCACACTCTACGCGTTGGATATGGGCGCTTTGCTGGCAGGGACCAAGTATCGCGGCGATTTTGAAAAACGCATGAAAGGCGTCTTTGCCGAGTTAACGAAGGACCCGGGCGCGATCTTGTTTATCGACGAGATACACACGATGATCGGTGCCGGGGCGGCGTCCGGCGGGGTCCTGGATGCGTCGAACCTGATCAAGCCGGTGCTGGCTGATGGCGAGATGCGGTGCATCGGTTCGACCACGTACCGTGAATATCGGCATATTTTCGAAAAAGACCATGCCCTGGCACGACGTTTTCAGAAAATCGACATTCTCGAACCCAGCGTGGCTCAGACCATAGACATTCTGAAGGGATTGCGTGGCCGGTTTGAAGAGCACCACGGCGTTAAATACGCCGACGAAGCGTTGGTGGCGGCCGCAGAGTTGGCGGCGCGGCACATCAATGAGCGCCAATTGCCGGACAAGGCCATCGATGTCATCGATGAGGCGGGCGCAAGCCTGCGCCTGGAGCCGGAAAACGAGCGGCCGGACATCATTGATGTCGTCCGCATCGAAACTGTTGTTGCCCGGATGGCGCGAATTCCGCCCGAGAGCGTGTCCTCATCGGATCGCAACCTGCTGCAGCATCTCGAACGTGACCTCAAGCTGGTTATATTTGGACAGGACAAGGCCATCGCTGCGCTGGCATCGGCGATTAAGATGGCGCGTTCCGGTCTTCGCGAGGATGAGAAGCCGGAGGGCGCTTTTCTGTTTGCTGGTCCGACCGGAGTCGGCAAGACCGAGGTTACGCGACAACTTGCTTATTGCCTGGGCATCGAACTGATTCGCTTTGATATGTCGGAATACATGGAGCGTCATACGGTTTCCAGGCTGATCGGTGCGCCACCCGGCTACGTTGGCTTTGATCAGGGGGGGTTGCTGACCGAGGCAGTGAGCAAGAACCCACACGCGGTGTTGCTGCTCGATGAGGTTGAGAAAGCGCATCCCGAGGTTTTCAACCTGCTGCTTCAGGTCATGGATCACGGAACCTTGACCGATAACAACGGCCGCAAAGCAGACTTCCGCAACATCATTCTGGTGATGACAACGAATGCTGGCGCACGTGAAATGGACCGCCAGTCGATCGGTTTTACGCAGCAGGATCACAGTACCGATGGCCTTTCCGCGATTCAGAAAATGTTTACGCCTGAATTTCGCAACCGCCTAGATACGGTAATTCAATTCGACGCGCTGGATCGTGAATCCGTGCTGCGGGTGGTCGACAAACTGGTCCTGGAATTAGAATCGCAGCTGGAGCGCAACGATGTCACGCTGGAGTTGAACCCGGCCGCCCGGCAATTGATTGCCGATCGCGGCTATGATCCGAAAATGGGTGCGCGCCCCATGGCGCGGGTGATTCAGGAGCAAATCAAGCGACCGCTGGCGGAACAATTGTTGTTCGGCGAACTGGTCGACGGTGGTCACGCGGTTATCGTTGTCGGTGACGACGGGGAACTGAAGCTGGACGTCCGACCGAGTACCAAAAAGCTCGAGCATCTGTCCGAAGCACCGTGAACGGACCGCTCAGCCAGGCAATAAACGGAGCCCAAGCAGTCTCTACCGTTCCCGGTAGATGATTCGCCCTTTGCTGAGATCGTAAGGTGTCAGTTCGACCGTGACCTTATCGCCGGTGAGAATGCGGATGTAATGCTTGCGCATTTTGCCGGAAATGTGCGCCGTAATGATATGACCATTTTCGAGTTCAACTCGAAATGTTGTATTGGGGAGCGTTTCGGAGACGACTCCGTCCATTTGTATCGCTTCTTCTTTTGCCACAAATCCTTCCAATAAGCGCGGGCGGGCGAATTGTGCAAGAAGTTCCGTGAACTAGCAACCGGACTCGCCGGAAGTTGCCGCGCAGCGCTCGCTACCATGGCACTGTCGTTGGGGTCGGCAGCTGTCCCCAGACCGGCATCGCGGCTTCACAGTCGACATATTGGTTGAGATACTCGATAAAGGATTTTCTGGGTATTGGTCGCATGCCGAGCGTCAAAAGATGTTCGGAGACGACCTGGCAATCGAGTAATTTGACTCCCGTCCGTTGCAGCAAGTGGACCAGCCGGGCCAGCGCGACCTTCGATGCGTCGGGGGCTGCGCTGTACATCGATTCGCCAAAAAAAATTTTACCGATCGCGATTCCGTACATGCCACCGACGAGCTGATCTCCTCGCCAGGTCTCGACCGAATGTGCATAACCCAGTTCGTGCAACTGCCGATACGCCGCGAGCATGTCGTCGGTGATCCAGGTGCCCGTTTCGAAACGGCTATTGGCACACTGCGAAATGACTTCGTTAAAACATTGATCGATCGATACGCAGTATGTGCCCTTGCGCAGAGTACGGCGCAGGCTGCGAGAGATATGAAATTCATCCGGAAAAATGACCGCTCGCGGATCTGGCGACCACCACATGATCGGTTGGCTGTCGTCGTACCAGGGAAAAATGCCGCGCCGGTAAGCGAGGATGATCCGCTCCGGTGTCAGGTTGCCACCGATTGCCAGCAAACCGTCGGGATCTCTCAGAGCCTTGGCGACATCCGGAAAGCTGTCGGGCGGGTCGTCAGGCCGCAACCAGTGGATCGAGTGCTGCATTCGGCGAACCAACGCTCAGGCAGTGGGGTCAGACCGCGCCAGCTGGCGGGGCAAAACCACGTTCATTGGCCGTGTTTTCGATAGGGCATGTGATCCTGGACCGCTTCGATGTAGTGATCCACGTATTGGCGTTCACGGCCCAGGAAATGATCAACTGCCGCGGCAAATTGTGGATGCGATAGCCAGTGTGCCGACCAGGTTTCCACCGGCACGAATCCACGGCTGATCTTGTGCTCACCCTGCGTGCCGGGCTCGAACCGCTGCAGGCCCTGCCGAATGCAGTAGTCGATGCCCTGGTAGTAGCAGGTCTCGAAGTGCAGGCTGTCGTAGAAACCACTACTGCCCCAATAACGCCCGTACAGCGTCGTGGTGCTTTGAAAACAGATTGCCGTGGCAATCGCATCCGCACCTTTATAAGCGACAAAGACGACGATGTTTTCAGGCATGGTTTGGCTGACGGTACGAAAAAATTCGACGTTGATGTAAGGATGACGTCCGCGTTGCCAGAATGTGCTGGTATACAGTGGCATCAATTGCTCCCACTTGGCCTCATCGAGGTCCAGGCCCGTGTGGACTTCGAAGCGGATCCCTGCTTCCCGGATTCGGCGACGTTCTCGACGGGTTTTTTTTCTCTTGGCGGATGTGAACTCGCCCAGGAAAGCATCGAAGCTTTCGTAATCCCGGTTGTGCCAATGAAATTGGCAGTCCTTGCGTAACAGCAGGCCGGCGTCGGCAAGTTGCTGCAATTCATTGGCTTCGGGGAACAAAAAGTGCAGCGACGACGCGCCCGTCTCATCCGCCAGGTTAACCGCCGCGGCCAACAGGAATTTGCAGTGCTTTGCGTAATCCTGCGAGCGGCCCACCAGGCAACGGGGCCCAGTGGCCGGCGTAAACGGTATCGCCGAGACCAGCTTCGGGTAATAGTCCAAACCGGCTCGCTTGTATGCGTCCGCCCAGGCGAAATCGAACACGAATTCACCGTACGAGTTGGTTTTAAGGTAGAGCGGAAGCGCCGCAATCAGATCGCCGTTGTCATCCTCCTGTAAAAGGTGACAGGGTTGCCAGCCGGATGCTGCACCAACCGAGCCGCTTTCCTCCAGTGCATGAAGAAATTCGTGGCGTACAAAGGGATTATCGGTTCCGCGGAGACCGTTCCAGGTGCCCGGCTCAACTTCGGCGATTGACTGTATTACCCGGGCCTGCATCAAACGGTGGCGCTATTCAATTGTTCGCGGCGGTCTCCAGCGCATCGAGGTATTTCTCCGCATCCAGTGCCGCCATGCAGCCGCTCCCCGCAGACGTGACAGCCTGCCGATAGACGTGGTCAGCCACGTCGCCGGCCGCAAACACGCCGGGGGCACTGGTGGCGGTGGCGTCACCGTCAAGACCTGCCTGCACGACGATGTAGCCATTATCCATGTCCAGTTGGCCGGTGAACAGATCCGTGTTCGGATTGTGACCGATCGCAATAAAGACCCCGCTAACGGCAAACTCACGCATGGCGCCAGTGTCTTTGGTGCTGGCCAGCTTTAAACCGGTCACGCCGGACTCGTCGCCGAGTACCTCTTCGACGACATGGTTCCAGACAATCTCGACCGGCCCGTTGGGCTGGTTCCTGGCAAACAGCTGATCCTGCATCATTTTCTCGGCCCGCAATGCGTCGCGGCGGTGCACTAGCGTTACGCGCGACGCGATGTTCGACAGGTACAGGGCGTCTTCGACCGCGGTATTGCCGCCACCGACGACGGCGACCGGCTGATCCTTGAAGAAAAATCCGTCACAGGTGGCGCAGGCGGACACTCCGCGACCTTTAAAGCGCTCCTCGCTTTCCAGACCAAGGTAGCGTGCCACCGCCCCGGTCGCAATGACGAGTGCATCGCAAGTGTACTCGCTGTCGTCGCCAAACAGCCGCAACGGGCGCTGACCCAGATCCACGTTATGAATATGGTCGTTGACGACGTCGGTGTTAAAGCGCTCGGCGTGCCGTTGCATGCGGTCCATCAGGTCCGGGCCTTGCAGGCCCTCGACGTCGCCGGGCCAGTTGTCGACATCGGTGGTCGTCATCAGCTGTCCGCCCCGTTCGACACCGGTGATCAGCACCGGACTGAGATTGGCGCGGGCGGCGTAAACTGCAGCGGCATATCCGGCGGGGCCGGAACCCAAAATCAGCAGCCGGCAGTGCCTGGGTTGGGTCATGTATACTTTCCCGCTTCTGGTTGTTGATGATAGCCAGAAGTTGTTGTGTCGCGAGTCTTTGGCGGGCTTGAGCCGCCGGCCGGCTAGTGTAGGGGAAAGGCTGAGGACGAGCAAAGACTCGGCCCCAAGCCCAGTGCTCGTGCGGGCCTCCGGGGCCGGACGCTGCGGTTGCGGTCAACGGTGGGCCTTTAGCGAACAAGCTGGTATGATCGCGTGCCATTACCGCTTATTATTTAAGTAGTTAACTTCCATTCTTGGTAATTCACTTGACGTGGATAGAGTAGCTCGACTGGCAGGCCATCAGGCCAACAACGGTCTGGTCACACGCTCGGTGCGGGAAGCCGCGCTGTGGGTGCTCGGGGCCATGGCGCTGATCATGCTGCTCGCGCTTTTGACCTACGACCCCCGCGATCCGGGCTTCAGTCATACCGGTGACGGTGGGGCGCTGCACAACCAGATCGGCGCTGCTGGTGCCTGGTTTGCCGATTTTGCCTATTACCTGTGCGGCGTGCCGGCGTTTCTGTTTCCAGCCATGATGATGCTGGCCGGGTGGCTGGTGTTCTCCGAACGCACGAATCCTGGGCCGATCCAGAAAAAGCTCATGATCACCCGCTTCGGCGGTTTCGTGATCACGCTGCTGACCAGTTGCGGATTGGCGACACTGCATTTCGTCAACCAGGAAATGCGCGAGTCAGCGGGTGGGGTGCTCGGCGAAATGGTCGGCACTGGGCTGCAGGGCGCGTTGGGGATTTTGGGGGCGACGCTTTTGTTGCTGGCCTTGTGGTTGGCCGCCGTGTCGCTGTTTACCGGCGTATCGTGGCTTGCCGCGATGGACCGCATTGGCCACTGGGTGCTGTGCAGCGCGGAGGCGATGCGCCTGTGGCTGAAGGATCTGCAGGATCGCGCCAAGGCGCGGCGCGTTCAGCGGCGGCGCCAAAGCCTGGTGCGCGCGCAGTGGGAGAAAAAAGCCAGGCAACCGCCGCCGCGTATCGATGCGGTGGTGCCCAGCGTCGAGCCCGGCACACGCGCTGAACAGGAGCGTCAGGTCCCGCTGTTTGATCCGCCTGCGGCGGGAACGTTGCCGCCGCTTGCGCTGCTGGATGATCCGCCGGTGCAGGGTCCCGGGTATTCGCGCGCAGCGCTCGAGGCCATGTCGCGGATGGTCGAACTCAAGCTGCGTGATTTCGGGGTCGAGGTTGAAGTCGTCTCTGTGCATCCCGGACCGGTCGTCACCCGCTTCGAATTGAACCCGGCTCCTGGCGTTAAAGTCAGCCAGATCAGTAACTTGTCCAAGGACATCGCTCGTTCGCTGTCAACCGTCAGCGTCCGCGTCGTCGAGATCATTCCGGGAAAATCCGTCGTCGGACTCGAGATTCCGAACGAGAGCCGCGAGCTGGTCACATTGGGCGAGATTCTCAAGTCCAAGGCGTATGAAGATATGCCGTCGCCGTTAACGCTGGCGCTGGGCAAGGACATCAGCGGCAAGTCGGTGGTCGCCGATCTGGCCCGCATGCCGCACCTGATGATTGCGGGTACCACCGGATCCGGCAAATCGGTCGGCTTAAATGCGATGGTTTTGAGTCTGCTGTACAAATCCAAGCCCGAGCACGTGCGGATGATAATGATCGATCCCAAGATGGTCGAACTGTCGGTTTACGAAGGCATCCCCCATTTGCTGTGCCCGGTCGTGACCGACATGAAAGATGCAGCCAATGCGTTGCGCTGGTGCGTGGTCGAGGTGGAAAGGCGTTACCGGCTGATGGCAGCGTTGAAGGTGCGCAATATCGGTGGTTACAACCGCAAGGTCCACGCGGCGTTGGACAACGGCAAGCCCATCGTAGACCCGTTTTTTACGGCGGATGCGAACCTCAGCGGAGATACTGAGGTGCCGACGCTGCAGCCACTGCCGAATGTCGTCGTCATCGTCGATGAACTGGCCGACATGATGATGCTCGTCGGCAAGAAGGTCGAGGAGTTGATCGCGCGTCTGGCGCAGAAAGCCCGAGCCGCCGGCATCCACATGATCATCGCGACCCAGCGCCCGTCGGTAGATGTAATTACCGGGTTGATCAAGGCCAATATCCCCTGCCGGATTGCGTTTCAGGTTTCGGCAAAAGTCGACTCGCGAACAATTCTCGACCAGATGGGTGCCGAGAACCTGCTCGGGCATGGCGACATGTTGTTCCTGCCGCCAGGCGTTTCGACGCCGTTTCGCGTGCACGGCGCGTTCGTATCCGATCAGGAAGTGCATCGGGTCGTACGGCATCTGCGTGCCTCCGGCGAGCCGAAATACCTCGATGAAGTGACGCAAGAGCCGATCGGGCCCATTCCCGGCGAACGCCCCGCCGGCGAAATCGACGCCGAAGCCGATGCTCTATACGATCAGGCCGTGCAAATCGTCATTGAAACCCGCAGAGCATCGATTTCCGGTATCCAGCGTCGCTTGAAAATCGGCTACAACCGGGCGGCGCGGATGGTGGAAACAATGGAGCAGGTCGGCATCGTCGGGTCGCTCCAATCGAACGGGATGCGCGAGGTGCTGGTTCCGGCGTCGCCGGATGAAGCCTGATTCCGTGTTTCGCTGCAAGTCCGATCCGGCTCGGCCACTGCCGGTAGCGATCCTGCTACTGGTCCTTTCTATACCGATCGCGCCGCCGAGTGGGCAGGCGAATACCGAACCGGGGCTCGAGATGCTGCGGGGTTTCCTCGAGTCGGTGCAGACGATGAGCGCCGCGTTTGAGCAGGAATTGTTCGACGCCGACCTGCAAAGCATCGAAGTGGCAACAGGCACCTTGAAGCTCATGCGCCCGGGCAGGTTTCGCTGGACCTATCAGAAACCTTACGAACGGATCATTGTTGCCGACGGCGAGCGCGTCTGGATGTATGACACGGACCTCGAACAGGTGACGGTACGTGACCTGGACGCGGGCATCGGCAGTACGCCGGTGGCACTGCTGATCGGTGACCTCGATGTGCTGGATAATTTTGCGGTCGCTGAGACCACGCAGATTGACGACATTCTGTGGCTACAGCTGGTGCCGGTTGAAGCTGACGGCGACTTTGAACGCATCAGTCTGGGGTTTTCCGGGAATCGGCTGGTGTGGCTGGAACTAAAGGACCGGCTGGGGCAGACCAGCCGTGTAGAATTCACCGATATCGAGCTCAACCCAAGACTTGATAGCGATGAATTCCGATTCAACATTCCGGACGGCGCCGATGTCATCGACGAGTCTGCCATCTGACTCAGTTGTCCTGCCGCTGCGACACCCGGCCTGGTGGCTGGGAATCGGCGCGCTGATGCTGCTTAGCGTGGCGGCATTGCTACTGTTGCCCCTGCGCGGCCCGGATTTCGGAGCGGCATACAGCGACAAGCTGGCACATACGCTGGTGTTCTGCATCCTGATGACCTGGTTCTCGGGCATCCTGCAGCCCCGCTACCGCTCGGCAATATTTGCCAGCCTGCTGCTGTTCGGTACGTCCATGGAATGGCTGCAATCCCTGGTCTACTGGCGCAGCGCCGAGGTTCTGGATCTCGTATTCAATGCTATCGGGCTGCTCATCGGCTGGGCACTGGCGCGGGCCGGAATGGCGGGTTGGGCCCAGCACCTGGAGTCCGGCTTGTTCGGTAAACGCCCGACATGATGACGGCATCCGACTCGGCACCGGCCTGGCGCCCTTTGGCCGACCGCATGCGGCCGCAAACGGCCGAGGAGCTCGTCGGCCAAAGCCATCTGCTCGGCGCGGATAAACCGCTGGCCAGATTGCTGCGCGCGGATCCGCTGCACTCGGCGATCTTGTGGGGCCCCCCGGGCAGTGGCAAAACCACCGTGGCCCGGCTGGTGGCGCACACGGCGGAAGCGCAATTCATTGGTTTGTCGGCGGTTATGGCTGGGGTCAAGGATATCCGTAGCGCCGTTGAGCAGGCGCGCGCGGAATCCAGCGGGCTGTTGCCTCGCGCGACAGTGTTATTTCTTGACGAAGTGCATCGCTTCAACAAGGCGCAGCAGGATGCGTTTCTGCCGTTCGTCGAGGATGGCACGCTGACGTTCATCGGCGCGACCACCGAGAATCCATCTTTCGCGTTGAATAATGCGTTGCTGTCCCGGGCCCGCACTTACGTGTTGAAACCACTGGGCAGCGACGACCTGATTCTGTTGCTTAAACGCGCGCTGGAGGATACCGAGCGTGGCTTGGGTGCTCAGGATCTTTGCATCGATGAACGGAATCTCAGGCTTTTGGCCGCGGCCGCTGACGGCGACGCCCGGCGCGCTCTGAACCTGTTGGAACTCGCTGCCAGTCTCACTGCGACGGAGGGCGACAAGACCGCTGAAATCACCGACGCGATCGTCGCGGACGTCATGGTCGGTGGTTTGCGCCGCTTCGATCGACAGGGCGATATTTTCTACGACCAGATCTCGGCCCTGCACAAGGCCGTGCGCGGCTCTGACCCCGACGCGGCCTTGTACTGGTTTGCGCGCATGCTCGATGGTGGTTGTGATCCGGAGTATGTCGCCCGGCGCGTGCTGCGCATGGCATCCGAGGACATCGGCAATGCCGATCCCCGTGCGCTGAGCATCGCGTTGGATGCGTGGGCGGTATACGAACGGCTGGGCAGCCCGGAAGGCGAGTTGGCGCTCGCGCAAGCGGTCGTCTATCTGGCCTGCGCGGCCAAAAGCAATGCCGTGTATCGGGCGTTGCAGTCGGCCCAGGCCGATGCGGTGGAACTCGGTACCCTGGAGGTCCCACTGCAACTGCGCAACGCGCCGACCCGTTTGATGAAATCCCTGGGCCACGGCCGCGACTATCGGTATGCACATAATGAAAGCGATGCGTTCGCTGCCGGTGAAACGTACTTCCCGGAGGGCATGGCCGAGCGCTTGTATTACGAGCCGGTGAATCGCGGGCTGGAAATCAAGATCGCCGAGAAGCTGGCGCAGCTCAGGCAGGCAAATGCGCAAGCCCGCGAGCAGCGCCGCGACGATCAAGACACGGCCTGAGCACGATTGCTCCGCCATTGGGGTGAGCGGTGTACACTCAGCGCCGCAGAGTCGTTGCTCAGCGCCAATCGAGGCAGTCCGAGATGCTGGATCCGAAACTGCTGCGAAACGAGTTTGAACGGGTAGCTCAAAATCTGGCCCGGCGGGGCGTCGACCTCGATCCGGCCAGCTATGAGCAGCTGGAAAGCCAGCGCAAAACATTTCAGGTTCAAGCCGAAAAATTGCGGCAACAACGCAATTCCAAGTCGAAGGCGATTGGTCAGGCAAAGGCGGCCGGCGAGGACATTGAGCCTCTGACCGCAGCGGTGCAGTCGCTCGGTGATGAGTTAAAGGCAGCGGAGGTGGCGCTGACCGAAGTGCAGAACGAGCTCGATGGCTTGCTGCTCGGGCTGCCAAATTTACTGGACGAGTCGGTGCCGGACGGAGCGGACGAGTCGGCCAACGTGGAACTCCGGCGCTGGGGCGATCCACCCGAGTTTGCCTTTGAGGCGCGCGATCACGTCGATATCGGCGCGGCGCTTGGCCTGTTGGATATGGAAGCCGCGGCCCGGGTGGCCGGGGCACGTTTTACCGTCATGCGGGGTTCGCTGGCGCAGCTGCACCGGGCGCTGATCCAGTTCATGCTCGATCTGCAGGTCAACGAGAACGGTTACACAGAAGTGTATACCCCGTATCTCGTCCACCGCGACTCGCTGATCGGCACCGGGCAGTTGCCGAAATTCGAGGAAGACCTGTTTGCGATCCGCGGCGATCAGGAGTTATTCCTGATCCCGACCGCGGAAGTGCCGCTGACCAACCTGGTGCGCGAAACGATTCTGGAAGCCACCGAACTGCCGCTGAAAATGGTGGCGCATACGCCATGCTTCCGTTCGGAGGCCGGCTCCTACGGCAAGGATACGCGCGGCATGATTCGCCAGCACCTGTTCGAAAAAGTGGAGCTGGTGCACGTGGTCCGTCCACAGGAGTCATACGCTGCACTGGAAGAACTGACAGCAAATGCTGAGGCGGTACTGCAGCGCTTGGAACTGCCCTACCGGGTGGTTACTTTGGCATCCGGCGACACCGGCTTCGCGGCCGCCAAGACCTACGACCTGGAGGTTTGGCTGCCGGGCCAGGACCGCTACCGCGAAATATCATCGTGCAGCAATTGCGAGGCGTTCCAGGCGCGGCGGATGCAGGCGCGCTGGCGGAATCCGGATACCGGCAAGCCCGAGCCCGTGCATACGCTGAATGGGTCGGGGGTTGCGGCCGGTCGCGCCCTGGTCGCGGTGCTCGAAAACCGCCAGCAGGCCGACGGTTCGGTTGTGATTCCAGAGGTCCTGCGCCCGTACATGCAGGGGCAGGAGTTGATCCAGCCAGCTTGAGGTCACGGCCACCGGTCCGGGGCCAACGCGAAATGATCCGCAGCGTTACTTGCCCGGCGCCTGGCCGTCCGGCCAATGTATGACGTGCAGGTCGCGCTGCGGGAACGGGATTTGGATGCCGGCCTCGCGAAATTGCTTATCGATCGCAAAGTTTAATTCACTGGTCACGTCGAAGCGCCTCGGGATACGCAATATGCGAACGCGCAGCTCGAACTCCAGCGCGCTGTCGCCAAACTCCATGAACAGCGCTTTAGGACCCGTTGCGCGGCCATCGGTGATGACTTCCGGATGTTCATGCGCCACTGCTTCGAGAATCTCTTTGACTTTGTGAATATCCGAACCGTAAGCGACACCGACCTTTAGACGCAGCCGGCCGTACGGATTGTGCAGCACCCAGTTTGTAACCCGGCCGGATACCAGTTCCGAGTTCGGCACCAGCATGTCCTGGTTATCCAGCGTTTCAATCTCTGTGGACCGGATACTGATGCGTTTGACGAAGCCCTCTACATCACCGACCGTGACGAAATCGCCGGCTTTAATAGGCCTTTCAAACAGCAGAATAATGCCCGACACAAAATTGTTGGCGATTGATTGCATGCCGAAGCCGATACCGACCGAAAGTGCACCCGCGACCACGGTGATACCGGTCACGTTGATACCGGCAATCGACAATGCCACGATGACTGCGATAACGAACCCAAGGTAGCCGACCACAGTGGTTACGGCATCCCGGCTGCCGCGGTCGCGAGTGATGTGCTTCAACCAGCGGCGGTCAATCCAACCCTTGGCCCAGCCGGTGATGACAATGATCGCCGCGAAAATGAGCACCGCCATGATGATGTCCGCGGGCACGATGGTGATGTTGCCGACCGCGATGCCCTCGGTGGCCTGCACGTAAAGCTCATTGAGCATCGTGCCGGAGGTGTCCCAGACATCGACAATGACCATCAGGAACCCGATCCATAGGGCGGTGTCGACGATCAGCCGGTATAGCCCAAGACCCGGGCGCCGCGAGTCGCCGGGCACGCCGAGCACGGTGCGCAGCACACCGGCCGTTGGCAATTCCGATGCATCCAGCCACTCTGTAAATGTCTCGGCCTGCCAAAGCAGGAACCACAAGCCGTAGGCCCCCAGTGACGTCAGTATCACGCCACGCAACAGGTAACTGGCAAAGTTGTGGTAGCCGATCAACTCGGCTACCAGGCTGGTGGCCACGGCCAGGAACGCAGCCACCCGGACAATTCGAAAGCGCCCGGAAAATTCCCTGAACCGCGCGAAGAATCCCAATATTGCAAACAGCCCAATAATGACCGCAAGGATCGCTATCAGCCGGGCCAGCTGGTATTCGTCCGTCGCGTCGTCGCCTAACCACGACGGGCCGAGTACGACAACCGTGCTTAGCAGCGCCAGCACCAGGTACCGGCTGCGACGGCGCAAGGACTGCGCGTGTTCGAGCAGCAGTCCATCGATACGGCTAAGCGGCGATAACGGCCCGACGCTCCAGGCGATCAGAAAGCCTGCAATGCCGTAGATTAAGAGTGCTGCGGCAACGCGCACCGCGACGATCTCTGTCAACGGCGGTGCAAACACGGTCGCCATCGATAACAGCGCCGCCAGCGCACCCAGGTCCAGTGGCAACCGCTCCACCATAGGTTTCAGGAAGTACTCGGCCACCGTCGGACGAATGATCGTGTCGCCGAGCGCCACCGGTCCCTTGCGGAACTGGCGCCGCAGGTATACCCCGACACCCGCGCCAAATAATGTCGCCAGCACCACCACCCAGGTCGCCACCAGGGGCAGGATATTTTCCTTTAGTTCGGGCTGCAGCTTATCGCGTGCTTCTGCGGGCCACCGGGCCAATTCCTGAGGTACCTGGATGAGGATCGCCAGGATGTTGTCATCACGGCGCGCCAGTAACTCCGTGCTGAGTTCCTTCAGCAGCGTTTCCATCGCGTCTGCGAGTCGGTTAGCCCGTGACGCGGCGAGTTCGCAGTTTTTCAGTGACGCTTCGGCGCGCGCATATTCGAGACCAATCTCGATCCGGCTTTCCCAGATCTCCACATCGACGTCATCGCTAATGTCGCCAACCAGGTCGCGTTCGGAGCGCAATTCGTCGACCTGTGGCTGCAGGGTGCTGGCGCAGGCCGCTGCATCGGATTTGATCTCCAGCGCCCGCTCGCGAATGCGCTTCAGTTCGACTTCGATGATTTCTTCATTCTCGAGCAGCAACTGCAGCGCATCGAGTTCTTCATTGGCAACGCTGGGGTCGAAGGCGGCCTCCTGGGCTATCGACTGCATGGTAGCCAGTACCAGCAGCGCTGCGGCTAGCAGGCGCAGGGGCAAACGGAAAACGGAGGTGGAACAGCGGAATGGCACTATGGGTGGTCCCGTGTCAGTGCCCGCTATGTTAGCGGCTGCGCAGAAAATAAAAAGCCCCGCCGGAGCGGGGCTTGGAGCTTTCGGTCATTTCGAGGCTTAATCCCGGTTGATTCCGAGCAGGTACAACAGGTTGATGAAAATATTGTACAGGCTGACGTACAGCGACACGGTCGCCAGGATGTAATTGGTCTGACCGCCGTGAATGATAGAACTGGTCTCGTAGAGGATGAAGCCACCCATCAGCAGCACCACGCCGGCCGAGATCGCCATCTGGAAGGCCGACAGGTTGACGAACAGGCCGATCACGATGACGGCCAACAGTCCCAGCATGCCAACCATCAGGAATCCACCCATGAAGCTGAAATCCTTTTTGGTCGTCAGCACATAGGTACTGAGCCCGACGAATATCAGCCCGGTTGCACCCAATGCCGTCAACACCAATTCGCCGCCGTTCGGTATCGTGGTCAGATAGAACGTCAGCACCGGGCCAAGCGTCAGGCCCATGAAGCCGGTCAACGCGAACACAGCGATAATGCCGGCGGCCGAGTTTTTCAGCTTGTAGGTCAGAAACAGCAGGCCGAAATAACCGACCAGCGTAATCATCGGCCCGAAGTAGGGCAGGTTCAGTGCCATGGACAAGCCGGCCATCGCCGCGCTGAACAGCAGTGTCATCGACAGCAGCATGTAGGTATTGCGCAGGACCTTGTTGGTGGCCAGCGCAGATTCCTGCACCGCGTCGGTGTACGCCATCGTGGGTCCGTCACGTCTAATTCGATCGGGTTGCATCGAGTCTCTCCTGATTTGCACAATAATCCGCGAAAGGCGGATTCTAGCATTCAGACCAATATGGCGGTTAAGTATCTGATTTCAATAGTGCGAGCGCTGCGTTTGAGTTAGTCCCTAAGGAAGAGGACAATCGCGGCCACGGGGCCAGGCGGGTTTAGCCGAGCATTGCTGGCGATAACCTTATTAATGTGTTGTCGCCGAATTAAATGAGTTTTCCGGAGAGGTGGCAGGGTGGTCGAATGCGGCGGTCTTGAAAACCGTTGACGGTGCGAATCGTCCGGGGGTTCGAATCCCTCCCTCTCCGCCAAAATCAAATAGTTAGCAGCGTTTTGAAAAATTGGTGATGGCGGCCAAAAAGAGTTTTGCTAATAATCTGCTAATAATTCATTTGCCGAGTTGGCCCACGAGCAAGCGTTTTTGAAATTCGAGCGTCAATTAATCCCGCTTCTTCCAATATCACTATGTGATATGAAATTTCATGCGCCCTATCTAGGGGAAAATCCGAAAGAGTTAGCGTTTTATCGGGCTCTAGAGATTCCGCCGCGATTAGAATTTCCCGAATTGTTTCCCAGTTTCTTTCCATGATCTTGTATGCCTCGCAGCTGATTCATGCGCCAGGCGCTGTATCTGGGCACCTATATTCCCATATTCGGCCATAAACGGAATGTCCCGAATGCACCGCCCGTGCGCTTCCAACAGCCGCCCCGCCACCCTGGCTATTCGGCAGCCGAGATCGTGCCTTAAAAAGCCAGAAAAGTGCCTTTAGACCACCCTGGCGGGGGTGATAATTCCGGGGCAAGGGTTTGCATGGCTGTGCAGAAGCGCCCAGGAGGCGGGTTAAGTTCTGACCGGCCTGCGTGTTGTGTTACTTAAACTGCAGGGAACGTCCGGTAATGCCCAACGCCATTAGACATGTTTTTGTAATAGCGTCCACCTGTAACCCGATATGGAGGCCGATAATGGCGATTGGCCCCGGAGGAACATCGACCGGAGGAACGTCGACCGGAGGCGCCGGAGGAGTGTCGATCGGAGGCGCATAGACCGGAGGCGCATACACCGGATTATCGTTACCAGGGTCAACAGGGTCGGCATACGCTAATCCGAGTGGTAGCAATAAAGCGATTACGACGGCAGCTATTTTAGTTTTCATTGTTGCTTCTCGTTGGCACGTTCCGTGCTCAATTCAAGCCACCCATCGACTTCGACCTCTTCGATGGTGCCTAAATCGGGCCGCCAGGGCGCTGGTTACCCTGCTGGTTCTGAGAACAGGGTAAATGGCCCTCACGCCCTGGCGGAACACCGACCCGCTATTATTGTTGGCACCAGAACGGTGCGGCTAGGATTATCTTGCCGTTCGATATAACTGGTTTGCGCCCAGCACCACGTTACCAGGCTAGCTGCGTTTCACTCAGGCAAAGAAAAACCCCGCCACGATAGGCTGGGTTAGACTAGGCGTACGGAGGCTACACGGTGTTCACCTTGGTCGGATTAGGCAGTCAGGATGGCAAGTTAGCGGGCCGCCTGTTCCAGTAGGCTGCCGGGGCGGTATCTTTTGGGATTTGCAGTGATATGAAAAAAGAGATTGATCGTCAAAGAAAATTGCCTGGGTTTTCAATCGGGGTCGGCGATCTGGAGGTGCTGTGGAATAGGATGTTGGCGCTATTCGACAATGAAGAAAGAATCTTCCAGTCACTGAAAATCGAGCTACGCTCAGAAACGCTTGGTTTTAGCAATGTCGAAGAACTCAAGCAGTATGGAGAACTTAAAGGTCAGGTCAGCAGTTTCTCGATATGGTTGTCTGGGAAAGATATGCGGGTATCTATACACACAGCCCGTTTTTGGCCCGGCCTTGGCGGCCTTTTCTATAAAAAAGCAATCGTAAACGCTACCAGTAGCAGTGATGCGTGGGTTGCGGGTGCTCTCGATACAGTTTATTCGTTCCTAGCGTCGCACAAGGTTTGGTATCGGTGGGTGGTCGCCGCGCCACTTGGTTGGATTTTAATAATCTTGTTAAACATTCCTGCGGCTATGGAATTATCGGGCTGGAGGGCATTTGGTTTTCGTAGTGGAGCCTTCATTGGATGGTTCTCTACACTTATTGCGCTGGGGTTTCTCTTCGTGTTTCGGGGTAGACTTTTCCCCGCTGCAACTCTTCGTATTACTGAGGAAGAAGGTTTCATTTGGAAACATATTCCAGAGCTTAGTTTAATTATTGCGGTGCTTTCAGCGGTATTAACTGTGCTTGGTTTGTTTCTCGGCTGGGGAAGCGCGTAATGAGTGCAGGCCGCCAAAAGCCTGACCCGCGTAGACCGAGCTGAGGAGCGGTATCATGGAAAAAGTAGCGAGCACTCAGCGATTGGGACCGATTTTGCTTGCGCCTGGAATCCACAGGTCGCATGTCGTTACGAAAATCTACGTCGCGTTCGTCACGGTTGCCATGTTAACCGGCATGAGCTTCCTGCAAGCCTACCTTCTCACCGAGCATCTGCATATACCGCGCGGAGAACAAGGCACCATCGCCGGGGATTTAACATTCTGGGCAGAAATCGTCTCCCTTTGTTTTTTCAGCCCTTTCGGTGTCTTGGCTGACCGGATTGGTCGCCGACCTGTTTATGTGGGCGGCATTTTACTGATCGGACTGGGCTACGGACTTTATCCTTTCGCAACGTCCTTCACCGAACTGCTGATCTATCGCTCGATCTCCGCCGTGGGAGTTGCGGCCGCAGCGGGCATGATCGCAACTCTCACCAACGATTATCCCCAGGAAAAGTCCCGCGGCCTCCTCATCGGGGTGACCAGTATGACGAACATTCTGGGGGTGATCTTCATGGCAGCCGTCGTTGCGCAAATTCCGTCTTTGCTGATCGACCGAGGCTTCGATCCGGTCACCAGCGGTAAAGTCATGTTCATGTTTGCTGCCAGTCTCTGTATCGTGACAGCGGCCGTGGCACGCCTCGGACTTAAGGGCGGCACGGCAGTCGCCAGGCACGAGCGGGCGAGCGTCAACGTTCTCGTTACCAGCGGCTTGCGAGCGGCCATGAATCCTCGGATTGCTTTGTCTTATGCCGGAGCATTCGCCGCACGATCCGATCTCGTCATTCAGGGTCTCTTTCTCGCTCTGTGGGCCATGCATGATGGCGCCCAACGGGACATGAGTCCCGCTGAAGCCATGGCGCGTTTTGGTGGGATGATCATTATCATGCAGGGCGTGAGCTTGGCCGCGGCGCCGGTCTTTGGCTGGTTCATGGATCAGGTGAACCGGGTCACGGCAACCATCGTTGCATTGATTTTTGCCACCTTGGGTTATTTATCCATGGGCATCATCACTTCACCTCTGGACTTTGCCATGGCACCTTACTTCATCGTCCTTGCATTTGGTTCGAGCTTTATGCTCAAGTCGTCGCTCGGTCTGGTTGGTCAGGAGGCTCCGCCGAAGGAGCGCGCTTCGATCATTGCCGTGCTTGGCATGTTCGGCGCACTTGGTATCCTGATTTTGACGCTTTTCGGCGGCAGACTGTTCGACACTTGGGGGCCCTGGGCTCCGTTTGTCGTTGCCGGTGCTTATCAGGGAATATTGCTCATCCTGGCCATCGTTATTGGGATCGTGGCACCGGGTCCAGATCTGGTTGGACGACGACGTTAGGCTTCCGACAGGCCGCCCCGGTCCCTGCACAGCCGTGTAGAAGCGCGGGAAAGGCGGGTAAAGTTCCGCCCCGCCGGTCTGTCTATTCCTCTGGGCTAGATAACGCCCTACCGAGCTTAGACGCGCTCTAGTTGCCCTTTTTGTGCCCCTTTGCGTGTATATGTGGATATGACCATATTGCTATATGGACATAGCTGGCGTTAGAATACTCTGCGTAAAATAGCTGGTAATAGCAGAGTAGGAGGGCAGCACATGAGCAAGGTAGTCGCATTCAGGCCCCGTCCGGCAGCGGCCCCAACTGCCGTAAATGGCTGAGTTGGCCCGCCACGACGGCGCACCAATGCCGAACTGCGTCCACGGGAGCACTTAACCGAGGCCGAGGTAGAGGCGCTTATTAAGGCTGCGGGAGCCGCTGGGAGGCACCGGGAGCGCGATAGAACGCTGATCCTCGTGGCCTACACTCACGGCCTGCGGGTTAGCGAGCTAATCAGCCTGCAATGGTCGCAAGTAGAC
>JAPUGB010000114.1 GCA_027293165.1 Gammaproteobacteria bacterium
GAGCGACAGGGCATTGCCGGCCATTCGATGGGCGGTCACGGGGCACTGAGCATCGGTTTGAAACATCCGGATCGCTACCGCTCGATATCGGCGTTTGCACCGATTGCAGCACCAATGCGATGCCCGTGGGGAGAGAAGGCATTTGCGGCCTATTTGGGTAATGACCGGGAGACCTGGCGTCAGTATGACGCGACCGAGTTGATGCAAGCCGCCGGCGATCGCAGCGATTACCCGCCGATCGTGATCGACCAGGGGCTGGCGGACAATTTTCTAAAAGAGCAGCTCAAGCCGGAGCTGTTTGTCGCTGCCTGCGAGGCGGTCAATCAAAAGCTGATACTGCGTGAGCAGGACGGCTACGATCACAGCTACTTTTTTATCGCCTCGTTCATCGATGATCACATTCGGCACCATGCCGGCATTTTGCAGCATCGACGTCCGTTCGGGTTTTCTCCAGCTCCGCTACGGCCTACTCCGTGAGAATCTTCAACACGCTGTTATCCTGGTCGCTGGTCAGATACAGGCTGCCGTCCGCGCCCTCGGCGATTCCGCTCGGCACGTAGATCGATTCCGGTGCGCGGGCGACGCGTGTACCGACCGGTAGTTCAACGGCCAGCACCTCGGACACGCCGGTGGTCGGGTCGATCGCCACCACCCGTCGCCGGCCGACCTCGACGACAGCGACACGCCCATCTGCCAGGACCGTCAAGCCTTCGGGTTCGCTGACCGTGTTGCTGATGACGGTCCTGCTGCCGTCCTCGAGATTGATGCGCAACAAGGTGCCGGCCGTGTGCTCGGTGACGAACAGCGCGTCGGGCCCGGCCCACCCGAGACCAACCGGTCCGGCGAGTCCGTCGGCGACGATGTCGCGCAGGTCTCTGTCGGTGCGGCTTAGACCGATGATGCGCCCGGTGGCAAAATCGGCAACGATCGGGTCGCCGTTGTCGCGTAACACCACGCCCGCGGGCGCTTCGATCTTTGTCCAGGTCGCAACGGTTTGATAGTTGGAGCGATCGACGAGGAATACCCGCGGCCGCGTGATCATGTCCGTCAACGCGAGAAATCCATCGTTGACCGCGACATCGCTGGAAGCATACGGAAACCCCACGTCAGTCAGCTTGAATGTTGTTGTGACGGCACCGGTGCCTGTGTCGACGATGCGATACCCGTAACTATCGGCCACGACCAAAACTTCCCGGCGCCGATGCGTCATGAGCGCGAGCCCTCCCACCAGGGAGAAGTTGCCCGGGACGACGACGCTTTGTTCGCCGCTGGCCGGATCGACCCGAACGATGGCGCTGGCTGCGGTGCGACTGACATACACCGCATCATCGGCAGCGATGGCCAGGTTGTCCGACGGCGGTTCAGTCGTGGCGACGATCTGTGCGTCGCCGCTATCCGGATCGATACGCCACAAATGCCCCAGTTCCAGATCGACGGCCCAGATTTGCCCGCGCGAATCCAGGTTGACTGCAATGACCTTGCCCAGGTTTTCGGCGATCGGGGTCACGGTGCCGGTTTCGATGTCGATGCGCGCCACCGTGCCGATGTTCGACAACGGGGCGTAGAGTTTGTCGTCGGCGGTGATCTCGAAGCTGTTGATATCGCCCATCTTGCTCGCCACCAGCCGCGGTTCCGTCTGGCTGCTTCCTTTGCCAAACTGGAATTCATACAGGCGGTCGAAGCCCTTTTGGGCTGCGAACAGACGCCCATCGGTCGTGAAGTACAGCGGGTTGATCAGCGCTTTATCAGCTGCAACGGTATAGACGCTGCCGTTTCTTCGCTGGGCGCGGATCTCGCCGGCCAGCAGTGCCGTCCAAACCATCGTGCCGTTGGGAGCGAACGCAATGTCGTCGGCTTCACCCGCTGGTGCTGGCACCACCACGTCTACCGCACCGGTTGCGACGTCAACGCGATAAATGGATTGCGCCGCCACACTGCCCACGTACAACCTGCCGTCCGGCCCGAAAGTAATACCGTTGGGGGCGCGCAGAGGCCCGCCGGCAACCAGGGTTTCTACCCGGTACACGCCGTCGTTGCGGTCGGCACAGGCCGAGGTCAGCGCGACCGTAAAGCCGGCGACGACTGCCAGCGCGATCAGGCGAGCGATGGGCATGCGGTTCTCCTGCCGATATAAATGGGGTCCGCCCCGAATTTTGACTATCATACGGCCACAACTACAGCGGAGGAATTGAATAGCAACTGGATGAAAAAACCGCGCAGCCGGCGCGAGGCGATGCAGTCGTTGTTGTCGATCGGCGGCATGGCGGCCGGAGGGCTTATGGCCAGTAGCTGCGCCGGACCAACGGATTCTCAGTCGGCGGCTCCGCGGGTGCCGATCGATTTCGACGACCCGGTCCAGAGCCTGCGCGCGTTCGTCAAATTGATGGGGGACCTCGATCCCACCGTCGAGACGCCCAGCTGGTTCGGCGGCCAGGTGTTCGGCGATACCCGGCGCGATCGTCCATTAAAGGCACTAATGGGTATCGAGGGCTTCGGCGTGCTGCGCGTCGAGCGACAGTCGGACACCTCGTACCGGGTGTTCAACCGTGAACTTGCGTTTTATACCGATCTCAAGACGGGTGAGTACCTGGATACCTGGGTCAACCCGTATACCAAGGAGGAATGCGAGGTCAAACCGATTCACAACATGGTCGTCAACGCCAGCATGATCGTCAGTGAAAAATTTGGCACCGCGATTGAAATGGACTTCGACGGCAACCTGATGGAGGTGCCGATGCCGCTGGGCTGGCAGACGTTCGGCCACAAGCTGTTCTCGAATTTCGAGGTGCACACGGCGTTTCCCAATGAATTGAAACCCGAACTGTGGCCGCGAGAATCATCGGGCCCGGTCATCCGGATTGCCGAGATCTTTCAACGGGTCGCGAATCTCGCCGAGCTGGAAAATCCCGATGTGAGCACGGCCGACTACTCCGGGTGCTGGACCCGCGTGGGTCCGTGGTTGCCGTGGATGCGCCAGGGTCAGGCGGATGGGAACCTGTTTTTCCGTACGTTCATGACCAAGCTCAATTCGGCGGATGAGTTGTCACCGCGCTTCAAAGCCCACATCGAAAAGCACCTGCCGGAGTATTTTGTGGCGCCACCGGCAGAAACCTGGGGCAGCAGGAACGACTCGAGCTTCAGCGTGTACGTCAGAGAAAACGAACCGTTGCCGCCGCTGGAATAACCGCAACAACCGCGCCTGATTCCACCTTGATCGGATGTCTATCTCGATACCTTTGCGACAGGAATACGACCCGGCGCTGGCCAGGGTCGGCGGCTGGTTGCTGATCTTTTATATCGTCACCGGCCTGAGCATCCTGGCCTACGTTCGGGTGTCAATGGCAGCGGTGGTCATCGCCTTGCAGGTGGGGCGCTACGCTTGGGTGATTGCGCTGCTCATGCTGCTCGCGATGATCGGACTTTTGCTACGCAAACGCTGGGCGTATTACTTGTTCCTGGGCATCGGGCTGTTTTTGCTGGTCAGTGGGGGGCTCGCGATGCTTAACGAGCCAGATCAGCTGTTGTTCCAGGACTGGATGTTCGACATGCCGATCCTCGGCGAGTGGCTGATCGTGCTCGGTTGGTCGTTGTATTTTCTGTACTCGAAGCGGGTCTACTCGGTAATTTTCGGCCCACCAACCCGGGTCTGATCCGGTTCCCCCCTGAGCGGGGGTTTCTTTGTCCGGACATATGCGCAAACGTCATCTGTCCAGGTGATATAGAAACTTCGCCGCGATTCACCGTCAAATGTGACGCGGTCCTCAATGCGTCATCGGCTAATTGAGAACGTCGCCCGGATTAGTCGTCGGTGGATCGGTAAGCTCTGCGCGGTCTGACGTACCCGTCTGGTTTGCAGGAGCCCCGTGATGATGACCCCCAGAAGTATCCCAGTATCAGTAATGAAGTGGCTTGCGGCAATCGCCGCCGTGATGGCGCTTAGCGCCTGTGGCGGGTCGGCTGACGCACCGCTAACGGGCAGTGGGCCCACGGGCAATCCGCTCACGGGCACTTTCATTGACAGCCCCGTAGAGGGTATCGGTTACCGGACCGAGTCCATCGCGTCCGGTGCGACAGACTCACAAGGCCGATTCAGCTACCTGGCTGGTGAATCGGTGACATTTTTTATTGGTAGTCTGGACTTCCCAACAATCCCGGCGGCTGAGGTTGTGACTCCCTTCGACCTCGCCGGTACAACTGACGTTACCGACCCGACAGTCATCAATATTGCACGACTGCTGCAGTCGCTGGACCAAAATGGCGATCCCGATGACGGAATCACGATTCCGGAGGTAGCGGCGGCAGTTGCCACTCAAATCGATTTTTCCCAGCTCCCGGCTGATTTTGAGGCAGACGCACTGAATTTCATCGCCAATGCGGGATCGGTTAACGTTTCTCTCATCCCTGAGGCGGATGCAATCGCTCATCTGTCGGAAAGCGTGCTGCGCAACGAGCTCAGTGCATTAACGGCGATCGGCGTAGACATTATCCCCGCCACTGGAGCGCCTGGTTACGTAATCCTTGCGTTACACGAGGATAATTCGTTGCTCACGGTCTATAACGACGACTCGTCAACAGGACTTGATCCCGAGGACCCGCAGCTCGGCTTTATCCCACAGAGGGATACGGGAACATGGTCGCTGACCGGCAATAGCCTAACCATTACCTGGGGACAGAATGTCGAAACGGTCGATATCGAAATCGTCGGAGACAGCGTGCTGTGGGATGTTGATGGAGATGGGCAGCCGGAATTTACAGACACCATCGCAAAGAAGATCGACCCTGAACAGTTGCTTGGGCGCTACAAGGACTCGGTGTGCGTTGACTGTTTCGTGACATTCTCGGCAGGAAATGCTGGCACCTATGAGGGTGACGGTAGCGGAACCCTGGATATGACCTGGGAGCTGACCCAGAATGGTGACCTTGCCACGACGTATAGCGACGGTCTGGTTGATCTCGGTCTGGTTGATTTCTATTTTCTGTCGATTGACGGTGGAGTACTGGAGTACGTGTCGTATGAGGACTTCGCGGACGAAAACAATCCGAAGATGCGCAGCGGCACCCTGACGCTTCAGTAACAACCCGCGATCTGACGCGATCTAGCACAAACCCCGCCCATCGTGGCGGGGTTTTTTTATGTCCGCTTTCCACGGCGGTCTCAGCCGGTCGATGCAACACAGCCGTTAAATTTCTTTGCCGGAGTTTCAAACTCCAAGGTCTGTTTTGGCCTATCATGCCGCTCCGCGAATTCGGCCACACCACCCATGATCATGGCCCTGCAGGTCATGGTTTTGTCCGGAATGGTCAAAATGTAGTCAGGTCGAACCACGCCCTTGCGTTGTGTTCTCTGACCCTCTAGGTTCGTC
>JAPUGB010000115.1 GCA_027293165.1 Gammaproteobacteria bacterium
CCTATTTAAAATTAGCAACGGCCGGGTTCAGCGGTTTTGCCAGTTATTATCCGGGTGACGCGAAGGTTGCGTTTGCATCGGTAAAAGATGAGGAATTGCAAAACCAGTTCGACACTGCTGCCGATGCCGCCGCAGCCGCTATGCAAAACTTGTCGGACCATCTCAGCTCTGTGCCTGCAACAATCGATGGCTTTTCTATGGGAGCTGACAACTTTTCACGAATGATCTCTAAAACCGAAGGCGTAAACATCTCTCTGGACGAGCTCGAAGCAATCGGCCGAGCGGACTTAAAACGCAATCAGGTCGCATTGGTCGATGCCTGCAGTCGATTCGCGCCGGGCAAATCAATCGTTGATTGCATGGCGAAGATGGCTGCTAACAAACCGCTAGACGGCCCGGTTCAGGCAGCGCGCGATCAATTGCCACCGCTACGCGCTTTCCTTATTGAAATGGACCTAGTGTCGATACCGGGAACCGAAACAGCGTTGGTCGAAGAATCCCCGCCTTACAATCGGCAGAACTCGGCTTACATTGACATACCCGGGCCTTATGAAACCGGGCTTCCTTCTGTTTATTATATCTCTCCACCGGATCCTACATGGGATGCAGAGACGCGCGCGGCATACATACCCGGCAAAATGGATCTGCTCGGAACATCCATTCATGAAATATGGCCTGGCCATTTCTTGAACTCCCTGCATTCAAACCGTGCTGAGTCACTGCTCGGCAAACTATTCGTTGGTTACGCCTTTGCAGAGGGCTGGGCGCATTACACCGAAGAGATGATGATTGAAGCGGGCTTGCATGACGGCGACGCCGAAACCAGGATAGGTCAGCTCACGAATGCACTGTTGCGCAACTGCCGTTACATCTCGGCTATTGGCTTGCATGCACGTGGAATGACGGTGGAGCAAAGTTACGAGATGTTCCGCGAAGAGTGTTATCAAGATATTGGTAATGCGACTCAGCAGGCGGCGCGTGGCACCTACGACCCGGCCTATCTGAATTACACCATGGGCAAACTCATGATTCGCAAGCTGCGCGAAGACTGGGCAGCAACACGCGGTGGTCGCGATGCCTGGAAAGCTTTTCACGATGAATTCCTGTCCTACGGCGGGCCTCCGATTCCAATGGTGCGAAAAGCGATGATGAAAGAAGGCGAAGCCAAAGCCGTTTTCTGATATTCGGAGTCGGATCGCTCGAAAACTCTATGCCCACTTAGATTGTAGGCGCTCGGTTTCAGCGGTCGCGTAGAATCGTAAAAGGGGCTGCGAGCGCGTGGACGCGATTCGAACGCGCGACCCCCAGCTTCGGAGGCTCAAACGAAAACCTACGTAACTGATGAATAGCAAAGAGGAAATCACTTTCGTCATCCCCACCGAGTCACGCCATATGACGCCATACCGTGCCATGTGACGACACGATTTTCACGGGGGTGAACGGTGCGCCCTCATATTTCACCGCCATTCACCCGCGTCCAATGCCGCTGATGCTTCCATTTTCACTTACGGATTGGCACCAGATCTATCGGTCCGCCGCCCATACCGCGGCTAGTGCACCGCCGTACGTCAATGCGACACCGGCAATCAGCACCGCTGAAAAATTGGTGGCGGCCGCGTTCAACAGACCGACTGGAACCGCCAACGGAATCTGCCAGGCTACGATTGCCGATCCGAGCGCCGTGGCTCCAAGCAGTATCCCGTTGCTGATCCAGGCTGGCAGTTGATTGGAGCGTGCCAGTTGAGTAATCACGGAAGCCGTGAAATCGCCTCCGGAAAAGGTCGGCTCAGATTCCCGCAAGCGCGCCAGGGTGGTATCCAGGTTCTCGATGTCTCTCGTCATCTCCGCCATGCCTCTAGATATTTTTGGAGCTTTGGCCGGCCTCGCTGAATATGGCTCTTGATGGTTCCGAGGGGGCAATCCATGATTTGCGCGATTTCCCGATGCGTGAACTCCCGATGGAAGTGAAGATGGAGAACCATCCGCTGTTCTGGGCTGAAGTTCATCAATGCCATCGCAAAATCCAGATGTAGGTCGTTCCGGTCCTGCGGAGTGTAGCTCCGTTCGAGAGCCGGCGACGCGCCAAGAACCTGTTCCGGTTTGCGCCTGCGGTAGTGGTCCGCAAAGCAGCGCCAGGCGATCCGATACAACCAGGTGAAGAAGCCGCTATCCGAGCGAAATTGGCGTAAGTGCTGATGGACCTTGATGAAGGTCTCTTGCGCGAGGTCGTCGGCCAAAGCCTCGTCGTAGCCTGTAAGCTGCCGCAGCGAATATCGCAACCTGGATTGATACCGCCGAACCAGTTCCGCGAAGGCGTGTTCGTCATCGTCCTCCTGTGCCCGCTTGATCAACGCATGGTCGTTCAGGGGCATGAGCGGTCATTCCTTCGAGCTTGCCTTGTGCTTTTCGAGGTTCCAGATCAGCAGTTGAGCGATGCCTATAAACAGCGGAATCAGGGCCAGATACGCGGCTTCCATTGCGCCCATGAGCCAGAAGCATAGGAACACCCCGACCCCTACGCCCAGCATAATCATGCCCTTGTGCAGGTTGCTGCGCGGCGAGGTGTTTCCGGCGAGGCCCTGCCATACCTCGGGTGGAACCGGCTGATCACTGGCCAGAAACTTGCTCGCCATGTCCAGCGCCAGACGGCGTTTTCGATGTAGGGCATACAAGACCACGGCCACGAGCATGATGGGCGTGCCGAATATCAACAGGATTGCAAGGATGGCGACGATGGATTCGCCGACTCCGATATTTCCTTCCCAATCCTCCCAATCGGTGTCGTCGTCCCCGGATAGGCCGAGTTCCAACTTGATTCCACTCTCGATCTCCGGATCGCCGGCTGTCGCCTCAGCGATCGAGTCGCGAATCGCAGCCGTAATCATTTCTGTGAGGCTCTGCTGGGTCGTGTCTGGTGCGGCAGCACTGTCACCCGGGGCTTGGACGTCGGGCTGTGGCTGAACCATGGCGGTGGTGTCATCCGAAACCTCGGATTCGATGTTGGCCCAACTGGCTGTCGCGTAGGCTGTGGCGAAAAACAACACAAGCAGAAAACGTTTCATCTCGATCCTCCGGTCTGGTGTTTCAAAGGCTCATAGGAGCGCTCTCACCACGTTAGACGGGCCTGGAACCCGATTTGGATGCATGAAGCCAATAAATGTGGGGCGTCGTTCCGAGATAGCGCCGCGAAAGCGCCGGGGAGGCCTCGATTTCGAGGAGCCCGGTGACGCAGGGGGCGCGGAATAGCTTCAGGAAGAGCCGGTTGATAGGAAAAATTAGCTGGCCTTTGGCAGTGTCCGATAATACGCGTTCGGGTCAGTAACGCT
>JAPUGB010000116.1 GCA_027293165.1 Gammaproteobacteria bacterium
TTTCAAGGGCTATCGGCCGCAGTTTTACTTTCGGACCACGGACGTGACCGGGGCGGTGGAGTTGCCGGAGGGCACCGAGATGGTGATGCCGGGCGACAACATCCAGATGAAGGTGGAGTTGATTGCACCGATTGCGATGGAAGATGGGTTGCGGTTTGCGATCCGTGAGGGCGGCCGGACGGTTGGTGCGGGCGTGGTGGCCAAGATTATCGAGTAGATATCAAGACAACGGTCCAAGCGACCGGCAGGCTTAGTTCGCTTAATCTCGCAGCGCGGTTGAGCGAGAGACGGGTCTCGGCTGCCGGAGCGGCAGGCCCGACGACGATGGACAAAGAGTTGAGCGAGCGGTTCCCTCCGGGGTGTCGCAGGACGGATTTAGAGGTTTAGGCAAAGCAGGATTTTGGTTTAGGTCTGCGGTATTGGCGAAGGTGGTTTTTTTTGGCGGTGTGCCGTGTTGGGCGCCCACTGCGATTAGAGGTTAAGACGGTATAGGCAGGATCAAGGACGTGCCGTGTTTCACGCGATTGGCGCCGAGGCACGGATTAGTCACGGCAGGCGTGAAAGGCCAGTAGCTCAACCGGTAGAGCGGCGGTCTCCAAAACCGCAGGTTGGGGGTTCGAGACCCTCCTGGCCTGCCATGATTCTGACGGCGATTCTTTCTCAGGCATTACATGAGTACAAAAGTACAGACAGGTCCAAGTCCGCTGGACACAGTCAAGCTGTTGCTGGCTGCGCTCGTTCTCCTAGGCGGAATCGTCGCCTATTACTATTTCGAGGACGAGTCGGTCCTCCTGCGGGCAGCGGGCGTGTTGACCGGTTTGGCGCTGGGCGTGGTTATAGCGCTGCAGTCGACGCAGGGCCGGGAGCTGTGGCGATTTATTCAGGGTGCACGAGTAGAACTACGTAAAGTCATCTGGCCGACCCGCCAGGAAGCTATGCAAACGACACTGACGGTGCTGGTATTTGTCCTGATCCTCGGAATCTTCTTTTGGGGACTGGATTTCTTTCTCTTATGGGGCTCAGCCGCCCTGACTGGACGAGGGAGCTGAGGCATGTCCCAGAGATGGTACGTGGTGCACGCCTATTCAAACTTTGAGAACAAGGTTAAGGCCTCGTTGGAAGAACGCATCAAGCTGCACGGCCTCGAGCACAAGTTCGGCAAAATTATGGTGCCGACCGAGGAAGTAGTTGAGATGCGTGAAGGACAGAGGCGACGCAGTGAGCGCAAGTTTTTCCCCGGCTACGTGCTGGTACAGATGGAGCTGGATGATGAGACCTGGCACCTGGTCAAGGAAGTACCGAGAGTTCTCGGGTTCATCGGTGGTTCCAGCGATCGACCGGCGCCGATTACTGACAAAGAGGCGGATTCGATTCTCCATAGAGTTGAAGAGGGCGTGGATAAGCCCAGGCCCAAGATCTTGTTTGAACCCGGCGAGGTGGTGCGTGTCATAGACGGGCCTTTCAATGATTTCAACGGTGTGGTCGAAACCGTTAACTACGATAAGAACAAGCTGCGTGTGGCAGTGCAGATCCTGGGTCGGGCAACGCCGGTTGAACTCGATTTCGGCCAGGTGGAGAAAGGATAGAGGTCAGACTTGGAATGGCGAAGAAAGTAGAAACATACATCAAGTTGCAGGTCCCGGCAGGACAGGCCAACCCCAGTCCGCCGGTTGGGCCGGCCCTTGGTCAGCATGGCGTGAATATCATGGAGTTCTGCAAGGCGTTCAACGCGCAAACACAGAACCAGGAGCCGGGTATGCCAATCCCGGCCGTGATCACGGTTTACAGCGATCGCAGTTTTACTTTTATTACCAAGACGCCACCCGCGGCCGTGCTACTGAAAAAGGCCGCCGGTATTCCGAAGGGAAGTGGCGAACCGAATACGAACAAAGTTGGAACGGTCACGCGTGCTCAGCTTGAGGAAATTGCGCAAGCGAAAATGGTGGATTTGAATGCAGCCGATCTCGACGCAGCCGTGCGAATTATTGCCGGGAGCGCCAGAAGCATGGGGCTCGACGTGGAGGGGGTCTAACATGGCATTACTGAGCAAGCGCACGCGGGCGCATAAAGAAAAAGCGTCGCGCACGGAACCCAGATCGGTCGATGATGCATTGAATTTGGTGCGTGAAATGGCTAACGCCAAGTTCAAGGAATCCGTGGACGTCGCAGTGAATCTTGGTGTCGATCCGCGCAAGTCGGAACAGGCCGTCCGGGGCTCAACGCTGCTGCCCCATGGCACTGGCAAAGAGGTGCGCGTCGCGGTTTTCGCTCAAGGCGAGAATGCCGAAAAAGCCAAGGCGGCAGGAGCCGACGTGGTCGGCCTTGAAGACCTGGCGGAGAGCATGAAAGGCGGCGATCTCGCGTATGACACGGTCATCGCGACACCAGACACGATGAAGGTGGTTGGCCAGTTGGGCCGGGTCCTTGGCCCACGCGGGTTGATGCCCAATCCAAAGGTTGGCACGGTGACCCAGGATGTAGAGACAGCGGTTAAGAACGCGAAGGCCGGGCAGGTCAGGTACCGGACCGACAAGGCCGGGATTATTCACTGCCAAATCGGAAGGACGGATTTCGAAAACACTGCGCTGAAGGACAACCTTGGCGCGCTGCTGGCTGATCTGAGAAAGGCCAAGCCAGCGTCGACAAAAGGCGTATTCATGAAAAAGCTGACTGTGTCCTCAACGATGGGTCCGGGCGTGTTGATTGACCAGTCGAGTTTGGACGAATAGGAAGGAACGGGCGTTTCAGATGCTTTGTCGGGGCGATTCCCGCCTGAGCACTGAGTTCGTCGCAATGGATTGCATTTTTCATCAAAGACCGCGGGCGGCAGCGGAGTTCGACGGGATCCGTTGCCTTAATGGGCCAGAGGCCGTGCCTGCGCAGATGGCAATACCCGAATCAGGGTTTCCTGGTGACGGCGGCCATTACGGTTGGTTGTGAATGAGTCACAACCAGTAAGTGTGACATCGAATCCAGGAGTTATGTGATGGCGCTCAGTCTCGAAGACAAGAAGGCACTTGTCGCAGAGGTAAACGAGATCGCCGCGACGTCGCTGTCGGCAATTGCTGCGGAATACCGTGGGTTGACGGTGGCGCAGATGACCGAGTTCAGGGCCAAAGCCAGGAGCGAAGGTGTCTACGTGCGTGTGATCAAGAATACCCTGGCAAAGCGGGCGATTGAAGGGACTGAATTCGAGTGCCTGGCCGGCGCGTTGGAAGGACCCCTTTTGCTGGCGTTTTCCCGGGAAGAACCCGGCGCGGCTGCGCGCGTGGTCAAGGAATTTGCCAGGGAAAACGATCACCTCGTAACCAAAGCGGTGGCAATCGGCGGGGATGTTTATCCCTCGGCTGACCTGGATCGTCTGGCACGGTTACCAACGCTGGACCTGGCGCGCGCCCAATTGCTCGGTCTGTTACAGGCGCCAGCCACCCAGTTCGTGCGAACGCTCGCAGAACCGGCGGCTAAATTTGCGCGGCTTTTGGGTGCTTACAGGGATCAGCAGCAAACGGATTGATGGCTTTTTGCACACTGATTCGGGAACTTTGAATTTTTAGGAGTTAAGAGAATGGCTGTTTCGAAAGACCAGGTAAAAGAAGCTCTCGGCAAGATGCCGGTAATGGAGCTGGTAGAGCTCATTTCCGAGCTCGAAGAGGACTGGGGCGTTTCTGCCGCGGCACCGGTGGCTGTCGCAGCAGCGCCAGGGGCCGGCCCGGCTGATGGCGCAGTCGCCGAGGAGCAGACCGAATTCGATGTGATGTTGAACAGCTACGGTGAGAACAAAGTCGCCGTAATCAAGGTGGTTCGTACGATCACTGGTCTGGGGCTCAAGGAGGCCAAGGACACGGTCGAGAGTGCGCCCGCGGCGATCAAGGAGGCTATTCCCAAGGACGAGGCCGAGGAGGTCAAAAAGCAGCTTGAAGAGGCCGGCGCTACGGTCGAGCTGAAGTAACTGGCGAGGGGTGCCAGGCAACTGCGTTTGCACGCGAGTCAAAAAATTCTGTGGATGATGCCGCCAGGAACGGCTGCAGCGTGCGGGCACCCCTGCCCCGGCGCAGCGGTCTTGGTTTTCTCATTCGCTCTTACTGAACAGCCTGTTTAGAGGTGCTATTTCATGGCGTATTCCTTTACCGAAAAGAAGCGGATTCGAAAGAACTTTGGCAAGCGTCCGGTCATTATGGATGTTCCCTACCTGCTTTCGATCCAGCTTGATTCCTATCGGAAATTTCTGCAACGGAATGTCGGCGCAGAAGAAAGACAGGAAAGCGGCTTACACTCGGCATTTAATAGTGTGTTTCCGATAGTCAGTTACTCCGGCGCGGCAGCACTGGAATATGTCAGTTATGAGCTCGGTAAGCCGGTATTCGACGTCAAGGAGTGCCAACTCAGAGGGCTGACTTTTGCTGCGCCGCTGCGTGTACAGGTCCGACTGGTGATCTATGACAAAGACGCGCCCGGTTCGACAAAGCCGGTGAAAGAAGTCCGGGAGCAGGAAGTTTATCTGGGGGAAATGCCCCTGATGACTGATCACGGTACCTTTGTCATTAACGGGACCGAGCGCGTGATCGTTTCGCAGTTGCATCGTTCACCGGGGGTATTTTTCGATCACGATAAAGGCAAAACTCATTCGTCCGGAAAACTCCTGTTTTCCGCTCGTGTGATCCCCTACCGGGGCTCGTGGCTGGATTTCGAATTTGACCCGAAGGACAGCGTGTACGCGCGAATCGACCGGCGGCGAAAGTTGCCCGTGACAGTGTTTCTAAGGGCCCTGGGATTGACCAACGGTGAAATGCTGGATCTGTTTTTCGAGAAGAACGATTTCTATCTGTCTGAGTCAGAAATCAAACTCGGCTTGGTGCCACAACGTCTTCGCGGCGACAATGCGATTTTTGCTATAAAAATTGGCCGGAAGCTGATCGTCGAGGAAGGGCGCCGGATTACTGCCCGGCACGTCCATGAACTGGAGAAGTCGGGCGCGAAGACTTTGACGGTTCCGAAGGAGTATCTGGAGCAGAAGATTCTCGCTCACGATGTGGTCGATACGGATACTGGCGAATTGCTCGCCGAGGCAAATGATGAAATAACCCCTGAGTTGATCGATACCTTGATCGAAAAAGGCATCGAGCATATCCAGACGCTGTTTGTAAACGACCTTGACCAGGGTCCGTATATCTCGAATACGCTCAGAATAGACTCAACCTCCACGCGGCTGGAAGCGTTGGTTGAGATATACAGGATGATGAGACCGGGTGAGCCCCCGACCAAGGAAGCGGCCGAGAACCTTTTCAACAATTTGTTCTTCAACCCGGAACGGTACGATCTGTCCGATGTTGGACGGATGAAATTTAATCGGCGCGTTGGCCGGCCAGATTCTGAAGGCGGAGGCGTATTGAGCAAGGAAGATATCATCGCCGTCCTGCAGCTGCTGATGAATATCCGCAATGGCAAGGGCAGCGTCGATGACATTGATCACCTCGGTAACCGCCGCGTCCGCAGCGTCGGAGAAATGGCGGAGAACGCGTTCAGGGTCGGCCTGGTCCGGGTCGAAAGAGCCGTCAAAGAGCGTTTGACGCTGGCCGATTCAGAAGGTTTGATGCCACAAGAAATGATCAATGCGAAGCCCGTAGCAGCGGCAGTCAAAGAATTCTTCGGATCCAGCCAGCTGTCTCAGTTCATGGATCAAAACAACCCGCTCTCCGAAGTCACGCACAAGCGGCGCGTGTCGGCGTTGGGCCCGGGCGGCTTGACGCGGGAACGGGCGGGATTTGAGGTTCGTGACGTTCATCCGACGCACTATGGCCGCGTGTGTCCGATTGAGACGCCCGAAGGGCCTAACATTGGCTTGATCAACTCGCTTGCCGTCTACGCGCGAACCAATGACTACGGTTTCCTCGAGACACCGTACCGCAAGGTGAAGGACAACAAGGTTTCGAGCGAGATTGAATATCTTTCGGCCATCGAGGAAGGTCAGTTCGTCATTGCTCAGGCGAACGCGGAACTGGACAGCAAAGGCCGGTTTGTAGACGAGCTCGTGTCCGTTCGGCACAACAATGAATTCACAATCATGCCCAAGGAGAGAATCCATTACATGGACGTCTCGCCGAAGCAGATCGTATCGGTGGCGGCGTCGCTAATCCCGTTTCTCGAGCACGACGACGCCAACCGGGCGCTGATGGGCTCAAATATGCAAAGGCAGGCGGTTCCGACGCTGCGCAGCGAGACTCCACTGGTCGGCACCGGCATGGAAAGAACGGTAGCGGTCGATTCGGGCGTAACTGTCGTTGCCCGGCGAGGCGGGGCGGTTGATTCGGTGGATGCTTCGCGCATCGTCGTCCGTGTCAATGACGACGAGACTACGGCCGCTGAGTCCGGCGTGGACATTTACAATCTGGTCAAGTACACGCGTTCCAACCAGAACACCTGTATCAACCAGCGTCCGTTGGTCAAAGCGGGCAATATGATCGCCAAGGGTGACGTGCTTGCCGACGGTGCTTCAACCAGCCTGGGTGAATTGGCGCTTGGCCAGAATCTGCTCGTCGCGTTCATGCCGTGGAACGGATACAACTTTGAGGACTCAATCCTGATTTCCGAACGGCTGGTCGAGGAGGATCGATTCACGACGATTCATATCGAGGAGCTGACCTGCATTGCACGGGATACCAAGTTGGGGTCGGAAGAAGTCAGCGGCGATATTCCCAACGTGGGTGATGCGGCGCTCGGCAAGCTGGACGAAGCAGGTATCGCTTTCATCGGTGCTGAAGTTCAGGCTGGCGATATTCTGGTGGGCAAAGTCACACCTAAAGGCGAAACTCAACTCACCCCGGAAGAGAAACTGCTGCGGGCGATATTCGGAGAGAAAGCCTCTGACGTTAAAGACACGTCACTGCGCGTGCCCCCGGGCATGGACGGAACGGTCATCGATGTGCGTGTCTTTACCCGCGATGGTATTGATAAGGACCGTCGCGCTCTTGCGATCGAAGAGTCCGAGCTGGTGAGCGTGCGCAAGGACCTCAACGATCAGCAACGCATACTTGAGACCGATATTTTCGAGCGCGTGGAGCGAATGTTGCTCGGCAAGCTTGCCGACCGTGGTCCGAATAAGCTCAAAAAGGGCAGCAAAATTACGAAGGCCTACCTCGACGAATTGCAACACGAGCAGTGGTTCGAAATCGGCCTGAGGAACGATGTCGCCAACGCGCAGCTTGAAAGCGCTGCGGAACGATTGCGGGACCAGCGCGAGGAGTTCGAGCAGCGCTTTGTAGAGAAGCGGGACAAGATAACCGCAGGCGATGATCTGGCGCCGGGTGTACTGAAGATGGTGAAGGTATACCTTGCAGTTAAACGCCGCATCCAGCCAGGCGACAAGATGGCTGGACGTCACGGCAACAAGGGCGTCATATCGACGATCATCCCGGTTGAGGACATGCCTTACATGGAGGACGGAACCCCGGTCGACATCGTGCTCAATCCTCTGGGCGTGCCGTCCCGGATGAATGTAGGACAAGTTCTTGAAACCCACTTGGGATGGGCTGCCAAGGCTTTGGGGGGCAAGATTGCCGATTGCGTTGACAGCGGGGGTGGGGTGTCGACGGTCAGAAGCTTCCTGGACGAGATCTATAACCAGACCGGTGGGCAAAAAGCCGACCTACGCAGCCTGAATGACGCTGAGATTCATGAGTTGGCCGATAACCTGCGCAACGGCGTGCCGATAGCGACGCCGGTATTCGACGGCGCTACCGAGGCTGAGATTAAGCACCTGCTTGAGTTGGCGGGGCTTCCCGAGACCGGCCAGGCGGCGCTGATCGACGGACGTACCGGAGAGCCATTCGATCGGCCGATTACCGTCGGCTATATGTACATGTTGAAGCTGAACCATCTTGTCGATGACAAGATGCACGCGCGTTCGACTGGGCCGTACAGTCTGGTGACACAGCAGCCGTTGGGCGGTAAAGCCCAGTTTGGTGGGCAGCGATTCGGGGAAATGGAAGTCTGGGCGCTTGAGGCCTACGGAGCAGCCTACACGTTACAGGAAATGCTGACGGTCAAGTCGGACGATGTACAGGGCCGTACCAAGATGTACAAGAACATCGTGGACGGGACGCACGAGATGGACGCGGGCATGCCGGAATCATTTAACGTGCTGGTCAAAGAAATTCGATCCCTTGCAATTAACATCGAGCTTGAGAAGGACTAGCGGGTCGAAGCGAAAACTGGCGATAAGCCTACAGGTGACTCATGCGAGATTTACTGAAACTATTCAGACAGCAAAGCACGGTTGAGGATTTCGATGCGATTCGCATCGGTCTGGCATCACCGGAGATGATCCGATCGTGGTCATTCGGCGAGGTCAAGAAACCGGAGACGATCAACTACCGGACGTTCAAACCAGAACGTGACGGGTTGTTCTGCGCGAAAATTTTTGGGCCTATCAAGGACTACGAGTGTCTTTGCGGGAAGTACAAGCGGCTCAAGCATCGCGGTGTCGTATGTGAAAAGTGCGGCGTAGAGGTCACTCAGACCAAGGTTCGACGCGAGCGCATGGCACATATCGAGCTCGCGAGCCCCGTTGCGCATATCTGGTTCCTGAAGTCCTTACCATCCCGTATCGGATTGATGCTCGACATGACACTGCGGGAGATTGAGCGCGTGCTGTATTTCGAGGCATTCGTCGTTATCGATGAAGGGATGACACCGCTCGAGCGCTGCAGCTTGATGACGGACGAGCAATACCTGGAAGCAATCGAAGAGTATGGCGATGAGTTCGACGCACGCATGGGTGCCGAGGCTATTCACGAAATGCTGCGCACGATTGATTTGCAGACCGATATGGTCAAAGTTCGGGAGGATATCGACGCCACCTCATCGGAAACGAAGATCAAACGCTTGTCCAAGCGTCTGAAATTACTCGAATCTTTCATGGGCTCGGGCATCAAGCCCGAGCACATGGTATTGACCGTCCTGCCGGTATTGCCGCCCGACCTTCGCCCACTCGTACCGCTGGATGGTGGCCGATTCGCTACCTCGGATCTGAATGATTTATACCGGCGGGTGATCAATCGCAACAATCGTCTGCGTCGGTTGCTCGAGTTGAACGCGCCGGACATTATCGTGCGTAACGAAAAGCGAATGTTGCAGGAGTCAGTCGACGCATTGCTCGACAATGGACGTCGTGGCCGCGCAATTACCGGGACCAACAAGCGGCCGCTGAAATCTCTGGCGGACATGATCAAGGGTAAACAGGGTCGCTTTCGTCAGAATCTGCTTGGCAAGCGTGTCGATTATTCGGGTCGTTCGGTCATCGTGGTCGGTCCGACCCTGAAATTACATCAGTGCGGTCTGCCGAAAAAAATGGCTCTGGAATTGTTCAAGCCGTTCATATTTAGCAAGCTGCAACTGCGTGGCGAAGCGACAACCATCAAGGCGGCCAAGCGCCTGGTTGAGCGAGAGGGTCCCGAGGTCTGGGACATTCTCGAGGAGGTCATTCGCGAGCACCCGGTGCTGCTGAACCGTGCACCGACGCTGCATAGACTTGGTATTCAGGCATTTGAGCCGGTTCTGATCGAAGGCAAGGCGATTCAGCTGCATCCGCTGGTCTGTACCGCATTTAACGCCGACTTCGATGGCGACCAGATGGCTGTCCATGTGCCCTTGTCTATCGAAGCGCAACTCGAGTCGCGTGCATTGATGATGGCCTCGAACAACATACTGTCGCCCGCAAACGGCGAACCCATAATCGTGCCATCGCAAGACGTCGTGCTGGGCTTGTACTACATGACTCGTGAGCGAATCAATGCCAAAGGCGAGGGAATGATTTTCACCGACGTGAACGAGGTGCATCGGGCACGTCAGAACCGCGACGTTGCATTGCACGCACGGGTCAAAGTTCGCATCACCAGCACGGATGCCGATGAGTCCGGTGTTGCAGTCACAGCTGAGCGAATTGCCGATACGACAGTGGGCCGGGCGTTGTTGTCCGAGCTTCTGCCACGCGGTCTCAGCTTCGATTTGATTAATCGGGATATGACGAAGAAGGCGATCTCCGAGTTGATCAATATTTGCTACCGCACGGTCGGTTTAAAAGAAACCGTCGTGTTTGCGGATCAGCTTATGTATATGGGATTTAGCTACGCGACACGCGGAGGCCTTTCGATTGGCGTAAACGACATGGTCGTGCCGGAGGACAAGGGCAAAATACTGGAATCCGCGGACGCCGAAGTCAAAGACATTCAAGATCAGTATGCGAGTGGTCTGGTGACGGATGGCGAGCGTTACAACAAGGTCGTCGACATCTGGTCCCGCACCAATGATCAGGTCGCCAAGGCGATGATGGACAAATTGGGTACCGAGTTGGTTGTCGATGCAGCCGGCAATGAAATCGAGCAGCCTTCGTTTAATTCTATTTTCATGATGGCTGATTCTGGTGCGCGAGGATCGGCGGCCCAGATTCGGCAGCTGGCCGGAATGCGCGGATTGATGGCAAAACCCGACGGCTCAATTATCGAGACGCCTATCACGGCTAATTTTCGCGAGGGACTGGATGTCCTGCAATACTTCATCTCGACTCATGGTGCACGCAAGGGCCTTGCCGATACGGCACTAAAAACCGCCAACTCAGGTTATCTGACCCGCCGGCTGGTGGATGTTGCTCAGGACCTGGTGGTGACCGAGGTGGATTGCGAGACGGACAACGGATTGTGGGTGACACCGCTGGTCGAAGGCGGTGATGTGGTTGAAACGCTGCAGGAACGAGTGCTGGGCCGGGTTTTGGCTCAGTCTGTGCGGCGGCCAGATACGGACGAACTGATACTCAATGGAGGCGAACTTCTGGACGAGCAGAAGGTTGGAATACTCGAAGAAAGCGGGGTCGATCAGGTCAAGGTCCGCTCTGCGATTTCCTGCGAAACGCGGTATGGCGTGTGTTCCAAGTGCTATGGGCGAGACCTTGCCCGTGGGCATCGGATCAACATCGGTGAGGCCGTCGGCGTGATCGCCGCCCAATCGATTGGGGAGCCGGGGACCCAGCTCACCATGCGTACGTTCCATATCGGTGGTGCAGCGTCACGCGCAGCGGCCGTAAACAGTGTGGAGGTCAAGCGCGGAGGCGTCGTGCGTCTGCACAACGTTAAGACGGTGCGGCACGAGAAGGGTTACCTGGTCGCGGTGAGTCGCTCCGGTGAGATCGGCGTCATGGATGACTACGGCCGCGAACGGGAGCGTTACAAGATTCCCTATGGGGCCGTCATATCGGTCGCAGACGGTGATCAGGCCGAGGCTGCTCAAATCGTCGCGACCTGGGATCCACATACTCATCCGGTCATATCCGAAGTGTCCGGTTTCCTGCGTTTCGAGGATTTCGTCGACGGCGTGACGGTTGCCGAGCAGGAAGACGAAATGACGGGGTTGACCAGTATTGTCGTGCTGGATCCGAAACAACGTGGCGCCAGCGGCCGTGATTTGCGGCCAACGGCAAAGCTCGTAGACGGTAAAGGCAAGGAGATCTGCTTCGCCAATACCGATATACCGGCCGTCTATGCTCTGCCATCCGGCGCGCTGGTCAATATGGCGGATGGCGCCAAGGTGTCTGTCGGCGACGTCATTGCACGCATTCCGCAGGAGAGTTCCAAAACGCGTGACATTACCGGTGGACTGCCCAGGATTGCGGATCTGTTCGAGGCGCGCAAGCCCAAGGACCCCGCGATCCTGGCAGAGTACAGTGGAACGGTGAGCTTCGGTAAAGAAACCAAAGGCAAACGCAGACTCGTCATCACGGATGATAAGGGTGAGAAACACGAGAACTTGATTCCCAAATGGCGGCATCTCAGCGTGTTCGAGGGTGAGCAGGTTGAGCGGGGCGAGGTCATCGCCGACGGTGAGCTGAATCCACACGACATTCTTCGGCTGCAGGGCGTGGAGCCGCTTGCCGAGTATTTGGTGCGCGAGATTCAGGACGTATATCGTCTGCAGGGTGTCAAAATCAACGACAAGCATATTGAAGTTATCATTCGCCAGATGTTGCGTAAGGTTGAGATTTTGGATGCCGGCGAAACGACCCTGCTGCGCGGCGAGCAACTCGACCGCTCGAAGGTGCTGGAACTGAACGAGGCCATTGAGGTGCAGAAGCAGGAGCCGGCGCAGTTTGGTCCATTGCTGTTGGGGATCACCAAGGCCTCGCTGGCAACGGCGTCGTTTATATCTGCCGCTTCCTTCCAGGAAACCACCAGGGTTCTGACCGAGGCGGCCGTTAAAGGCTTGCGGGATGATCTGCGTGGCTTGAAGGAAAACGTCATCGTCGGGCGCCTGATTCCGGCGGGAACCGGGTTCAGTCACCATGCCGACCAGCGCCGTACGCGCGAGGAAATGTTGGCCGAGGAATTGAGGGTCCTGGAGATGGAGACTAGTGTGGCAGCGGGTCCCGAAGTCGCCGTCGAGATCTCCATTGAGGAGCCAACGGCTGGGGATTCTGCGGCCGAAGGCGCAGAAGCGACCACGGGCTAGGATGGCTGGTACTGGCGTCGCTTGACAGGCCTCAAGCGGCGCCAATACAATTCCGGTCCCGCGAAAGGCGGGGCGTTTCACGACGCAAAACAAGAATACGACGGGTTTTTGTTCCCGTCCCCTTCGTTGGCTCGGATGTAGGATCTCCAGTGAGGATGCCGCATTCGGGCTGACGTTTATGTGCGCGAATGAATGGTAAGAGAGCAACTGAATGGCAACTGTCAACCAATTGGTGCGAAAGCAACGGCGAACAAAGCCGGTGAAGAATAATGTGCCGGCGTTGCAGGCGAGTCCGCAAAAACGTGGGGTTTGTACCCGCGTTTATACGACGACCCCCAAAAAGCCAAACTCCGCACTGCGCAAGGTCGCCCGGGTTCGATTGACTAACGGTTTCGAAGTTACCAGCTACATTGGTGGCGAGGGTCACAACCTGCAGGAGCATTCCGTGGTGCTGATTCGAGGTGGCCGCGTCAAAGACCTGCCGGGCGTGCGCTATCACACGGTGCGTGGAACGCTGGATTGTGCGGGCGTATCGGACCGGCGCCAGGGGCGCAGTAAGTACGGGGCCAAGCGGCCCAAGAAGTAACACTCAGTAGCATCCCCGAGACCGGATATGTCAAGACGAGCCCAAGCACCAAGGCGATCGCTTCTGCCAGACCCCAAACATGGCAGCCAGCGATTGGCGAAGTTCATCAACATGGTGATGCGCAGTGGCAAGAAATCTGTTGCTGAACAGATTGTCTATGGAGCCCTTGAGCGAATTTCTGAGCGTAGCGGTCAAACCGAGGAACAAGCCGTCGAGGTGCTGACGCAGGCACTGGACAACGTAAAGCCGATGGTCGAGGTGAAGTCCCGTCGGGTCGGTGGAGCGACTTACCAGGTGCCGATCGAGGTCCGGGCCATTCGGCGCGAGACGCTCGCGATGCGATGGGTTATTGACGCAGCGCGGAGCCGAGGCGAAAAATCAATGGCCTATCGCTTAGCCCATGAATTGATGGATGCTGCCGAGAATCGCGGCACGGCTGTCAAGAAACGGGAAGACACACACCGAATGGCAGAGGCTAACAAAGCCTTCTCACATTACCGCTGGTAAGCCGTGCCAGAGCTGAGATTGATTTCGAAGGACACGAAGCGTGGCACGTACTACACCTATCGAGCGGTATCGCAACATCGGCATCATGGCCCACATCGATGCCGGCAAGACGACCACGACTGAGCGCATCCTCTTTTATACTGGCGTTTCCCACAAGCTCGGCGAAGTCCATGACGGTGCTGCCGTCATGGACTGGATGGAACAGGAACAGGAACGTGGGATCACGATTACCTCAGCCGCGACTACCTGTTTCTGGAGCGGTATGAGTAATCAGTTCCCCGAATATCGAATCAATATCATCGATACTCCTGGGCACGTTGACTTCACAATCGAGGTAGAACGTTCGTTACGGGTGCTGGACAGTGCCGTTGCAGTGTTCTGTTCCGTCGGTGGGGTAGAGCCACAATCCGAGACGGTCTGGCGCCAGGCTAACAAGTACAAAGTTCCGCGCATGGCTTTCATCAACAAGATGGATCGTGCCGGAGCCGATTATCTCCGCGTAGTAAAACAGATCAAGGACCGCCTCGGGGGAAACCCGGTTCCAATTCAGCTGCCGGTTGGAGCCGAAGATGACTTTGTGGGCGTCATTGATCTGATTCGTATGGAGGCCATCTACTGGGACGACGAGACTCAGGGCACGAATTTCGAGATTAGGGATATTCCCGAGGACCTGCAGGCAACAGCGCAGGAATGGCGAGAAAAGATGGTCGAGGCTGCGGCCGAAGCTGAAGAGTCATTGCTGGAAAAATACCTCGAAGACGGTGACCTCAGTGAGGAGGAAATCCGCCGGGGTCTGCGGATCCGCACCGTTAAAAACGAGATCGTCGTGACCACGTGTGGCTCGGCGTTCAAGAACAAAGGTGTTCAGGCGGTGCTGGACGCGATCGTCAATTTCATGCCATCGCCGCTGGACGTGCCCCCGGTCACGGGTATTTTGGACGACGACACCCAGGCAGAACGAAGCGCTGACGATGAACAACCGTTTGCCGCTTTGGCATTCAAAATTGCCACCGATCCCTTTGTCGGGAATCTGACGTTTTTCCGGGTCTATTCGGGAACACTGAATTCTGGCGACACGATTTACAACTCCGCGAAAGGTAAAAAGGAGCGCATCGGCAGGCTGCTGCAAATGCACTCCAACGATCGCGAAGAGATCAAAGAAGTCCGCGCTGGCGATATCGCTGCCGCGGTTGGCCTGAAAGATGTCACGACGGGTGACAGCCTCGTCGATATCAAGAATGTCATCACGCTGGAGCGGATGGAATTCCCGGAACCGGTGATCTCGGTTGCGGTGGAACCGAAGACCAAGGCGGACCAGGAAAAAATGGGTGTCGCGCTGCAGAAGCTGGCGCATGAGGATCCATCATTTCGAGTGCGGACCGACGAAGAGACGAGTCAGACAATCATCTCAGGCATGGGCGAATTGCACCTGGACATCATTGTTGACCGCATGAAACGTGAGTTCAAAGTGGACGCTAATGTCGGCAAACCACAGGTCGCCTATCGTGAGACCATCCGGAAATCGATCGAGCAGGAAGGAAAATTTGTGCGACAGTCCGGTGGGCGCGGGCAATACGGTCATGTATATCTGCGCATCGAACCGATGCGGGCCGGTGACGGATACGAGTTCGTCAACGAAATCGTGGGTGGCGCGGTTCCCAGGGAATATATTTCTGCCGTCAACAAAGGCGTGATCGAGCAAATGGGCAGTGGTGTTATTGCCGGTTATCCGGTCGTCGATGTCAGGGTCACCCTGTACGATGGCTCCTACCACGATGTCGATTCCAGCGAAGTGGCGTTTAAGATTGCCGGTTCGATGGCCTTCAAAGAGGGTGCAAAGAAAGCTAAGCCGGTTCTGCTTGAGCCAATCATGAGCGTCGAGGTCGTAAGCCCCGACGAATATATGGGCGATGTTAACGGAGACATCAACCGGCGCCGAGGGGTGTTGCAGGGTATGGATGAGTCACCAGCGGGTAAAATCATCAAAGCAGAGGTTCCACTGGCTGAGATGTTTGGCTATGCGACCGATCTGCGCTCGATGAGCCAGGGTCGGGCCACCTATTCAATGGAATTCTCAAAATACGCTAAAGTGCCAGCTAACGTGGCCGATGCGGTTATCAGTAAAGACTAAGCGAATAAATCTGGAGATCAGTCGATGGCTAAGGAGAAATTTCAGCGAACCAAGCCGCACGTAAACGTGGGGACGATAGGTCACGTGGATCATGGGAAGACGACGCTGACGGCGGCGCTGACCAAGGTGATGTCGGCGCAACACGGTGGTGACGTGAAGGAGTTTGATGATATCGACAATGCGCCGGAAGAGCGCGAGCGGGGCATCACGATCGCCACGGCGCACGT
>JAPUGB010000117.1 GCA_027293165.1 Gammaproteobacteria bacterium
CCGCCGGATTATTCGATCATGAAGCTGGCTTGTGCTTCGGCAACGGATTTGCCGTCGACCGTCCTGACGGCCCGAGCTGCCAGGATTGCCAGCCGCGCTTTGCGGCGTTCGAGGCGTCCTTCCAGCTGCACTTCGGTGCCGATGTCCAACGGTTCACGGTAGCGCACCTCACATCGCGCCGTGTAGCCGCGGGCCCCCTGCAGGAACAGCCAGTTGGCCATGACGTCGTCGAGTGCGCTGTAGAGGATGCCTCCGTGCGTCATACCATCAAAGCCGACGTGCCGCTGATCCGGCGTGAATTCAGAGCGACAGACGTTTCCATCCATCCGGAATACCAGGCGCAGTCCGATCGGGTTGTCCGGGCCGCAGACAAAACAGTTATTGGCGTCGGGTCGCGTGCGCTCCTGGCTCATTGTCATGGACCTCCACGGTCTGTCCGCCTGTCATTCGGTCTACATTCTGCCCCGATACCGCCGGGCTTGTCTCGTCCAACCAACGTTAATATCCTGCAAGCAACGCGCACTACCCTGCGATTCGCGAAAGCGTAGCAACCGCGCCGAAGCACAGCCAGAGGAGGCCATACCATGGCATATGACGACAACAATATATTTGCCAAAATTCTGCGCGGCGAGGCCGACGCCTATCGCGTTTACGAAAACGACAATGCCCTGGCGTTTCTCGACCTCATGCCCCAGTCCGACGGGCATACGCTGGTGTTGCCGAAAGCGCCGGCCGAGAACCTGTTCGACCTGGAGCCATCGATAGCCGGCACCTTGTTCCAGTCAACCCAAATCGTAGCGCGCGCCGTGCGGGCAGCGTTCAAGCCGGATGGCATCATCGTGACCCAGTTCAACGGTTCTGCCGCCGGGCAATCCGTATTCCATATCCACATGCATATCATCCCGCGGTATGCCGGCACCGATCTCCGGCGGCATGGCCGTGGCATGGCCGACACAGCAATCCTTGAAGATCACGCGGAACGGATCCGGGCCGCGCTTGCCGATTCCTAGTGAAAGCCCCCGGTAAGCCGGCCGCTCTGTGATACACCGACACGCGAACGGTGGCAGTGTTTGCTGATCATGCAGATCGAGCGCCGTGTTCATTTGCGACTGCGGTAAAAGCGAATGTCGACTTTCTCCAGAGTCGCGAGCCCTTCTGGCACCGCTTCCTCGATAGACGGGAGGAAGGCTTCAATCTTTTCCGTCGTATCAACGATTTCGATAATGATCGGCAAATCTGCCGACAGACGCAATACCTTGGCCGTGTGCACATGACTGTGCGCCCCGAATCCTTGCAGGCCCCTTAGCACAGTCGCGCCGGCTAGGCCCTGTCTCCTCGCTTCCCCGAGGATCCATTCGTAAGTCGGCAGGCCTTTGTGCTTGTCAACTTCATTCACAAAGATTCGAAGCAATTGGCCCTGGGTTGGTAACACCATGTCACCCATCAAATAAAGCGTGCGCCGAGGTATCCAAGCCACGCGGCGCCGAATCCCAGCAGTACCTGCAGCAACGTATTGATCGCTGCGCCTAACATCTCGGCATCCTGTGCCAGTTCGAAAGTCTCAAAAGCAAAGGTCGAAAATGTAGTGAAGCCGCCGAGGACTCCGATTAGCAGAAACAGGCGTTGGGCAGGATCCAGCACCCCGCGAATTTCCGCCAGCCCACCGAGAAACCCGATCAGTAAACAGCCCATTACGTTGACGACCAATGTGCCGAGTGGGAAGGTCGCGAACATCTCCATTCTGTGGACGGCGCCACCGATGACAAATCGTAGACTGGAGCCAATGAATCCCCCGGCACCAACAATCAGAATTTGGCCCAGATATGAATTAACCATCTATGAATCTTCATCCATTGCCTGCGACCGGCTGTCCGGCGCCTCCTCCGCGGTCGTCAATTGATGGAGTTGTTTGTCCTCATACATTGCTCTATCGGCATGTTGAAGGATTTCACGGACAGTGCCAGCGTCCTCCGGAAATGTGCCCGTGCCTATGCTGACCGTCAGACGCCGGATCTCCTCTGAAAAATCCATCGTAGTCCGATAGACATTGTGACGGATTCTGTGGGCCACGGATTGCGCGGTCGCCTGGTCCGCTCCAACCAAGCACACGGTGAATTCGTCACCACCGTAGCGGGCGATCAGGTCGTCGGTTCGAGTGCTGCGCCTGAGCGCATCGGCAACTGCCTGCAGCGCGCGATCCCCCTGCTCGTGTCCGAAACGATCATTTAGCGACTTAAGAGCATCTAAATCGACCATCAACACGCTGTAGGGTGCGCTGGTACGCTCAGCGTGCGTGTGCACGACCTGCAGCAATCGCATGAAGGTCTTCATGTTAAACAATTTAGTCAGATCATCCTGAGCGGCCAGCGACTTTATGCGGCTCTGTGCCGAACTGAATTCACCCGCGAGTGCCAACACCAGAAACGCTACCAGCACGGCCGGCGCGAGCTCCACCAGCAGCGTCACTCCGTAGTCCACCGTCAACGCGCCATACCCGCCCAGCTGGTCCAGCACCACAAGACACGTCGTCACCAGCAGTATGCTGGCAACGGTCGCCGAGCCTCCGACTACCAGGGCGCTGGTCACAATTGGCACCAGGTACAGATTCTGAAAGGAGCCGCGAGGGTCGTCCGATAGGACCAGCACCAAAGTTATGAAAACGATCATCAGGAGGCAATCGAGCCGAAGCCTTAGCTGCAGCCGGCCGGTCAACAGCGGGGTAAATTGAAACAGAAAAACAATCGACGTGAATCCGCCTAGAACGAGAAAGGTGACCACCGGGTACGCGACGACGTTCTGCTGAACAAAGAAGTGCAGTACCGCCAGCACTATCAACAAACCTTCGACAGCGCTGACTCTGCGAGCAATGTGCAACGACCGGATTCCGTCCGTGGAGCGGTGGCGGCTCTGTCTTGCTTGTACGGACATTGATAGCTTGCGTGAGACCTTGTCCGCGCCTGCGGCTCCCGTTAATGATCCGTCAACGACGTGACTAGCGCCCGTTACGCGCCGGCCGACCCAGGCGGCCACGACGTAGTATGCCCTGCGGCTAAATAGCCGGCGCAAACATTAGGTCATTTCGGATACGTTGTCGTGACGATCAAGGCGCCTTGCTGTGCATGATGCGTTCACCTTTCAGCACATCAAGCGCCTCCCGCAGTTCCGCATCGTGCTGGAGTAACGCCGCACCTTCGTCAGTACGGTGCTCAAGTACTCCGGCGGTCAGGTTCTCCACGTCGGCCGAGTCCAGAAGAATGTCGGGAGTGACGCCCTGTTCATGAATCGAATCGCCGGACGGCCTGAAATAACGCGACGTGGTTAGTTTGATTGCGCGTCCATTGGACAACGGCATGACAGTCTGCACCGAACCTTTGCCGAATGTCTGGCTGCCGACGATAGTTGCCCGACCGTGGTCCTGCATCGCACCGGCAACTATCTCCGAGGTAGATGCAGAACCGCCGTTGACCAGCACGACAAGGTCGGCGCCATTCAGAATATCGCCATTTCGAGCGTCGTGAGTGAAGCTGGCGTGCGGGCCGCGTCCGTCGGCCGAAACAATTACGCCACTGTTCAGGAAAGCATCGGAAACATCGACCGCAGCGTCCAGGACACCTCCGGGATTGTCGCGCAAATCAAGAATCAGGCCTTGGAGCTCTCCCCGGCTTGAGCGCTTCAACTGAGTAACCGCTTTACGCAGATCCTTGTAGGTGGTCTCACTGAAGTGGGTGATCCTGACGTAACCATAATCCGGTTGCAGCAATGCCGCTCGTACGCTTTTGACCTGCACATGGCCGCGAATCACGGTAAATTCGAGCTGTTCCGGCTCGAATTCCCGGTGTACCGTGATTTTTACCCGCGTACCGGCTTTACCGCGCATACGGGAAATGGTGTCGTGTACCTTCTGTTCGTCCACGGTGATGTCATCGATGGCCATGATGCGATCGCCGGACTTGATTCCTGCCCGTTCGGCTGGTGTGCCTTCGATCGGCGCCACAACGGTAACGATGCCGCCGTCCATGTGAACCTCTAGACCAACCCCGGAGTAATTGCCGGTGGTGCTGATACGAATCTCTTCGTACTCATCGCTGTCCAGGAACTGAGAATGTGGGTCGAGATCGGTAACCATGCCTCGCACCGCGCTTTCGATCAGCACGCTGTCGTCCACGGGCTCGACATATTCCTGTTTGACGCGCTCCAGCACCTCGGCCAGTAACCGCGCTTCGTCCCAGGGAAGAGTATTTTCGGCTGTATTACGCTCGGCCAGCACACCAGCTCCGAGCGAGAGCGTTAATCCCAGTGCTGCGCCGATTCCCAGCACCAGAGCGCCTCTTAAGGTCAACGACATTCGATGCTCCGTCGTGACGCGTTATCCAATCCGCACAATAGCACAGGGACAACAGCGGTTGAACGGCAAGCCGGTCCAGGCCGCTTATGTCCAATCATTCCGACAATTCTACGGTGCTCGCGACCCGTCTACTGAGTCCAATGAATCAACGGATCCACGGTTGCGGATTGACTGGAGTACCGTCTTTGCGGATCTCGAAATACAGGGCTGCCGAAGCCTGCCCGCCGCTGTCACCGACGTGTGCAATTACGTCTCCCGGCAGCACCCAGTCGCCGACTTCCTTCAGCAGATCGTGATTGTGGCCATAGAGACTGAGGTAGCCCTCTCCATGCTCCACAATCAACAGCAACCCCATGCCCTGCAACCAATCGGAAAAAACCACGCGTCCGTTGTAAATCGCCCGCACATCCGTGCCGGCCGGCGCCTCCACCAGCACACCCGTCCATCGCAGTCTGCCATCGGCTTTGGGCTGCCCGAAGCTTCGAACCACCCGACCGGCCGCAGGCCAGGCCATCGAGCCGCGATGTGCGCTGAACGGTTCACCGTCTCCTGCGGGGAAACCAGCCGCGATGCTCGCCAACCTGTTCAACAGATCCCGCAGTTCCTCTTCCTGCTGCTTCAGGTCGTAAATTTCCGAACCCGCCGCGTCAATGCCCCGATCAATCGACGCGACGAGCGTGGCGCGTTGTTCCCGGGCCGTGGCAAGTTCCGCAAGTTGCTGTGTCTGCTCTTGTTCAAAAATCGCAAGTTTTTGAACTTCCGCCGCGAGGGCAGACGAAATCTCCACCAGCTCGTGCAACTGCTGCCGGATAACCTCAATGATTTCGCTGCGGTACCGGTTGAAATAGCCGTAGTAGGCCAGCTGCCGACCGAGACTGGCCGGATCGTGCTGACTAAGCACCAACCGCAACCACTCTTCGCGACCTTCAACGTAAGCGAGTCGCAATTGCTTCCCCAGAATTCCCCGTTGCCGGTCCAATTGCGCCTGCTGCGCGCGTGATCGCCGCTCCAGTTCCAGTTTACGGGCCTTGGCCTCGGATTGTCTTTCGCGCAGTGCCGCAAGCTCGCGGCGCACTGCCTGCTCGGCGAGTTCAACTTGCCGCAAAGCTGCCTGCGCTTCGCTGCGGCGTTTTCCCGCATCAGTAAGTTCCGATTGCAACAATTCAATGCGTTGCCGCAGCGCTTCCAGATCACGCTCGGCATCCTCGGCCTCGGCGCCCGCGGCGCCGGCCACTGGTGCAAGGAGAACCACCAGAATAATTGTCGTGAAGGTCCCGCCCATGGGCTGGCGAGTTTAGGCGATAACCCACGTCGTGGCGATACCACCGTACCAGGCAACTAGCGTCTACATCCGGGCATCCGGGTTATAATCCGCGGCCACTGACGGAAGATGACAATGGATCAACTGGCCGAATTCACATCGAACAACGCATTGCTGGTCAGCGCCCTGATTGCTACAGCGTTTGCGGTCCTGTTCAACGAATTGCGCCTGAAAAGCCAGAAGCTGGGCAGCATTTCCGCAGCTGATGCCGTACATATGATCAACCAGGGGGCAGTGGTCGTAGACGTACGCGAAGAATCGAGTTTTAACAACGGGCACATCGTTGAGTCACGTCGCATAACCCCGGACGAGCTACTGGCCGGGGCGGCAGATAAAATGAAAAAGAAAAAAGCGGTTCTGCTAATCTGCGACGTTGGAAATCAGAGCGCCCGGGCCGCTGCGGCCCTGCGCAAATCCGGAATCGAGAACGTGTTCAGCCTTAAAGGCGGAATCGCGGCCTGGCGTCAGGAGAATCTCCCGGTCGTAAACAATGAAAACGGTTCGTGAGGAACGGCCTGAAGCGCCCCCAACGCACCGCGTCGCGGTGTACGACACTGCCTGCCTTGCTGGGTATTGTGCCGACGAAATAAACACGGGGAACGGTGGATATTAAAATGAGCAAAAAGACTAAGGCTAGTAAAGGCGCGATAAGCGAAACAGAAAAAGCGTCTGGCGGCAACGGCGCGGGAGCGGACGAAAAACAATTTCTGTTGCAGCAGTTATATATCAAGGATCTTTCGTACGAAGCTCCCAATACCCCGGACGTGTTCAATGACCAAAAACTAGATACCGACACACAAATGAACATCAAGAGCTCGCATCGCCAATTGGCCGATGAGACCTACGAGGTGGTGTTGCATCTGAGTATTCATGCCAAAAACGGGGAACAATCAGTGTTTCTGGTAGAGCTCGAGCAAGCCGGAATATTTCTGATCAAGGGTTACCCGGAGGAAGACACCAAAGGTTTGCTGGCGACGTATTGCCCTGCGACACTGTTTCCGTACGCCAGGGAGGGGATTTCATCGGCGGTAGGCCGCGGCGGATTTCCTCCATTGATGTTGCAGCCGATCAATTTCGACGCGCTCTACGCTCAAGCCGCCGAGTCGGAACAAACCGCCTGATTTGGGCGCCATTCGCATCTGTAAGGAGTGGATACGGCAACGACAGCGTCGTCGGTAGCGGTAATCGGAACCGGGTCGTGGGGCACCGCGCTCGCAATTCAACTGGCGCGGGCCGGCCAGCAACCGGCAATCTGGGGAATCGAAGCAGACGTCATGGCGGAAATGTCATCGGCGCGCCGCAACAGCCGCTACTTGCCGGAAATCGAGTTGCCCGATGCGGTACAGGTTTGCACAGACCTGCAGGAGGTGCTGAATACACATAGCGACTTCCTGCTATGCGTGCCCAGCCACGCACTGCGCGAGGTACTCGAACGCATCGGCAATGATATGTCCGAAGGCTCGCGGGTTGCCTGGGCTACCAAGGGGTTCGAGATGAGAACCGGAATGTTGCCCCACGAAGTGGCGCAGTCGGTGCTCGGGGATCACACTCCGCTGGCAGTGCTTTCCGGTCCCACCTTTGCCAGCGAAGTCGGCGAGGGCTTGCCGACTGCAATGACTGTCGCCGCTACCGATGCGGCGTTCGCCGAACAGCTGGCCCAGCAACTTTCGGACCGAAGTTTCCGGGCTTACACGTCTGACGACATGATCGGCGTCGAGGTAGGCGGCGCCGTCAAGAACGTGCTGGCGATCGCCACCGGGTTTTCCGACGGCTTGGGATTCGGGGCCAACACCCGAGTTGCGTTGATTACCCGCGGTCTTGCGGAAATGACTCGACTCGGGGTAGCCCTGGGTGCATCGGCCGATACGTTCATGGGCCTGTCCGGCATGGGTGACTTGGTTTTGACCTGCACCGATAACCAGTCGCGAAATCGGCGCATGGGTCTGGCACTAGCCGCCGGTAAAAGCATCGACCAAGCGAGCAAAGACATTCAACAAGTGGTCGAAGGCGTTAACGCAGCAAGGTCGGTGCGAGAAGTCGCGGCACGTGAAGGTGTCGAAATGCCGATTTGTGAGCAGGTCTACCAAACGCTTTACGAAGGCTCCCCGCCTGATGAAGCCGTAAGAAACTTGATGGGGCGCGCACTGAAACCCGAATCCTGATCGTTCGCTGCCCTGAGCCGCAGGCGCCGGGTGAATGCGAAGAGCGCCGGAGCATTCGCGCGGTGCCTGTCGGCTAAGTTCAATGAAGTTCCGGCGACGCGCCGGACCTTAATGAAGTTCGATACGGTGGTTCAATTTCCGCCTTCAAATTCCAGCTGACGCCAAGCTTCGTAGAGCACTACCGCGACCGCGTTCGAGAGGTTCAGACTGCGGCTACCGGAACGCATCGGGATTCGCAGAGTCCGACCAGGGGACATGCTGGCCAGCAGATCCTGCGGGAGTCCGCGTGTTTCGGGCCCAAACAAAAATACGTCATCCGGTCGATACGCGTTTTCCGTGTAACTGACCGTGCCGCGCGTGGAACAGGCAAATACCCTGGCCCCGGGTAGCTGATCCAGGCACTGATCCAGCGACGCATACTGCACAACGTTCGCCCACTCCCGATAATCCAGCCCCGCCCGGCGCAACCGCCGATCCTCCATATCGAAACCCAACGGTTCGACGAGGTGCAGCCTTGTGCCTGTGTTCGCGCAAACGCGTATGATATTGCCGGTGTTCGGCGGTATTTCCGGCTGATAGAGAATTAGGTCAAACATCAATGACAGCCCACCCGGGACCCGAAAACAGCAAGCTCTCGATCAATTTCTGCGGCATGCAGTTCAACTCTCCCATCGTACTGCTGTCCGGTTGCGTCGGCTTCGGCGAAGAATACACCCGGGTCGCCGGCTTCTCGAACGCCGCCGCCGGTGCAATCGTACTCAAGGGTACGACGCTGGAGCCGCGGCTCGGCAATCCGCCGCATCGCGTCTGGGAAACCCCGATGGGTATGCTAAATGCCATTGGACTCCAGAATCCCGGAGTTGATGCGGTCATAGCCGATATCCTCCCGAAGCTCGATTTTTCCGAAACGCGTTTTATTGCCAACGTCTGCGGTTCAACTATTGATGATTACGCCGAAGTAACGCGCCGCTTCGATGACTCCCCTATCGATGCGATAGAGATCAATATCTCCTGCCCTAATATCAAAGAGGGCGGCGTGTCATTCGGCAATTATCCTGAAATGTCCGCACGGGTCATCGCCGCCTGCCGCACAGCGACCACGAAACCAATCATCGCAAAGCTTTCGCCGAACCAAACAGACATCCAGGAAAATGCGCGCCGGTGCATCGAAGCCGGCAGCGACGGGCTGGCCGTCATCAACACGATCACGGGCATGGCTATAGATACCGAGACGCGTACACCGATCATTGGCAACGTGCAGGGTGGATTGTCCGGGCCAGCAATCAGGCCGATCGCGTTGCTGAAAGTGAAACAAGTCTACGAAGTTGCCGCGAAGCACGGCATACCGATTATTGGGCAAGGCGGTATAACAACGGTAAACGACGCGCTCGAATTCATTATTGCCGGATCAAGCACCATCGGTATCGGTACGGCACTGTTCTACGATCCGTTGGTCTGTAAAACCATTAATGCCGGTATGGTGGAGTATCTGGATAATCATGGCTCGACCGGGCTGGACGAATTGGTCGGCAGCCTGGAACTTGGCAGGGACATGCAGGACAGCGCTGTCTCCGGATGAAACGACCGATGCGGCGATTCCCTGGTTGGTTCAAAGCGTATTTATAACATTGCGGGAGATCTATCAATGACTCAAAGCTGGGACACACCTCCGGAGATGCAGCTCGACAACGCCAAGAGCTACAGCTGCGTACTGGAAACAAGCAAAGGCACAATTGATCTTGATCTGTATACAGACCACGCCCCGAAGACGGTTAATAATTTTGTGTTCCTGGCTCGAGCCGGTTTCTATGATGGCATCAGCTTTCATCGTGTCATTCCGAATTTCATGATCCAAGGCGG
>JAPUGB010000118.1 GCA_027293165.1 Gammaproteobacteria bacterium
GTAACGCTACGTACGCCGCTGCCTTTAAGACCACGTACGCCGCTACCTTTCAGGCCTCGTACGCCGCTGCCTTTAAGACCAAGCACGCCGCTACCTTTCAGGCCTCGTACGCCGCTGCCTTTAAGACCACGCACGCCGCTACCTTTCAGGCCTCGTACGCCGCTGCCCTTCAGGCCTCGTACGCCGCTGCCTTTAAGACCCAGCGAGCCACTATGCGAAACACCAGTTAGCAATAAGGACCCGTCACCATCTATCCCGACCAAGGTTACCCCTGGTTGGCCAATTTGGTCAGCATCATCAACGGCTATGCTATTTGCGGTTGCAGCTTCTACAACTAGACTATTAGAAGCCCAAAATGCAGGCAGCAATAGATAGGCGCACGCCGCAATCAATATGCGCACAGACGGGCCACTAGCCGATGCGGATAGATTTGGCATTCCCCCCAGGAATGGTCTTAAAAGAGTCATCTCGTTATCGTTATTTGTCTTGTTATTTCTTCGACTGGTTATGTCAGTCGCAATACGCTTTTTCTAGTTAATCACCTTCAGCATCATCGATATTTTCAGCCTCGTCGATATATTGGTATATACCTAGTCCTGTACTTATGATGTCGTCACCGTTTTTGGAGTCCGGCCTTTCCAGCTGAGAAAGCCAGTTGTCGATTTCTTCCAAAAGTAGCTTTGCTCTTTCTTTTACGTAGGCGGTAAACCTCGGCAGGTCTTCAGGCTTAATACCATCCTCCGTATAAACTTGCCGCTCGAAAAGTCGTTTGTTGGGGTCTTCCTCAATAATGTTTTTATCAATCGTAGTTACGTAGTTCTGTACGCTTTGCGCCAAATGATCCAAACTATCCGGAGCAATCCCCTCTGGAAGATAAAAACGCGTTAATGCCTTGTAATACCCGCCGTCCGTTTCAAACACGGCGCCAACTCGCAGTAACTCATCTAGCATCGCTCGCGGCGACATATCGCCACTAAATTTCTGAACGAGCCCTACAAAATCCGGTAGTTTTTTGTCTTCAAATGGCAGTTCTAGCGGAATTCCATAGGGTCCGGTAAATCCTGAGTCGGTATGCCAGCCGGTAAGCACTCTAACGACGCGATTTACATTCTTGTGGAACTGATCCTCTTCGCCTTCCCTCTTTGTCGTTAATCGATTGACTTCTTTTCTTGTTAGGCCGGTCAGTATCGCGATCCGGGCCTGGGACATTTTTCGGTGCGGAACCTTGAAGTCGGTTGAGGCAACGTGGACGTAGGTCTCTTTTGCTACCTCAGATAATTCGCTGAACGACACTCCGTTTCTTATTAGTATCTTTATGAGCGGCCGCAGCAGTCGGCTGTATGCAGCGAGCAGACTCTGCTTAGCTGTCGAATCCATTATTGGACATAATTTCCGTTAATCGGGACATTATTCCCATATTATTGTCGCGTCAATAGCACGACATAAGTAAATTCCGAGGCTTAGCAGCCGTTTCTCCTAAATCAGGTAAACTGCCGTTATATCAGGGGCTTATTAGGTAGGATCGACCACATATGGTCTTCGCAATGTCCGTACAACGAAACATAAGGGACCAGCGAATGAGCCGATTATGTAAGATTCGCCGCCAATGCGCGAATGCTTGGCGGCCGTATTATGTCAAACAAAGGAGTCGCGGCCATGCTGGCCGTGGTGTCAGGGCGTTTTCAGAAAGCCTGCTGAACAGGTCGCTGTGGACCTTCCGCGGGGGGCAGGCTAGGGGGACGCTGTCCCGTTTTCTTCCGGTGTCCGCGCATCGATGCTAAGTGCATGCACGTCGGTTTTCATCAGCTCGGCAACCGCACCGTAGACGAGTCGGTGGCGCTGCAAGGGACGCAAGCCCTCGAACCGTTCTGAGACGATTTTCACGCGAAAATGGCCCATCCCCGATTTGGCACCAGCGTGGCCGGCGTGGCGGTGGCTTTCGTCTTCAATTTCAAGGGTTGTGGGCTGCAGCACGGCGGTAATCTGCTCACGCAGCATATCAATCCGGTTCGCGTTCATGGCAGGACGTGCTTAAAAGGTTTGACGACGACCTTGGAATATACGCCGGCCTCCACATAGGGGTCCGCGTTGGCCCAGGTGGTGGCCTCGTCCAGGCTGTGGAATTCAGCGATAACGAGACTGCCCGTAAATCCGGCTGTCCCGGGGTCCATTGAATCGATCGATGGGTGTGGCCCGGCCAGAATCAAACGACCGGTTTTTTGCAGAGCTTTGAGTCGCGCCAGGTGAGGTTGTCGCGCGGTTGCCCTGAGATGACTGCTGTCCATAACGTCTTCACTAAGAATGGCGTAAAGCATCATTATTGCCGCTGGTCGGGTTCCAAATCCTCATCCTGGAGCCGTCGGGTCATCCATACCCCCTGAAGTATAAGAAACACCAGGGTCAGGCCCATAAGGCCAAACAATTTGAAATTGACCCAGATGAATTCTTCAAAGCTATAGGCTACGACGATATTTGCCGTGCCTGAAATAAAGAAGAACACCACCCACATCAGGTTCAGCGAAGTCCAATCGTGATCGGCCATTTGCAGTGGTTGTTTTGAAATCGACTGCAGCAGGCGCTGAACCATGGGTTTGTCGCCAATAAACTGACTGCCTAGAAATAGCACGGCAAACAACCAGTACAGCACGGTCGGTTTCCATTTGAATATCAGCGGATTGTTCAGCCACAGACTAATTCCGCCCAAGCCGACCACAAGCAGGGAAGAGATCAGGAGCAAGCGGGGGATGCTGCGTTTCATCAGCAACGTCAGCGCAAGCTGAATGACGACAGCTACCATGATGACCAGGATTGCGAAGTAGAAATCCTTGGTTAGCCAATAGGCCAGTACAAACGCTAAGACCGGTAGAAAATCGACAAGGGTTTGCATGTTTAAGGTCACCCCGGCGCAGTGGAGCTGCATCATACTCAATTCGCGCCGTTCACCACAGTTAAGCATTCCGTGAGCCGGTACAATGCCGCGGTGACCCAGCTAGTGCACATTCATCCAGATAACCCTGAGCGGCGCCGGGTTCGTCAGGTGGCGGCAGCCCTGCGAGAGGGCGGGCTCATCGTATACCCGACGGACTCCTGCTACGCGTTTGGCTGCGTCATGGGCAACTGGAGTGCCTTACGCAAGATATCACGCATCAGGCAAACGGACCGTGACCACAATTTCACTCTGATATGCCGGGACCTTTCGGAAATTGCGACCCATGCCCGGGTTGAAAACTGGTGCTATCGGCTGTTGAAAGCGCACACTCCGGGACCATACACGTTCATTCTTAAAGCGACGCGTGATGTACCGAGGCGTTTGCGCAACTCCCGGAAAAAGACCATTGGCATACGCGTTCCGGATCACCCCGTACCGCAAGCATTGCTTACAGAACTTGCTGAACCGATTTTGAGTTCAACCTTATTGCTGCCAGGAGACGACACGCCGCAAACTGATCCGGATGATATTCTCCAGCGCCTTGCCGGGGACGTGGACATCGTGATTGACGGCGGCAATTGCGGCATTGTGCCAACGACTGTCATCGATTTGACCGAAGCACCGCCATCCGTCATCCGGCATGGCAAGGGTGCTTGGGGCGATATCAATATATCCGCTGATTGATCGGCGCCGCTTTATAATGCCCGAATGACTGACGCGGCCTTTTCCGTAATCATCCAGAAAATAGCCGCCTACGCGGTTCCGTTCCTGTTTGCCATCACGCTGCACGAGGTTGCGCACGGTTGGGCGGCCAACCGGCTCGGCGATAGCACTGCAAAGATGCTCGGTCGGTTGACGATCAATCCAATCAAGCATATTGACCCGGTTGGCACGATTCTGATGCCGGCCATTCTGCTGGTTGTAAATTCACCGTTCTTGTTCGGATGGGCCAAACCGGTACCGATCAGTCCGCGCAACCTGCGGAACCCCAGTCGAGATCTCATCGTCGTGGCGGCGGCGGGGCCGGCCGCAAACTTCGTCATGGCGTTCTTTTGGGCCGTGATGTTGCGGCTATTGGATTCATTCGGCGGGCTGCTTGGTAGCAGCGCCGGTTTTTTCATGGAGATGATTGAATTCGGCTTGATTTTCAACGTCTTATTGGGAGTTTTTAACTTGGTACCGATTCCGCCGCTGGACGGCGGCCGGGTGCTGCGGCAAGTCGTGTCACCGCAGCTGGCGGGAATACTCGATCGCGTCGAACCATACGGCTTTATAATAGTCATCGCTTTGGCGGCGCTCGGACCGCTCTGGATGATCATCCGCCCAGTGATGAGGTTTATAACGACAGGGATGTTGTCGATCGTGGGACTTTAAGGATAGCCGTCGATGGGTGAGCGTGAACCGGTTTCCAAACCGTCGCTGAAAGTCGTAACTTCGGCAGAGGCTCCGAAGACCGCGATGCTCTCTGAGGAAGCAGCGGGCAATCATCCCGCGCAAGCGGAGATGCCATTTGCGGTCGTGGAAGGCGAGCCGGTCACGAGCCTACCTCAGGACCTTTACATTCCTCCGCATGCGCTGGAAGTTTTTCTCGAAGCTTTCGCAGGGCCGCTGGATCTGCTGCTTTATCTCATTCGCCGCCAGAACATCGACATTCTCGATATTCCAGTTGCGGAGATTACCCGCCAGTACGTCGAGTACATCGAACTGATGAAAGAGGTTCAGTTGGATCTGGCAGCTGAGTATCTGCTGATGGCTGCGATGCTGGCAGAGATTAAGTCACGCATGTTGCTGCCAAGATCGGAGGACATGGAGGAGGATGAAGACGATCCGCGGGCCGAACTGATCAGGCGTTTGCTGGAGTACGAGCGATTCAAAACGGCAGCGAATGACATCAGTCAATTGCCTCGAATGGAGCGGGATACTTTTCAGGCGAGTGCGGAACCCCATGACCGCCGTGTCGTGGTTAAATTGCCGGACTTGACGTTGAAGGAACTTGTGGTTGTTTTCAAGGATGTAGTGGCGCGGGCGGAAATGTTTGCTCACCTGCACGTCAGCCGGGAACAGCTATCCGTCCGGCAGCGCATGTCCGAGGTGCTTGAAAAAATCAGACAGTCCGACTTCAAAACGTTTTCCGACCTGTTCAATCCGGCCGAAGGCCGAATGGGCGTCACAGTCACGTTTCTCGCGATATTGGAACTCCTGCGGGAATCGCTGATCGAGGTTGTTCAAGCAGAAGCTTACTCGCCAATTCATGTCCGCGCGGCTGGCGCTGTTCGCGCAGCGCCACAGAACAAGCCGACGGAATGATTCACACACCAGGGAATGAATGGACTTTAGAGTATGGATACGACGCAATTGAAACACATAGTCGAAGCGGCGCTACTGGCCGTCGGGCGGCCTTTGAGCATTGATCAGCTGCGTAACATGTTCGGCGAAGATGCGGACCCGCCGGAACGGCAGGATGTTCGTGCCGCAATTTCCGAGTTGCAGGATGATTACGCCGACCGGGGCATCACATTGGTAGAGGTTGCGAGTGGCTACCGGATTCAAGTTGAGAATTCGATGACCCAATGGCTCAGCAGGCTACGGGAGGAGCGGCCGCCGCGTTATTCCAGAGCGTTGATGGAGACATTGGCGATCATCGCATACCGCCAGCCGATCACCCGGGGTGATATAGAGGAGGTGCGAGGCGTCAGTGTCAGCACCAATATCATGCGGACCTTGCTGGAACGAAACTGGGTACGTGTTGTAGGCCACCGTGATGTGCCCGGCAAACCGGCATTGTTTGCAACCACCCGGGAATTTCTGGATTACTTCGGATTGAAGATGTTGGATGATTTGCCGCCGCTTGCCGAATTGCAGGATGTTGACCATCTCAAGGTGCAGCTTGCGTTCGAGGGCGAGGGCGACGTCGGTTCGGATGTGGCGCCCGGAGCGCCGCGACCGTTGGTACGGACCGCAGGGGCGGACGAACGCCCAATTGAGCCCGCGACGGTGTCATCGCTGGACGATGCCAGGCTAGCTGCCGACACGATAGGCATCCAGGAGGTTGGGACCGCGGAGGCTGGAGCAACCATCATTCCGCTGAAGACCATCTAAGGCTTCCTTTCCATATAAGACCAAAGAAAAATGACCGAGCGCCTGCAGAAATGGCTCGCTGGCGCGGGTGCCGGTTCCCGGCGCCAACTCGAAGTGCTGATCAGCGAGGGACGCATTACCGTCGACGGCGAACCGGCGGTTCTGGGTCAAAAAATCACCGGTTTGGAGCGGGTCTGTATTGACGGTCGACCGGTACGTCCCCGCGCACGGACGACGCTTGCAAAAGGCATTATCTATAACAAGCCGTCCGGCGAGATTTGCACGCGTTCGGACCCGAAAGGGCGTCGGACGGTTTTCCAGTCTTTGCCGGCTTTATCGAATCAACGTTGGGTCAGCGTCGGCCGTCTGGACATGCAGACTTCCGGTCTGCTGATACTGGTCACCGATGGAGAACTCGCCAACGGTTTGATGCATCCTTCGAGCCGATTGCAGCGCGAATACGCGGTCCGCGTCATCGGTGAACTGCCGCAGGCAGACCTGCGTAAACTTCGCAAAGGTATTTCCCTGGAGGATGGTCCGGCACGCTTTGACGAGATCAACTTTACCGGTGGCGACGCTCTCAATCGGTGGTACCGGGTCGTTGTCAGCCAAGGGCGCAACCGGATCATCCGGCGCCTGTTCGATGCCGTGGACTGCACCGTCAGCCGCCTGATACGGGTGCGATACGGGCCGGTGCGTCTGCCCAGAGACCTGCGTCGGGGCGAGCATCGATCGTTGACTCAAACCGAGCTTGGTTCGCTTCGCGACGCCGCGGGCCTCGCTGCGGCAGAGCGTGTTAATGGCCATTAGACCAACCGAAGTGCCCGTCAATCCAGAGGGCGTGCTGCCGCCGCTGGAGCGTTTCGCGGCTGATTTGATTGCTGCGTATCCAACCGAACAATGGTGGCCGGCAGAGACCAGCTTCGAAGTCATGGCCGGCGCGGTCCTGGTTCAGAACACTCGGTGGTCGAATGTCGAGCACGCGCTGGCGCGAATGCGAGCAGCCGATTGTTTGTCGGCCGAAGCCGTCAGCAGTTGTTCACCCGATCGATTGCGGGTTCTGATAAAGCCTGCGGGCTGTCAGTCGGTCAAGGCACGTCGGCTCGGAAATCTTGCGCAATGGTTGGTCGACTTCGGTGGGCACCGGCAGATCGCAAAAACCCGTACCGACGAATTGCGGGCTCGGTTACTCGATATCAACGGCGTCGGCCCTGAAACGGCCGATGCGATTTTGAATTTTGCCTGTGGCCGACCCGTGTTCGTTGCAGATCGTTACGCACAGCGTTTGTTAGCACGTTTGGGTTACCTCAATGGTTGTGACAAGGCGGGTCGATACGAAACAGTTCGGGCGATGCTGGAAGCCTCGGTGTCTGGCCGTGCGCAAGCGCTGCAGGACCTGCACGCCGCGACCGTCCTGCACTGCCAGCAGATCTGCACAACAGTGCCGCAGTGTTCGCTTTGCCCGTTTCAGCAAGTTTGTCACCGCCATTGCGCTGGCTAGGCTTCGATTGGCGGTTACTGGCAGTCGAAGCTGTGTCCGGTAACCCCGCGACTGTCGGGTCCAATCAGGTATAGGTACGGTCCCATCAATGATTCCGGTGGCGGCAGAGTCTCGGGATCCTCGCCGGGGTAGGCGGCACGGCGCATGCCAGTTCGCGTGGCCCCGGGGTTGATGCAATTGACGCGAATGCGCTCTTGCGCGCTGGTTTCATCGGCGAGCACCTGCGACAGGCCCTCGATGCCGTACTTGGACACCGCATAGGCACCCCAATAGGCGCGTCCGCGTCGCCCGACCCCGCTGGAGGTAAAAACGATGGAGGCGTCATCCGACGCCTGCAATAAAGGCAAGAGTGTCTGGGTCAGCACAAATGGCGCGTTGAGATTAACGTGCATGACTTCGAGCCACTTGCTTACTTCGTAATGTTCTATCGGGCTGCGTTCGCCGAGAATGCCGGCGTTGTGCAGCAACCCGTCGAGGCGGCCGAACTCTTGCTGCATGCTTTCGGCAAGTTGCGCGTAATCATCGCCTTGGGCAGCTGCGAAATCCATGACGGAGATACTCGGACGGGCCCATCCGGCAGCCAGGATCTCGTCGTACACGGCCTCGAGTTTCGCCTGGGTGCGGCCGAGCAAAATAGTTCGGGCGCCATATTCGGCAAAAGTCAGGGCAGCTGTTCGCCCGATACCGGAACCGGCACCGGTGATCAAAACGATCCGATCGTGCAGCAGGTTCGCTGGCGCGTGGTAGTCGCGAGGATCGTCGGACATCGTGCAGCGCTGGTGTGCACTAATGGCGCGGAGTCGGTGGGTCGGTCACGGGCTCGTCAGCCGCTGTTTCCCCGGTACTGCCGTCGTCGAGCACCACCGGTTCACCTGCAGTTAGCGATTTGATCGGCCTGGCCGTTGCTTCCACGGCGACGGGGCTTTCCAAAGTCTTGCGTGACCGCACTCCAAGCTCACTGAATTTCCGTGCGCCGGGCAGTACGCGGCCTTCCAGCGATCCGACGGCCTGGTTGTACGCAGTCACGCTAGCGTCCAGTTGCTTGCCGACCCTTGCCAGGTGCCCCGTGAAACCCGCCAGGCGGTCGTGCAGCTCTTCGGCCAGCTTCCGGATCTGTTCGGCGTTGTCCGCCAGTGCAAGTTGCAGCCAGCCATAGGCGATGACTTTTAACAGCGCGACCAGGCTGGTGGGTGTGATTAGCATGACTTTCTGGCGCAATGCGTCTTCCAGGAGGCCGGGCTTCTCATTCAGTGCCGCAGTCAGGAACTGGTCACCGGGAATGAAAAGAATGACAAACTCTGGGCTGCGCTCGAATTGTGACCAGTAGGATTTTGCGGCCAATTCGCGAACACGCTCCTGGACATTACGAGCGTGGCGTTGCAAAGCGGCCTTCCGTGTTTCCTCGTCGCTGGCATCAACCGCTTGCAGGTAGGCATCCAGCGGTGTTTTCACGTCGACAACCAGTTCGCCGCGGTTGGGCATATGAATCACCATGTCTGGCCGAACAGCGCCATCATCGGTGGCCACGTGGACCTGCTCGGTAAAATCGCAGTGCTCCACCATGCCAGCTAACTCGGCAAGCCGGCGTAATGTGATCTCACCCCATTGGCCCCTGACTTGCGGGTTACTCAAGGCGTTGACTAATTTATTGGTCTCCGCACGCAGAGTTTCCTGGCCGACATTGATTGCGGCCAGTTGGCCGGTGATGTTGCCAAATGCCTCGTGTCGTGTCTTTTCAATTTCGACTATCTGGCGATGCGTTTTTTCGAGCGCGTCCTGGATGGGTTTCACCAGGTTCTGCACCGCCTGCTCGCGTTGACTCAGTTCAGCCCGCGCGCGTTCCTGTTGCCCACCGAGTTTTTCCTTTGCAAGGCGCAAAAAGGTTTCGCTGTTTTTTTCAAGCGACTCATGCGCCAGTTTGCCAAAGGTCGCGCTCAAGGCGTCTTCCGCTCTTTGCTGCGCGGCTTCGCGTTCTTCTTTGCGCGCCAGTTCGGTTTGGATCCTGGATTCCTGCAGCGCGATCTCGCGCTCCAACCGGTAGCGCGTGCCGCGACCGATGACGTACTGGAGCGCCATCCCCGCCAATAAGCCGCCCAATCCGGCGATCAGGGCATACAAAATCAGACTCATCTCGATCTCCCTATCATGAACCCGTCCGCTAGCGGCTGCCCGCCGGCAAATAGTCGAGCAGTTCGCCCGGGCGGCCGATCATCAGATCGGCGCCCCAGCCCGATGGATCGTCGCCGGGCAGAATATAGCCATAGGTCGCCGCCACCGTCGTCAGGCCGGCCGCCTTGCCGGCTTCAATATCGCGCGACGCATCGCCGATATACATGGCGGCGCTGGTGTCCATGCCGGCCTGGGCCACGGCATGCAGCAACGGTCCCGGGTGCGGTTTCCGCTCCGGCAGGGTATCGCCGCTGACCACGCAAGCGCAACGGTGCAACAGTTCGAGCGCTTCCAGCAGCGGTTCCGTCAGGGATGCCGGTTTATTGGTCACCACGCCCCAGTCCAGTCCTGAACGCTCCAGGGTAACCAACAATTCCTCGATTCCCGGAAACGGCACGGTCTCCTCGCTTAATCGGTCGGCATAGATCTGCAGATATCGTTGATGCAGTCGGCGCATGTCCCGGTCAGCATGATTCGGGAATGCAAGCTTGAGCAGGCCGATTGCGCCTGTTGATACGTGCGCCCTGGCGATGGCATAAGGCACCGGTCCTAATTGTTCTTCGGCGCGCAACGCATTCAACGCGCCAACCATGTCGGGCGCCGTGTCGAGCAGCGTCCCATCCAGATCGAACAACACGCTGCGTATCGCTACGGCTTTTACATCGCGTTTGGTATTCACGCGGGCGCTGCGAAATGCATTAGATAATTCACGTCGACATTATCGGTCAGGCTGAAACTGTCATTCAGCGGATTGAAACGCAGCCCGGTCAGGTTGTGAAACTGTAGCCCAGCCGTCAGGGACCACCGATTGAGTTCGGATGGCTTGATCAGGCGGGCATACTCATGCGTTCCGCGGGGTAACAGCCCGAGGATGTATTCTGCGGCCACGATCGCCAGCAAGAACGCTTTCGGGTTGCGGTTGATCGTTGAGAAAAACACCTGTGCCCCGGGCCGCGCCAGACGCCGGCAATCGGCGACGAGCCGCGCCGGGTCGGGGACATGTTCAAGAACCTCCATACAGGTGACCACGTCAAAACTGCTCGGTTCAGATTCGGCGAGGGTGTCCGCGGAGGTTTCGATGTAACGAACGGACTGCAGACCGGATTCCTTCAGGTGCATGCGGGCGACGCCCAGAGGCCCCGCAGCAAGGTCGATGCCGGTGACATCCGCGCCGGCCCGGGCCATACCCTCTGTCAGCAGGCCGCCGCCGCAGCCTATATCCAGGCATCGCTTGCCGGCAAGCTTCGTGCGGTCTTGCAGGTATGCAAGGCGCACCGGGTTCATCCGGTGCAATGGTTTGAACTCGCCCTCAGGATCCCACCAACGGCTCGCGAGCTCATCAAACTTTTTTAGTTCGGCAGGATCGACGTTGAGTGTTTCACTCATTTCGACCATCCAATCGCGCCTGCCAGGCCGCTGCACGTTCAAATACGTCCGCTTCGTCCTGCGCTGAAGATTCATCATCCCTGAGCAGCGACTGGCCGGCGACCCAAACGTCAGAGACTTGTTCGCGTGATGCGGAATAGACCACCTGCGAGAGGGCATGGTGCACCGGCTGGGTGGCGGGCGCGGCCAAGTCGAGACAGACCATATCGGCCCATTTCCCAACCACGAGCGAGCCGATCGACTCATCCAGACCCAGCGCTCGAGCACCGTTTATCGTCGCCATAGCCAATGCATCGGCCGCCGTGACAACTTTTGGATCGCCCGCCACGCCTTTAGCAAGCAACGCCGCATAGCGCATTTCGCCGAGCATATCGAGGTCATTGTTGCTGCCGGCGCCGTCGGTTCCCAGTGCGACATTGACCCCGGCAGCCAGTAACTCAGCAACCGGACAGAATCCGCTGCCGAGTTTCATGTTGGATTCCGGGCAGTGCACTACCGATACTCCGTGCTCCGCCAGAAGCACAATTTCTTCACGGTTCAGCTGCGTCATATGAACCGCGATCAACTGCGGACTTAACACGCCCATCGTCGCCAGCCGTTCGATTGGCCGTTGGCCAAACTGCTCGACGCTTTGTTGAACCTCAGCTGCGGTCTCATGCAGGTGAGTGTGAATCGGAACCTCCAGTTGGTCTGCGAGCGTGCGTATCCGTTGCATCGTCTCATCACCAACGGCATAGGTCGAGTGGGGCGCAAATGCGGTAGATATCAGCGGATGTTCCCGGTACTGGTCATGCACCTTGATGCCCCGCGACAGGTACTGCTCGATGTCTTTGGCCCAAACTGTCTCCATCTCGATCACGATCATCCCGACGCAGGCGCGCACGCTACGCTCGGCTGCCACCTGCGCGACGGTATCGGGACAGTAATACATGTCGTTGAAACAAGTCGTACCGCTCCGAATCATTTCCAGTACCGCGAGATCGGTGCCATCCCGCACAAAATCCGAATCAACCCAGCGTGCCTCCGCTGGCCAGATGTGCTCTGCCAACCATTCGTGCAGCGGCAGGTCATCGGCCAGCCCGCGAAACAGGGTCATCGCCGCATGGGTGTGGGCATTGATCAGGCCGGGGATCAGGACATGGTTGGGTCGCTCGATGACGGTTTCGGCAGCGAACGAACCGACCGCCTCGGCAACTGGGGCCAGTGCCACGATGCGTCCGTTGCGAACGACGACTGCATGCTCTTCGAGCACCTGACCGGCCGGTTCGACGGGAATCAGCCAGCGCGGGATGACGATGCAATCGGCGGCATGCATTTGGCGCTCCGAAAGTGTTGTGGTCGCATGCGCGATCATGCCTGATCGACTGCAACAGCGAAACATGAAAGCTCGCGGTGATCGGCAAATTCAGTGGTCCCGCGAGCAGCTCAACAGACTGATTCTCGCTACGGTCAGTGGTGCGGCTGTGGTAACATATGTGCTTGAATTTTTGGCCGGATACTGCCTTCTGGAACTCGCAAACGACGCCCTTGATTGTTCCGATAACCAAGGCAGTAAGGCCGGTCATTCCAGCCCCTCAAATTCCAGTTCACCGATCCACCGATGACTGAAGTGGCTCAGGAAGTAGTGCCTGTCAATCTCGAAGACGAGATGCGGCGGTCCTATCTCGACTACGCGATGAGCGTCATCGTGGGCCGTGCTTTACCCGACGTACGCGATGGCCTGAAACCCGTACACCGCAGGGTTCTGTACGCGATGCGGGAACTCGGGAACGATCACACGAAGTCCTACAAGAAGTCGGCACGCGTCGTCGGGGACGTCATCGGCAAGTACCACCCGCACGGTGATACGGCGGTCTACGACACCATCGTCCGCATGGCGCAGCCTTTCTCGATGCGTTACATGCTGGTGGATGGGCAGGGCAATTTCGGATCTGTCGATGGAGATGCGCCGGCGGCAATGCGTTACACCGAGGTTCGCATGGCGCGGATCGCAAGTGAACTGCTGGCGGATCTTAATAAGGAAACAGTCGACTTTGCCGAAAACTATGATGGCTCGGAATCGGAGCCCACGGTTATGCCGACGCGGGTACCGAACCTGCTCGTCAATGGTTCGTCCGGAATCGCTGTTGGCATGGCCACCAACATACCGCCCCACAACCTAGGTGAAGTCGTGGACGCGGCGGTTGCACTGCTCGATGACCCGGATCTTTCAGTCCAGCGGCTGATGGAAATCATGCCAGGGCCCGATTTTCCAACCGCCGGCATCATCAACGGGGCCCAGGGAATTTTCTCCGCCTACACGACCGGGCGCGGCCGCGTTTACACGCGGGCGCGGCATCATATTGAGCCGCTCGGCGACAAGAGTCGCGAGGCCATCGTGGTCACTGAATTGCCCTACCAGGTCAACAAAGCCCGGCTGCTGGAAAAAATCGCCGAGCTGGTGCGCGACAAGAAAATCGATGGCATCACGGAACTGAGGGATGAGTCCGACAAGGACGGATTAAGGGTTGTTATCGAGCTGCGCAGAGGTCAGATCACCGACATCGTGCTGAACAATCTCTATAAACACACGCCGCTGGAAACCGTGTTCGGGATCAACATGGTAGCGCTCCAAAACGGCCAGCCGCGGCTGATGAGCCTGAAAAATATCCTGGAAGCGTTCCTCGGTCACCGGCGGGAGGTGATAACGCGGCGCACGGTGTTCGACCTGCGCAAGGCACGTGATCGCGCCCACATTCTGGAAGGGCAGGCGGTGGCGCTTGCCAATATTGACGAAGTGATTGCGTTAATCAAAGCGTCTCCTTCTCCAGCGGACGCGCGTGACGCATTGGTCGCGCAAGTCTGGTCGGAGGGAGATGTCACCGAGATGTTGAAACGGGCCGGCAAGATCGAAACGCGTCCGGACGGGCTCGAAGAGATCTACGGCTCGGTCAAGGACGGCTACCGTCTGTCGCCGATCCAGGCGCAGGCGATCCTGGACCTGCGCCTGCATCGGCTGACCGGACTTGAGCGCGACAAAATAACACAAGAATACAAAGAGAGACTTGATGAAATTAAAGAATTTACGGACATACTCGAAAACCCGGATCGACTCGTTGAAGTGATCCGGTCGGAGCTTGCCGAGATTCGTGAAAAGTATGCCGACGGGCGGCGTACCGAGATCGTCGCAGACCACTCCGACCTGACCTTGGAAGATTTGATTCCCGAGGAGGATCTGGTCGTCACGTTATCGCATGGCGGGTACGTCAAGGCCCAGGGGCTGGAGACCTATCGGGCCCAGCGACGCGGTGGCCGCGGTCGGTCTGCGGCCAAGGTCAAAGGCGAAGATTTCATTGACAAACTGTTCGTGGCGAACAGCCATGACACCTTGTTGTGTTTCTCCAGCCGTGGCAAAGCGTATTGGCTCAAGGTCTACCAGGTGCCACGTGCCAGTCGTGGCGCCCGGGGTAGACCGATCGTCAACCTGTTGCCGCTGCAGGAAGAAGAGCGCATTAATGCGGTGTTGCCGGTCCGCGATTATGAGGGCGAGCGTTTCGTTTTCATGGCGACCAGTTCGGGCCGCGTAAAGAAAACGCCGCTGAAAGCATTTTCACGACCGCGCAGCAACGGCATCATTGCCGTGGATTTGCGCGCCGATGACAAACTGGTCGAGGTTCGGATTACCGATGGGTCGTCTGACATCATGCTCTTTGCCAGTTCCGGTAAGGCGATTCGATTTGCCGAGACAGGCGTCAGGGCGATGGGACGGACCGCTGCAGGTGTCCGCGGTATTCGCTCGACTGCTGGTCACAAAGTGATTGCGCTTCTGATTATTCAGGATGGTGACATTCTGACGGCGACCGAGAATGGATTTGGCAAACGTACTGCAGTATCTGAATTTCCGCTTCAGCGTCGCGGAGGCCAGGGCGTCATCGCGGTCCAGACGTCGGATCGGAACGGGCGCATGGTCGGTGCCATCCAAGTTGGTGATGACGATGAAGCGATGCTGATCAGTTCCTCCGGCACGCTGGTGCGAACGCCGGTGGCGGATATCTCGGTGCAGAGTCGCAACACGCAGGGGGTGCGGCTGATCAGGCTGGTCGCCGACGATCGTCTGGTCGGGTTGGACAGGATTGTCCAGCTGCGGGATGAAGAAGAATCAGGCACGGCGGCCGCATAAATCCGTCGCGCGGTTCACAGGTGCAAGAGGATGTCACGGGTTTTCAACTTTAGTGCCGGGCCGGCCGCGATTCCGCTGGAGGTGCTGGAAGAGGCTCAGGCAAGCCTGCCCGACTGGAGCGGGGCCGGCATGTCGGTCATGGAAATGAGCCACCGGAGCAAGGCCTTCACAGCGGTGGCTGAAGCGGCGGAGAGCGATCTTCGGGAGTTGATGAACATCCCGGATTCCTACGCCGTGTTGTTTCTGCAGGGTGGAGCAACGCAACAGTTTGCTCTGGTACCGATGAATCTGGCCAGCGCTGATCAGTCTGTGGATTATCTGATTACCGGGAGCTGGTCGAAAAAAGCGCAAAAAACGGCGGCCGCGATGCGCGGCGTCAACGTCGTTGCCGATGCCGCAAATCTGTCCTATGCGGATGTGCCTGCTCAAGGCAGCTGGGATTGCGACCCGCAAGCGGCGTACTTTCATTACGCCGCCAACGAGACGATAGGCGGAGTTGAAATTCATGAGCCGCCGAACATGGGAGCGGTGCCGCTGGTGACTGACATGTCATCGACCATCCTGTCGCGGCCTATTGATGTGTCTCGCTTCGGCTTGATCTATGCGGGCGCACAAAAAAACGTCGGTCCTGCCGGGCTGACGGTATTGATTGTTCGCCGGGACCTGTTGCAAGATCCGGCGCCACAACTGCCGCCGATCCTTAGCTATGCCGCGCACGCCGAGGCAGGATCGATGCTGAATACACCGCCGACGTTTGCGTGGTACATGGCGGGGCTGGTATTCGCCTGGCTGAAGCGGCAGGGTGGTTTGGAGGCGATCGGCGAAATGAATAGCCGCAAGTCGCAAAAATTATACTCGGCAGTCGATGAATCGGATTTCTATTCCAATCCGGTCGCTCGGCCGTACCGTTCGTGGATGAATGTGCCATTTACCCTGGCTCGGCCCGAGCTTGACGGCGAATTTCTCGCCCAAGCTGAGCAGCAGGGCCTGACCAATCTCAGAGGCCACCGTTCCGTGGGCGGAATGCGGGCAAGCATATACAATGCCGTGCCGGAGGAGGCTGTCGACGCCTTGCTGGCATTTATGGCCGAATTTGAACGTCGCCACGGCTGAGTCACCGTGCCATCGGTTAGGACTTAACTGCTGGCGGCTGTGAATACAGAAACCTAAAGTCATGTACAAGGTTCTTACGCTTAACAATATTTCCGAGGAAGGCCTCGAGCGATTTCCGGCGGGGCAGTACGAGGTTGCGGCGGACTGTCGTGATCCGGATGCCATCCTGGTGCGGTCCTACGATATGCACAGCATGGAGATACCCGAGAGCGTGCTGGCGGTAGCGCGCGCCGGGGCCGGGGTCAACAACATTCCAATCGACGCTTTGTCTGCACGAGGCGTCCCGGTCTTTAACGCGCCCGGTGCTAACGCCAACGCGGTCAAGGAACTGGTGATCAGCGGCCTGCTTATTGCTGCACGTAATTTGTGGGATGCCTGGCAGTACGTGCAGGAACTGGACGGTGATGACGAGGCGCTCGCTAAGGCGGTCGAAACGGGCAAGAAGCGCTTTGTCGGGTATGAGCTGCCCGGTCGCACACTGGGTGTCGTGGGTCTCGGCTCGATTGGCGTGCAGGTGGCGAATGCGGCACTTCAACTCGGTATGCAGGTTATCGGCTTCGATACCAAGATCAGCGTCGAAAGAGCCTGGCAATTGTCATCAGGTGTTCAGCAGGCGCGTGACCTCGAGCACCTGTTCAGATATTCCAATATGGTGACGGTCCACGTGCCGTTGCTGGATGCAACCCGGCATCTGGTTAATGCCAAGCGCATCGACTTGATGCCCGCCGGCGGCGTTGTTTTGAATTTTGCCCGCAGCAGTATCGTGGATGAACCCGCGGTGCTGACGCGCCTGGATTCCGGCCAGCTAAGTTATTATGTTTGCGATTTTCCGAGGAGGACGCTGATCAACCACGACAAGGTCATTACCTTGCCGCATCTCGGTGCATCCACCCATGAAGCGGAGGCCAACTCTGCTGTTATGGTCGCGCAGAACCTGCGCGCCTACCTTGAGAACGGGCTGATTCTGCGATCGGTCAATTTTCCTGAAGCGGATATGCCTCGTAACGATGTTTATCGAATCACCGTAGCCAATGCGAATGTCCCGAACATGGTGGGGCAGATTTCCACCTGTCTGGGCGATGCCGGCTTGAATATCGAAGACCTGCTGAACAAATCACGCGACGATCTCGCCTACACCATCATCGATCTTGACGGCGAAATGCAGGAACAGACGCTTGATCAAATCCGCTCAATCGATGGCGTTTTGAACGTGCGCAGCTTGGGACGTTCTCGGTCAACTTGATTCAAATTGTGTTAGTCAACTCAAATGTCAGGCAAAAGCAAGAAAAAGGATAGTGCGAATGATCTCGACGCGATGCGTCGCCGGATCGATGCCGTGGACGAAAAAATCCAGCAGTTGATTAGCGAACGCGCGCGCTACGCGCAGCAGGCGGGCGAGGTCAAGAAGGCGGACTCAAGCACGGCCGAGTATTACCGTCCAGAGCGAGAAGCTCAGGTGCTGCGGTCTGTCGTCGACCGCAACGATGGACCGCTCTCGGACGAGGAAATGGTGCGTTTGTTCCGGGAGATCATGTCGGCTTGTCTGGCTCAGGAAGAACCGCTGAAGATCGGTTATCTCGGCCCGGAGGGGACATTTACGCAGGCTGCGGTGTTAAAGCAATTTGGCCACTCGGTCAGAGCGTTACCGCTGGCGACGATTGACGAAGTCTTTCACGAGGTCGAAGGCGGGATGGCGGACTTCGGGGTCGTGCCGGTCGAGAATTCGAGTGAGGGCACCGTTAACAACACGCTGGACATGTTCCTGACCTCGCCGCTTAAAATCTGTGGCGAGGTGGAAATGCGCATACGCCAGCATTTGTTGGGGTCGATGGACGGTCTGGGAAAAGTGGTGCGGGTCTGCGCTCACCCACAGTCTCTGGCGCAGTGTCGCGCTTGGCTCAAAGAGTACTTGCCGGAGGCCGAGCAGGTGGTCGCTAGCAGCAACGCAGAAGGCGCACGACGCGCGCGCGACGAGGTTGGGACTGCTGCGATTGCGGGCGATGCAGCGGCCGAGGTGTACGGATTGGAGAAGCTGGTCGCCGATATCGAGGATCGGCCTGACAACACAACCCGGTTTTTTGTCATTGGCCGCAAGCTCTTTTCGCCCAGTGGCGCCGATAAAACCACGCTATTGGTGTCGGTTGCGGATACCGATGATGCGGGAGCGCTGTACAAGCTCTTGCAGCCGATGGCGGATGCCGGGGTCAACATGACACGTATCGAATCCCGGCCATCGCGACGGCGGAAATGGCACTACGTGTTTTTTATCGACGTGGATGGGCACGCCGAGGATGCAAAGCTCGCCGAGGCGCTGGCTGATCTGGAAAAGCGGGCGCAGCTGTTTCGGATTCTGGGGTCATACCCGACGGCCGTGTTATAGACCTTGCAGCGGACCCGCAGATGGCCTGGGAGAATTCGTTTGCAGGTCTGGCCGCCGATGGTATTCGTGGCGATGGGTGAGTGTCTGGGGCAGAAAGCGTGAACGGGGCTTCACGATTTATCGTTCGCCCGGGCCGCCGCTTTGGCGGTGTCGCCATCGTGCCGGGCGACAAATCAATCTCGCATCGTGCACTGTTGCTTGGCGCAATTGCCAATGGTTTGACGGAGATCAACGGCTTTTTGGCCAGTGAGGATTGCCGGGCGACGCTGGCGGCATTGCGGGCGATGGGCGCCGCGATTGACGAGCAGGCTCCGGATCGGCTTAGCGTTTCCGGCCTGGGGCCGAACGGCCTGCAGCGGCCGCCCGGGCCGCTGGATTTGGGCAATTCCGGCACTGCGATGCGCCTGCTGATCGGACTCATGGCGGGGCAGGATTTTTCAACTGAATTGACCGGCGACGAGTCATTGTGTCGCCGCCCAATGGAACGGGTCGCGGCGCCACTGCGCGAGATGGGTGCCGAGATCGACACTACCAACGGCAAACCTCCGGTTTGCATCAAAGGCAAGACGAAACTGTCGGGCATCGATTACCGGCTCCCCCTTGCCAGCGCCCAGGTTAAGTCTGCCGTGCTGCTGGCGGCGTTGTATGCGCAGGGACAAACCCGCGTCATTGAACCGGCAGTCACGCGCGACCACACCGAACGTATGCTGCCGGCCTTTGGGGTGCCGGTAACCCACGGCGAGCGGACCGCTGCGATCGACGGTCCGGCGCGGCTGACCGGTGCCCGTATCGACGTGCCGGGTGATTTGTCTTCGGCAGCTTTCTTGCTAGGCGCTGCGTTTTTGAGCGAGCGCGATCCAGTGACGATTGAGCGGGTCGGTATCAACCCGACCCGCACCGGCGTATTGGCCGTACTGGGACTGATGGGGGCCGAGATTCGAACGGAGAATCACACAACTATGGGAAACGAACCAGTCGCCAGCTTGATTGGACTGCCTTCGGCACTGACGGGGGCAACGATTCCCCCGGAATTGGTGCCGCTGGCAATCGACGAGTTTCCGCTGATTTTTGCATTGGCCGCCTGCGCGAAGGGTGAAACCCGGGTCACCGGGGCAGCCGAATTGCGCCACAAGGAGAGCGATCGAATCGCGGTCATGATTCAGGCACTGCGGAAGCTGGGCATCGACGCGGAAGAGTCTGCCGATGGCGCGCGTATCGCGGGCGGTCGCCCGTGCGGTGGTACGGTGGATAGTCACGACGATCATCGGGTCGCCATGGCGTTAGCGGTGGCTGGAATGATGGCCACGGCGCCGGTAACCATATTGAATGTCGACAACGTGGCCACGTCGTTTCCAGGTTTCGTTCCGGCAATGCAAAGCCTCGGGCTGGACCTGCAATATGAGCCCGGATCGGGAAAATGACGACGAAAGTACCGGTGATTGCGATTGACGGGCCCGGTGGGGCGGGCAAGGGTGAAATCAGCCGTGCGATTGCGCGCGAACTCGGATGGCATCTCCTCGACAGCGGCGCCCTGTACCGACTTGTCGCGCTGAGCGCGATAGCAAAATCGGCGGACCTGGCGGATGCTCAACTGCTGGCGGATCTAACTCGGAATCTTGCGGTGCGCTTCGATAACGTGGGCGAATACTGCCGGGTCTTTCTGGGCGGGCTTGATGTCACCGAAAACATTCGCACAGAGGAGTCGGGCCAGGTGGCGTCCGTCGTCGCGTCAATGCCCGCGGTGCGGGAAGCGTTAATTACAAGACAACGGTCGTTTCAACAGGCGCCGGGCCTGGTCGCCGATGGCCGGGACATGGGATCGGTGGTTTTTCCCGATGCACGGCTGAAAATTTTCCTCACGGCCAGTGTCGAGGAGCGGGCCCGCAGGCGCTATAAGCAGTTGAAAGACAAGGGGATTGATGTTAGCCTTCCGGCCCTTTCCAAGGACATGCAGGAACGTGATCGGCGCGATTCGGAGCGTTCGATTGCTCCTCTGCGGGCGTGCAGCGATGCACGGGTCCTGGATACGACGCGTTTGAGCATCCCGGATGTCGTGCAGACGGTATTGCAATGGGTGGGGGAAACGTACCCGTAGCACCGGGTCTGGACGGGGTGCGTCAATTGGTTCGGCTGGCAGGATGCTAGTCGGTTGTTTCTAACATCGTATTCGCAGTGTAGTGCGAAAACGAATAGTTTTGGTCCACCGGTAGGTGGTTGGGTGTAAGTTTGGAAAGTTTTGCCGAGTTGTTTGAGCAAAGTATTGCAAGTCAGAAGATCAAGCCAGGAACAATTCTTACTGGCAGTGTCATCGAAGTTTCCCCCGAGGTAGTTATTGTCAGTGCCGGCCTCAAATCCGAGGCGATAATCCCCACCAGTCAGTTTCTCAACGACAAGGGCGAAATCGAAGTTCAGGTCGGCGACGAAGTTGAAGTCGCACTCGATGCCGTCGAAGACGGCTTCGGTGAGACGCGTTTGTCGCGCGAGCGGGCGAAACGTGAGCGTACCTGGAGTCTTCTCGAGGATGCGTTCGAGAACGGCAAAGTCATCAACGGCGTAATCAACGGGCGCGTAAAAGGCGGGTTCACCGTGGAAGTTGATTTTGTCAGGGCATTTTTGCCCGGCTCGTTGGTTGATGTTCGACCGGTGCGCGATCCCTCTTACCTGGAGGGCAAGGATCTGGAATTCAAGGTGATCAAGCTCGATCGGCAACGTAACAACGTGGTCGTGTCACGGCGAGCGGTGGTCGAGGAAGAATACAGCGCGGAACGCGAAGCGTTGTTGTCGTCACTGCAGGAAGGCAGCACCGTTAAAGGTGTCGTAAAGAACCTGACAGACTACGGGGCCTTCGTTGATCTGGGCGGAATCGACGGTTTACTCCACATCACCGACATGGCATGGAAGCGAGTCAAGCACCCGTCGGAAGTGGTTGACGTGGGTGACGAGATCGATGTGAAAATACTCCGCTTCGACCGTGAGAAGACGCGCGTATCGCTCGGCATAAAACAGTTAGGCTCGGATCCGTGGGAAGCGATCGCTCGTCGATTCCCACAGAACACCCGGTTGTTTGGCAAGGTCACCAATATCGCGGATTACGGCTGTTTCGTCGAAATTGAGGAAGGCGTTGAAGGGCTGGTTCATGTCTCCGAAATGGACTGGACCAATAAGAACGTTAACCCATCGAAGGTCGTACAGGTCGGTGATGAAGTTGAGGTCATGGTCCTCGATGTCGATGAGGAGCGAAGGCGAATTTCGCTCGGGATCAAGCAGTGTGTTTCGAATCCGTGGGCTGAATTTGCCTCCAGCTTCAACAAGGGCGATCGCGTCAGCGGTACGATCAAATCGATCACCGACTTTGGCATTTTTATCGGGCTACCGGGCGACATTGATGGCCTGGTACATCTTTCGGATATCTCCTGGGATACGCCTGGCGAGGAAGCGGTGCACAATTACAAGAAGGGCGAGGAACTCGAAACCACCGTTCTGGCGATTGACCCTGAGCGAGAGCGTATTTCGTTGGGTATCAAGCAACTCGATCAGGATCCATTCTCGACGTTCCTGTCAGAGCACCCGAAGGGGAGCATGGTGAAGGGAACGGTAACGGAGGTGGATGCGCGCGGCGCCCTAATAGATTTGGCGGAAGGCATACAAGGTCAGTTACGCGCTTCCGAACTCACACGGGATCGAGTGGAAGACGCGCGGACCGTGCTCAAGGTTGGAGATGAGGTAGAGGCAAAATTTACTGGACTTGATCGTAAGAGTCGGCTCATCGCTCTGTCGATCAAGGCTAAAGAGGCACACGAAGAGGCTGCGGCTGTCGAAAGCTATAAGACAGACACCGAGGCCGTTGGGGGCGGTACGACTTTGGGCGATTTGCTTAAAGAGCAGATTACCAATAATACCGATTCGTGACGTTGCGCGCCGCTATTGCGGCACCTATATCTAAGTAGAGCGGCAACGCTGGGCGACAATCAATAAGGAGAATAGCGCCTTGGCTATGACAAAATCCGAATTGATCGAGGTCATTGCAAAAAAACAGAGACATTTGCCGGCAAAGGATGTCGAACTTGCGGTGAAACATCTTTTAGAACTTATGGGCAACTCGCTTGCCGCGGGCGAACGTATCGAGATTCGCGGCTTCGGCAGTTTCTCATTGCACTACCGACCGCCGCGGATGGGGCGGAATCCCAAGACAGGTGACGCCGTTGCCTTATCCGGCAAGCACGTGCCTCATTTCAAGCCCGGCAAGGAATTGCGCGAACGCGTCAACGTTAATAAGCGCCTACCCATCAAGAATTGAAGCGCGCTTAGCGCTCATGCGGGGTAGGTCTCCGCCGCACCGGCAGCTTGGGTCGCCAACACAAGCAAGACGGCCCGTGTCGGACGCGACTGAGCGCCGCGGCGCTGCGTATCCGGGCAGGCTATGCATTACAATCGTCGATGCCTGTGCCAAATACTGATACGGATTTTCCTTCCGCTGCGAGTCGTTGTTGATGTTGCGCAAAATTCTGGTGGTCGCGCTGATGGTCGCTGTTCTGCTGATCACCATCGTATTTTCAGCCGGTAATCCGGGCCTGATTGACGTGGATTTAGCGTTTCAGGAGGTGGAAATTCAGAAGTCGCTGGCTTTCATACTGGCGTTTGGATTTGGTTGGGCATTTGGCCTGTTCTGCGCGGTGGTGGTGGTGTTGAGATTCGTAAATGAACGCAGAAAGCTGCGTAAGTCACTTCGCCTGGCAGAGGCAGAAGTAAAGACGTTGAGAAGCATGCCATTGCAAGATGCCGACTGAGTCAACCTTCCTGCTGGTCGGGTTGCTATTCGTTGCAGCCGCGCTCGGCTACGTATTCGCGCGTTTCAGCGACGAGGAGAAAAAAGCCGAGGCGCCGGGTCAACTCAACGCCGATTATTTGAAGGGCCTCAATTTTTTATTGAACGAGAAGCCTGACCAGGCGTTGGAAGTGTTCATGCGCATGGTCGAGGTCGATGATGAGACCCTGGAAACTCACTTCGCACTGGGTGGTCTGTTTCGCCGGCGGGGCGAGGTCGAGCGCGCCATTCGCGTGCATCAGAATCTGATTGCGCGCCCCAGCTTAAGTCGTCTGCATAAGGATCAGGCTTTTTTTGCCCTCGGGGAAGACTACCTCAGCGCCGGGCTGTTCGACCGGGCCGAGAAACTGTTCATGCAAATGCGGGATTCGCCGGAGCACCGCGCCGACGCATTGAACAAACTCATCCGCATCTACGAGCTTACCCATGACTGGGAGCAGGCCATCGAAGTCTACGAGGAACTGGAACGGGTGGATCCGGATTCCGCGGGGGCCGACCAGGTGGCGCATTACTATTGCGAGTTGGCCGAACAGGCCCGGGTCGATAAAGACTACGCCAAAGCCCGCAGCATGTTGAAAAAGGCGGAATCCGGGCGCCGGAAAACGGTCCGCGGCACACTCGAGCAGGCGGACTTGGCCAGCGATTCCGGTGACCACACCAAGGCGATCCGTTTGTACCAACAGGTCGCGGAGAAAGAGCGCAGCCTGGTCAGCGAAGTCGTGCCGAGACTTGCCGCCAGCTGCCGCGCCGACCAGTCGGATAAACAATTGTCGCGGATTCTCAAAAATCTGATAAAAAATCATCCTGAAACGCGTCAGGCGGTTGCAATGGCCGT
>JAPUGB010000119.1 GCA_027293165.1 Gammaproteobacteria bacterium
AGCCGACAACTATCGAAAGATGGTCTGATCGCTCGATAGGACGGTGTCAAGAGACCTCGTCCTACCAGCTTATCTCGAAACCAATACTTGCCATGAGACCCTGCGGCAGCTTTTGACCATCGATCGTGACGGTGTCAAGCGCAGACGCGATATCGAAATTGAAAATCCTGAACGCCGTGATGCCGATGGACAAATACTTGAGCTCGGTACCCGCGAGGTTCTGCCGGTAGCCGATACGTCCGCCCGGAATCCACCAGCTATCAGTCGCAAAGCCCGCGCTCACGGTCAGCCATTGGAAGCGGTCACCCATCGGGTCTGTCGCCGGGTCGGCGTCGTAACCCAAATGAGCCGACCAGCTTCGGCTAGCAGTAAAAAGTGAAGCCTCGAGCTTCAACTGGCGATCCATGGTGTATTTCTGGTCCCGTTGCAGAAAACCGATGGCAGTCTCACTCCGGTAGGGTTCAAGATTGACGTCAGGGAATATGAACGTCGGCTCGTTGATGTTTGTTATCTGGGCACCCAATTGGTAATTATTGCCGACCCACAGCGCACCCACATCGACACCCAATGCCTCGTCGGATCGGAAGTTACTATCGCGGATCGCATCGAACAGCTCTTCCGAATCCGTAATGTCCCCGAATCGCACGCTGAGTCGCGACAGTTGTTTCAAGTAAAGCCGTGCTTCCGCGCCCAGAAACAGGCTTCCGGCACTACCGGACCATGCCTGGCGACTGTAGCCCAGGTTGAGCTCGGTCGTTTGAGTCGCCTTGGTGAGAATTGAACTGTCGTTGTCGATCGAAAAGAACACCGCGTTTGTCACGGGGTCGACCGCAAGTTCGACGTGATTGCTGACCGAAAACTCCACAGGTCGGTCGGCTATCTGGGTATTGAACCAATCCTCCAGCGCTTGCCGCGCCTCATCAGGATCGAAGTCGATCGGTTGGACAAGGCCAACGGCTTTGGAACTACCCGACCAATTCACGCCGAACGTCCACGCGCCACCCAGGTATTCGGTGCCGATCAGAAACGGCGCATCGGCCGCTATCCACGCCTTGGCATGGCCTTCTGCCCTGATCAGGGCCGCCAGGGCCACCTGCGTCGCCACCTCTCGTGCAATCGTGTTGACCGCGTCCTGGATATCCGGGTCCAGGTTATCCCAGATTTGGCCGAGGTCCAGGCCAGTTTTGAGTTCCGGAAGCTGCCCAGGGCCGCCGCCGGTACCCGGCTCGCTCGGCTCGTAGGCAGCAGTCACCTGATCGTAGTAGTCGAACAGGTTCTGGACGTTGCCGTACTCCAACCCGGCCGCACCCGACAAGACCGTACCGCGTGTGGGCTTACCGGCATTACGATTCTGATCAGCCGCCGCCGCAGCCGGGTTGCTGGACGCGGATTGCACGCGATTGCCATGTGTCACATCGCCGAGCGTCAGGTTAGACCCCGGCGGCTGGTAGACCGGCCCGGCGTACACAGGAGTGGCGCAAAACAGGACGAGAACGCTCGCGGTAACTGTTAAATTAGGTTTGATGATCATAGAGAAAGATTTGCACGCGGCCGCCCTCGCGATAGTATAAGTATTTGCGCCGGAGTATTCATGTTGAATGCTGGACACGCTCGGCCACGCATTGGCCTTATGATAGCTCCCGCAGCGACTCTTGTTTTGGCGGCAATTGTACCGGCCGTGACATGGGCCGTCTGCACCTGTGGCTTTCAGGACGGTCTGTTCACGCTCTCTCCAATTGTGGTCGACGGCAACATGTCCGACTGGGCACCTGTGCATGCGGACCCGGACAACAATGTATGCGATGGGCCGGCCAACGGGCTGACCGACCGCGATGCCCCCGTGCAATCGACCGGGCGCGATCTCACGCATTTTGCGTACACCTGGGATGCGACCAACATCTACCTGTTTACGGAGCGCTTCGGCTCGGCCAGCAATATCCAGTCGTTCGTCTACTACGCGGATACCGATAACGACGGCCTGATGGAGACGGGCGAGCCCATCATCGGCGTTACCTGGCGCGGCAGCAATCGCAGGATCAACATCTATATCTACACCTACGTTGCCCAGGCGCCGGGGGGCGATCCGGTCGTGGACGGCGGCGGTTTCGGTGACGGCTATACGTTTCCCGGTTCATTTGCCAATGTTCCGCCGACAGGTAACCCTAATCGTACCGGTATTTGGGGTTCGATTGACGGACTGCAAATGGAGTTTCACGTTACCTGGGCTGAGCTTGGGCTCTCGACCGGCGACCCATTCACCTTCCACGTCGCGAGCTCGAACGCCGCGCTCGGCGCGGCCAGTTTCACGGCGCAAATCGATGACAATCTAAGTGGTTGTGGTGGCGGTGTCGGTTCAACCATTATTCCCGATGTCGACTTCACGCCGGATCGAGCGCTGGTCGGCTTCGAAAGCCAGACAACAACGGCTGCGCATACCGTCACCAATACGGGCAATAACGACGACTTCTTCGACCTGAGTTCAGTCGTCAGTGGCGCTTTCACACCAACAATGACCTACTACCATGACACCGATAGCAACGGCATTTTGACGGGCGCCGATGTGCTGTTGACGGATACTAATGGCGACGGCAATCCCGACACGCCATTGCTGGCCCCGGCTGCGTCGATTGATATCCTGATTGCCTATGCCGTACCACCGGGTGTTCCGGACGCGGACGTTGCGACTATCGTGACAACGGCCGCATCGGACTTCCAGCCGCTCGCCACGGATACCGTCACCGATGTCATCACTATCGCACTAAGCCCGGACCTCCTGGTGACGAAACAGCTCACGACAGTCGAAGACCCAATCAACAACACGACGAATCCGAAAGCCATTCCAGGCGCACAGATCCTGTACACACTAGGTATCGCGAACCAGGGCCCGGGAGCGGTCGACAACGATTCGGTTGTCGTGACGGATGCTATCGCTGCGGATGTGTGCATGAAAGTTACGGACCTTGGAGCGGCAGGTTCCGGCCCTGTTGCGTTCCAGGACGGCACGCCGAGTAGCAACCTCACCTATTCCTTTGTCAGTCTCGCCAACCCGACCGACGACCTCGAATTCTCCAATGACGGCGGCGCCAGCTTCACCTATACGCCAACCGCAAACGCTCAGGGCTGCGACCCTGCGGTTACACATATTCGGATCCTGCCGAAAGGCACTCTCCCCGCCGACACCGGCTCGGGTTCTCCAC
>JAPUGB010000012.1 GCA_027293165.1 Gammaproteobacteria bacterium
TACGAGAGGCGGAAAAGCAACGCGCCCGGCAGCAGGCACAGGCTGAAAAGGAATTGCAACAGGCAGAAAAGGAACGCGCCCGGCAACAGGCACAGGCGGAAAAGGAGTTCCAGTCGGCAGAAAAGGAACACGCCCTGCAACTGGCACGCGCGGAAAAAGAGCTGGACAAGACAAAAGCGATAGCGGCGGGAGCGGTGAAGGCAGCCGAAGCCAGGGAACAGATTGTTGATCTGCTAACCGAGAATTTTAAGGACTACGATTCCTCAGCCGTGGAAATAGACGAAAAAACCGGAAAGGTAAGACTCAATTTCCAGGAATCATATTTCGAGCGGGGGTCTGATGATCTGTCAGAAGACATGAAAGAATTCCTCCGGATAATGATTCCAAAATATGCAAGAAGTATTTATGAAAACGAAAACGCTGCGGAGATGGTCGAGTCTCTCAAGATTTCCGGGATGACATCGCCGGTTTATATGGGGGTATATATTGACATCAACGATACATCTCCCCGATCAGAGAGAGCGCGACAATACAATATGGCGCTGAGCAACAGACGTGCGGTAGCCATGTATAACTTTATTTTTGATGAAAGTGAGATGGGTAACTATCAGTATCGCAACAAGCTGAAAAAGGATATGGGCATTGCTGCGCTGGGTTTCCAGGAGGCTAAACCTGTTGGAGCTGACCTGCTTGGAAAGGACGCAGATTGTATTGAGTACAACTGCAAAAAGGAACAGGCAACTATTTTGCAATTTCAACTTTATACGGAAGAATTAGCCAGTTTTTAACTGACACCACTTAATGCAGGTTTTGGATTGAGGAATCGAAATGTTTAAATACATATTAACGGCCACTCTGGCAGCAGCATCATTTTTGGCATTTTTCTTTGATGCCGGGCTTTCTAACGAGTCAGTCGGGAAACTGTTTGTTTCAGGTATATTGGGTTGCTTGCTTGTATTCCTGATTTTCAAAACTGGCTTGCATTACAAAATAAATGCGTTAAATAGATTCTCACTTGCATTCTATTATTCTGTATTTGAGTATAAGAAGGCTCAAAAAAATCCTTCAGGCTTGAGCTATGCGAACAGTGTAAGAGTACAGGGCGATGTCGCCCTTACTGTCAATTTCGATCCAACGTTATCGACTGCTCACCTTAAAATTCCTGCTTCACTCTATTCAGGAAAGGACCCGTTTTTGGACAAGTTGCGGGCCAAAATTAAAGAAGCAGAATCCATCAAGCTCAAAGCACGCCAGCTCGACGGTAAGGCCACGGTGATGTTGGAGAAAACCAAGGATCTGTTGGTAGAAAAAGAGCTTGCTAATAAAAAGCATTCCGCCCCACTGGTTGAAGCTTTCGATATAGAGGATGGCGTGGCGCACATTGTCGACGTAACCGTCGATGAGATTAAAGATCAGGGCTACGGAGACGCGCCGGACTACGGATTCATTACCCGCATCGCATTTGATAATAGTCCGTATTTTTCAACTACCTTCAGATATTTTGACTCGGAGGATGTTCTCGCCATTCTTTACCGGGCGCCATTTATGGTTATTTTGCTTGGAATCATCGGTACATTTGCGGGCTTTTATTTGGCGTTAGGCCAGGGTGGCGATATCAAATCCGGAGCCGCGGTGGCGATTATCAGTTCGCTGGTGGGTCTGCCGGTTTCATTGCTTATGGATTACATCAACACGCTGTTTCCAGACAAAAATCGATACCAACAGTCGTTTAATAAGTACAAGGAAAGTCTGGAAATCCTGTTTATTCACGAAAAAGAACTCAATAGCATCGGACGGGACAGAAGAAAAGATCCAATACGGCAACCCGCGCTGGAAACATAATACAAATAACGGTATTGGCAAGATTGTTTTCTGCTAGAGCAGGGGACCGAGAATCCGCGTATCCGTGGTTCGATTCGACGTGCATGGATGCACTCGTGTCGCGGAGGACGGGGATGTCCGGGAGCGACTAGGCCATGGCTGGCCGAGAGCGGTCCGCCCCTGGCTACCATCTCAAATCAGTACGTTAGGTCAGGTCGGACCAACGTCCGTCGCTCCAAATTCTCCCCAGGTGCCCATTTGGTGCCCACTTCGACGCGGCATCAATCGATTAAGCCTTCATGTTGAATGTCTGCTTTCGACCCAAAGCGGTCCTCCCGTTTACAATAGGCGGCATCAAACCGCGGAGAGATATCGTTGACCATATCCGGGGAGTGCTTTTGCGGAGCCGTTACCTACGAGGTTTCAGGCAAGTTACGCGACGCAAGGTCATGTCATTGTTCTCGTTGCCGCAAAGCGTTTAGTTCGCAAGCCTCCGTTTACGCGCTGGTTGATCCCGTTGAGTTCAAGTGGCTAACCGGCGAAGACCTTTTGACGTCTTACACGGGAGAGCACGGGGCTGGTCTGAAGTTCTGCAGTAAGTGTGGCTCTACGCTATGTGGCATTGTCGATGGAGACGTGCATGGTGTCACGTTGGGGTGCGTCAACGGCGATCCAGAGATCGAGATAGGCCAGCATATCTTCGTGGGGTCAAAGGCTACGTGGGAAGTTATGCCGGAGGGAGTAACAACTTTCGAGGAAGGACCATCAAGCTCGTAATAGTCTGCTATTGGCTGAAAGCAGATACTCGCGGAGGCATCCTCGGCCTCAAAATCGGCAATTCGGAAGTTTTCGGGCTTCTGAGTGACCGCTTTCGACCCAAAGTGCCGCACAGGATGTGCAAATGTCGCGGAGGACAGGGATGTCCGAGAGCGACCGGACGTTCGTGATGGGTGCAGAAGCAATGGCTTTAACCTTGGACCCACCTATTTATTTTGGAATCCCATATTGCACTCTCCCCGATATAGCCATACTGAATCTCTAGATATTCTTGCACTTGGTTCGGGCAGGGATAAATGCGTCCTTCGAACGGAATTTGACTGAGGGGAAAGATTACTTCGTTTAGAAGGAAGAACGTATCGACCCCGAATCCCCGGTATTGTTGAACGTAGGCCTTTTCCTCTCTGTCGTATTGGTAAAACATCACGTCACAAACTACCAATGGCCATTGGATCTCTCTGCCTTCGAAAATTCCCTCGAAGGTGCCGCCGGCTTTTAGCCATACCCGGTAGCCTCTGCAGTGGCTTCCTTTTCTATCCCAGCCGTAGGCTCCCGGCAACTTGGATTCCAACAATGCTGGGATAGCTTGGAAATGTTCTTCATTCGCAATTGCGATGTCTACATCAGGATCGCGTGCGATGAACTTTCCGTTCCGATAGGCACCTAGAAGGGTACCTTGGTCTATCCAGTATTCGATCTTGGCTAAGCTTAAGATGTCGGTGAGTGTTGATAGCAGCTTTTCTATCTTCGGATGGATCTCGCGATTGGCCGTGATGACCTGCTGTTCGTTTTCAGTCGTTACCTCACCCCAACAACTCAGTAGAGCCACGATATCTCCTTGACAGATGAATGCGGTATACGGCCGATCGATAGATTCGGCTCTTCACCGCGCCGGTAGGATAACACGATGGGAGACCGGAGGAATTTTTATAGCTACGCTTCGGCCGGTTTCTTTTTTCCGTTACGCTGAAGATATCTGAACGGCTGCTTATGGCCGTTAACGATCCTTAACGGTCATTGGCGCCTATTCCCAACACTTGGGAAGAAGGAAGAAAGTGACTGAGCCTAAAGAGGAATTCCACGCGGACCGGAGGGAAGGTATATGCCAAATCGGCTGTTCGGCAAAGTTCTATGCTGGCTAGGATTCCATGATTTTCACGTCATCGAGGGATCATTCAGCTTTGGCGGGGGAGGTATCGAGACAGTTGAATGCCGCCGGTGCGGTTTAAGGAGGACCCGCCCGGCAGAGTTTGATGCCAACAGCCTGGCTCTCTAGGTTTACAATGCAGGTTTTCGGTTACGCTGATTCGGGACGGCCAGCCATGACGGTTGCGAAAAAAGCATTCAATCCCTACTCAACGATAACGTGTTCGGCATGTGGGCATCAGTCGAAGGAAAAAATGCCGACCGATGCTTGCCAGTTCTTCTACGAGTGTCAGAATTGCCTGAAAATGCTGCGCCCGAACAAGGGAGACTGCTGCGTGTATTGTTCATTCGGTGATGTCCCGTGTCCACCAGTACAGCGGGACACGGGTTGTTGCTGAATGTCCGCTTTTGGCCGTAAGCAGACACTCGCGAGTGCACATTTCGCGGTCAAAATCCCATAAACACCGGCTGACCTTCGCCGATGGCAGCGGCGGCAATACCCGATCGGTGGCGGACGATAGAAACACCCCATCGGCAACCCAGGCACGCCCCCAAGCCTGCCGTTAGTCATCCAACTCTTCATCCGGTTGTTTTAGGCGGTTTTAAGCCAGTTGGCGGAGCGGGCGACGCGGGAGATACGGGCCTCGTCGATGAGCCCGTCCGGTCCGGGTAAATTATTGTGTGATCCAATCGTGGGTCATCCGCTGGCAAAGCCCCTAGAGTAGCGAGGACACCGTTTTTGACAATATATCCGGAAAAAGGCGCCCGTATTCATGAGCTACGACGTCCAGATCGCCAAGGAGCGAGTCGGTCAAGTGTTCAGGTACCTGGGGGAGATGTACCGCGTGCGGACTCCCCCAATCGTGTGCCTGCAGGACCGTAAATGGTACCTCCCGCTGGATGGCCTGCCGCGCTCGGCGCATGTCCAGACCGACTACAGCTTCGGCCGAACGGGCGATCCGGAGGCCGAGGACGACCCGCGCGGTGGCGTCATCCTCCGGGTCGGCCGCCCGCGCGAGAGCGAGTGCCCCGAGCCTTCGGTGGTCATCAAGAACTGGCTCAAGCCCGGCTGGGACCGGGTGGATGCCGACCCCGACGCCATCGTCAAGAAAACGCTCAAGGGTCAGCCCTTCGCCGACTCCGGACAGCGCGTCGACGCTTTCGAAGAGTGGATGCATCGCAAGCGCCAGTGGGAGGCGGGCGAGCGCAGCGTCGTGGAGGCGTTGAGCGTGTTCTCCGACCTGTTCGAGCTGCGCTCGCGCTTCGACCGTGAGTCGGAGAAGTATCAGCTGTACCTGGCCGACGGCATGCTCGTCATCGACCAGGACAACGGCAGGATCGAACACCCGATCTTGATCCAGCGCGTCGAGTTGCTGTTCAACCCGGCGATCCCCGAGTTCTTAATCGTCGCCACCGACGATAACCCCGAGGCCTACATACCGCTGCTGCGACATGTCGGTCTCGACGGCAAGGCGATCCAGCAGGTGACGGAATCGCTTGCGGACAAGCACTTCCACCCGCTGGCCGGCGAGCCGACCAGCCGCTTTTTGAAAGACTTCGTGCATCGTTTCTGGACCGATGGTGAGTATGTCGAGGACCGCGAGGAGATCCCGAACCCATCCGGCCCGTACATCTTCCGCCAGCCGCACCTGTTCCTCGGCAGCCGCAACCAGGGGCTCGGCGAGAACATCGAGCGCTATCTCCAGGCGCTGCCGAGCTTCCGGGAACTTCCCGAGTCGCTGCTGCATATCGTCGGCGTCGAGAGCGGCCGCGATGCCGGCAAGGCCGAAACAGAATCCGGCGAGCCCGCGCCCATCGACCTGCTGCTCACCAAGCCCGCGAACCCCGAGCAGGAGCAGGTCATCCAACGCGTCGAGGAAACCGGCGCGGTGCTGGTGCAGGGCCCGCCCGGCACCGGCAAAAGCCACACCATCGCCAACCTGATCGGACACTTCCTCGCCCAGGACAAGTCCATTCTGGTCACCAGCCATGCCTCCAAGGCGCTGCGCGTCGTGCGCGACCAGCTCGCCAAGCCGCTGCAGCCGCTCTGTGTCAGTGTTCTGCGCTCCGACGACGAGAGCAACAAGCAGCTCGAAGAGTCGATCACCGGAATCATCAATTACCTGGCCTCGACGCGCGAGAAAAAACTCACCAAGGACATCGAGCAGATTACCGAGAAGCGGAACCTGCTGAAGACACAGCGCGACCGGCTCTGGAGCGAGCTGTTGGGCGCGGTCAAAGGCGAGTACCAGTATTCCGAAGTCCAGGGCGAGAGCCTCTCGCCGTCGCAGGCGGCGCGCCAAGTGGCCGAGGCCATGGAGCAGCATGGGTGGATCCCCGGACCCTTGGCCGATGATTTCGAACTGCCGCTGACGCACGAGGAGGTCGCCGAACTCTATGCGCTGGCCGCGCAGCTTACGCCGGAGGAGGAAAGCCTGCTCGACGGCCCGTTCCCATCGCTGGAGACTTTTCCGACCCCAACGGATTTCGCGACCCTCTATGACGGCCTCGCCGACCTCGAGAAGACGCGCATCAAGGCCGGCGACGAGTTCTGGAAGCACAACGATCAGGATCCGGCGGAGCTGCCGGGGTTCCTGCAGCAGATGCAGTCCGTCGCGGCGTCACTGCAGCGCGACGAGGAGTGGGCGTTCGACTGCCTCGAAGCCGGACGCAAGGGCGGCGACCACCAGAAGTCGTGGCTCGAGCTCGCGCAGCTGATCGAAAAATGCTGCGAGGAAATCGTCGAGCGCGAGCCGCTCACGCTCGAACACGGACCCGAGGTCGGCGAAGGCACCAACCTCGGCGCCGCCGCGCCGCGGTGCCTCGCCATCATCCGCCACCTCGAATCGGGCAAGAAGCTCGGACGCCTGTCGACGATGATGAACCCGGAGTGGAAGGAACTGATCGAGTCGTCGACCGTCCAAAGCGGGCAACCCACTACGCTCACTCACTTCCGCGCCATCCTGCAGCACCTCGAGATCCGCATGTTCCGTGACCAGCTCATGCAGCGCTGGGATCGCCAGATGACCTCCCTCGGTGCGCCCAGCGTCGCCGATCTCGGCCGCCGGCCCGAGCGCAAGGTGAAAAAGTACGCGGCGGAGATCACCCGCGCGCTTGACTGGTACGCCGACGTGTGGACTCCGTGCGCGGAACGCATGCAGACACTCGGCCTCGATTGGGACAGGCTCAGGCGCGACAAGGGCAACGACGCCAACTCGGAGCTGCACAGCACGCGCGAACTGATCCTGAACGAGCTGGAGCCGTTGATCGAGACCAGGCAGCATTATCTGGAGCACAAGCACCTGTCGGACCGCAAACTGGAGTGGCTCGCCTGCTTGGACGAGTTTTCGCGTACCGACGCGATCTTCCCGTTGATCAAACAGCTCCGAGCAGGCATCAAGAAAGGCAATTACGACACCTACAGCGAGGCGTGGCAGCGGCTCGAAGAGCTCACCCAGCTGATGCCGAGTTTCGCCCGCCACCGCGAACTGCTCGCCCGGCTCGAACCGGTCGCAGAAGCCTGGGCGGGCGCGATCCGCGCGCGCAAGGAGCCGCACCACGAAGGCAGCATCCCGGGAGATCTCGATGCGGCCTTGCGCCACCGTCAGTGGGAGCAGCGCCTGCAGCACCAGGCGAAGGTCGACATCGACAAGCTGCAGGAGAAGCTGGATGCGGTGGCCGAGGCGCTGCTCCAGGCCAGCGCGAGCTACGTCGAGAGGAAGGCGTGGCTGGGGCAGCTGCGGCGCACGGGCCTCGAGCAGCAGCAGGCGCTGACCGGCTGGCTCGGGCTGCACAAGAAGATTGGCAAGGGAAGCGGCAAGCACGTTGGGCGCCTGAAGCAGGAGGCGAAGAAAAAGCTCGTCGAGTGCCGCAGTGCTGTACCGGTCTGGATCATGCCGCTGTCGCGGGTGACCGAGTGTTTTGACCTGGCGACCACGCGCTTCGATGTGGTAATCATCGATGAAGCCAGCCAGAGTGACCCGCTCGGGCTGATTGCCTTTGCGCTCGGCCGCGAGATCGTCGTGGTCGGGGACCACGAGCAGGTGAGCCCGTACGCGGTGGGACAGTCGACCGACCGCGTCAACGCGCTCATCGATGAGATCCTTACCGACATTCCGAACAAGCAACTCTACGACGGCAAAACCTCGGTCTACGATCTCGCGCGACAGTCATTTGGCGGCTCGATCCGGTTGCTCGAGCACTTCCGCTGCGTGCCGGACATCATCCAGTTTTCGAATCAACTCTGTTACGGCGGCGAGATTCGGCCACTGCGCGAAGCGTCGTCGAGCCACGTCATTCCGCATCTGGTGGCACACCGGGTCAAGAACGGCAAGGAGTCGAACGGAGTCAACCGGAATGAGGCGCTCGAGATTGCATCGCTGGTGTCGGCCATCTGCAGGCTCGAGGAATACGACGGCTGCACCATCGGCGTCATCTGCATGGTGGGAACGGACCAGGCACTGTACATCGACTCGGTGCTCAAAAAGCGTCTGACCGTTTCGGAGTACGGGCACCGGCGCATCCTGTGCGGCAACGCCTCGCAGTTCCAGGGCGACGAGCGCGACATCATTTTCCTGTCGATCGTGGCCTCGCCGTCGGACGGCCCGCTTTACCTGCGCCAGCGCGACGACGCGCGCAAAGTTTTCAACGTAGCCGCCAGCCGCGCGCGCGACCAGCTGTGGGTGGTGCACTCACTCAACCCGACCCGCGACCTGAAGGCCGGCGACCTGCGCTTGCGCCTGATCTCGCACGCCGAGAATCCGTCGACGCTGCGGCCAGAAATCGATCGCGAGCAAAAGAAATTTCGCTCGGAGCTCGAGAAAGAAGTGTTCCTGAGCCTCGGTGAGGTGGGTTACCGGATCATCCAGCAGTACATGGTGGGCGAGTGCGTCATTGACCTGGTCGTCGAGGACGGCAAGGGCAACCGAATCGCAGTTCAATGCGACGGCGACCGCGAACAGACGATGGAGGCCGTGGAAGTGGAGATGGCACGCCATCAGATGCTCCGGCGCCTTGGCTGGGACTTTATCCGCGTGCGCGGTTCCGAGTTCTTCTGCAGCCGCGACAAGGCGATGAAGAAACTCGAGCGACGGCTGCAGGAGCTTGGCTTTCGACCCATCGGCCCGGCCGGGGAAGCGAAGCCTAAAAAGTCGGACAAGGGAGCAAAGCAGGCCGAGGATTCGCTGCTCCAGCGTGTCCTCAAGCGCGCCGAGCTGATTCGGAATCGCTGGAAAGACATCCCCACGCCCTCCGAAGTGCGCAAGGCCGCCAACGGGAAGCAGCCCAAGGAAGAGGCGGCCAGCGCGTGACGGTGCGGCTTATACCTGATGAGATCGCCGCAGCTCTGCACTAGCGAATAAACGTCCCGCAACCTGACGTCGAGCATGCGGCGCCGGTTCGACACCCTATTTCCGAAGGTCCGGCTGCATGGGGTATGGTCACCGCTGGATGGAACCAGGAGGAGGGTCTCCAACATGCGGTTTCCCGGCCCTTTCGATATTCAGCGCGTGCTGGAATCCCAGTGGGACGCTGTTGACCCGCCGTTCCTGCTAACGGATGTCAGCGTGGACGATTTTCGCGATACGCGGACGGCCAGCGACCCGCGCTTTTCGGATGTCGAACAGGGACGGCTCCGGATCGCTTTTCAAAGTTTCGTGCTGCGAACCCCGCAGGGAACGCTGCTGGTGGATACCTGTGTGGGCAACGACAAGCAGCGGGAAATGATCCCGGAGTGGCACCTGCAGGATTTTCCGTACCTGGAACGCCTTCAAAAGGCCGGGCTTGCGCCGGCGGATATCGACTATGTCTGTTGCACCCATCTCCACGGTGACCATGTGGGCTGGAATACCCGGCTCGAGAACGGCCGGTGGGTTCCAACCTTTTCCAATGCCAGGTACCTGTTTGCCGATACCGAAATTGCCTATTGGGAACAGCTGCACGCGGCGGAGCCCGACAATTTGTATCGCCAGGTCTGGGACGACAGTGTATTGCCGGTGTTACTCAGTGGTCAGGCGCAGCGCGTCGACAGCGAAGCCGAGATTCTGACGGGTGTTCGGCTGCGTCCGGCCCCCGGGCATACACCGGGCAACGTGGTCATTGAACTCAACGACGGTAAAGCGCGCACCATCATGGCTGGGGACGTCATCCATCACCCGGCGCAGATCGAGCGACCCGAGTGGGCCAGCATGTTCGATGAAGATCCGGACCGGGCACGGCTTACCCGCCGCAGCCTGCTGGAAGAACTTGTGGATACCGACACCATCATGTTGCCAGCGCATTTTGCGGCACCCAGCGCGGTCCGCATCGTGTCCGATGCCGGCGGCTTTTTCTACGCTACTGTCGCGGCTGACGGCTGACGCCGTCGAGACCGGGCTTGCCATCGCAGGTCGGACCAGCGAATGTTTGTACGCGATGGAGGCAGTTATTGCGGGGTCGCTTCAGTCGGCTCGGGCTCTCCGCCAGGCATTGGTTCGGGCTCTTCGGCAGGCATCAATGCCTCCGTGTCATCGACCTGCGCCACGGGGGCGTCCTGCTCGCACTCCCAGCCCCAGCCCTCTAACTGGGCGATGAACTCTCGAGTTTTTCTCTCGCAGTACCCCGATTCATTGTAGGCGCTCCACAGCACCTGGCGTTCGCCGGGTGCTTCGGTGTCCTTGTGGTAGTGCACCTCGCAAGGTACCGCGACACCCGTTTCGTAGATAATTTCCACGCGTCTTATCAGTTCCCCGTCGGTGCACTGATAATTCTGGGTGCCCTGCCCAAGGGATAGGCTGGGTATCATTGCTGCCAAAATCACAACCAAGAGTTTAGTGTTCATGTCACACTCCCGAAGCTGGTAACAGCGGCTTGCCGAGTATACCAATCACCATCGGCTTTGGCCTGCAAAGTGTGACGCTCGTCTAGCGCACTGGTTGGGCGGCGGCCGGCCCGCCCCTGACGAACACGACGAGGTCGTCGCCGCCGACTTCCCACTTCGTCGAATCGCGACGGCGGTTCGGCCCGAACGAATAGATATACGTCATACGCTCGCGCTCATCTGCTGCGCAGTTGTCGCGTATCCAGTACGCATAATTCCACGGGTCGAGCATGAACTCGGCCCGTTGCTCGGACAGTCCCTGTGCCGTCAGTCGCGAGAATTCCCCGTCCCGCAGGTACCAGAGCTCGTAGCGCTCGGCGTAGGTGAACAGCCGCCGGTGCGGACCGCAGCGGAATTCCATTTCGTCGCTCAGGAAATCGCGGCGCAGCGCTTCGAGTTCGAGCCGGGCCGCCGCTAAGTACTGCGGGTCACCGGCGCGCTGGAAGCGCGTAGCGGTCGCACACGCCACTCCGACGCCCAGCACGATCAGCCACGCAATCGTGTAGCGCGCCGCCAGCCGCCGCCCGTTTTGCCCGCGCGCGACGATCGACATCGCTGCGAACAGGAAGCAGACGCCGAGCATCAGTTCGACCCATTCGCCAACAAAATCGAACGGGTACCACAGTTGCGCAATTCCGGTGATCGCGAACGCGGGCACCAGCATCGGAGGCGGTGCGAGTATGCCCACGCGTTCAAGCCCACGGCCGACGAGTGGTATCAGCCCGAGCAGCGGCAATGCGGCGCCGTATCCGAAGACCACCAACGCGAAACCCGCCTTGCGCAGGTCGGTGTCGATGACGTTGTGGAAGTTCAGCTCCTGCTGGAAGTTGTATTCGAGGAAATATTCCGGCGGCCGGTAGCCGATGACGCGCTGGCCCCAAGAGATTTCCTCCATCGCGACGAGGATGCAGAAAATCGCCAGTCCGATGATGAACCACCCGGAGCGCCAGTCGAAAGCAGGCCGCAGGGCTCGGTACAGGTAAACCAGCGCCGCGCCGGTGAAAGCCCAGAAGCTCGCCCACTCGACGTATTCGTCTTCCTGTACGCCCAGGTAATAAAGGTCCGCATCGATAGCAAGGAGGACCGCCGCGTACGAGCCGATACCGATGACGAGCAGGTTGGCAACGACGCCGGCGATCGGATCAATCGGATTCGATCTTTGCATACGGGACCTACAGGCTTCCCCTATCCGGCAATCAACCTTGATTTTTGGGGATGTCGATCACCTCGAGGACCCAGACGCCGAAATCCGGGTGCAGCATCAGGCCGTCTTTGTTGAAGGCATAATCCAGCCCGTCCAGATCCCGCACGATTTTGCCCTGGACGCTGCCTTCAACCAGCAAGGTTGTGAGTATGATCACTCGCTTGTCGTTGGCATTGGCATCTTCTACCCATTCACGCAGCGAGCCGACATTTGCCCGGCGCACCGCCGAGGGTGCATCGTCCTGCAATGTGAATCCGCGCACCTCGGCGAACGCGCTATTTGACCGGATGCGACTGGCGTGTTCTTCGAGAATGATCAGTTCCTTCCGATTGTCTTCTGCTTCACTTGGTCCATGTGACACGATGGCCACGACTTCGGACTCGGGCTCTTTGCTGTAGGCGTTGGCGTAGTCCAGCAGGATAGATGACAGGATCGGGTGAGTGGTCGGGGTAGGCGCCATGATGACCTGCGCATTGGTCTGGACTTTCGGCACCGACAACCACTCCGCTTCGTTCTGCAGGCCGAAGATATACCCCCACTGACGCGTCAGGCCGCCGTTTTCGACGGTGGTGTTGGGAATCACAACGATGGTTGTGGCGCCGGCCGCCGTCAATTCATCCACCGCGGTTTGAATGTGCGCCGACGTCATCATTGCCATGCCGAGGCCCACGGCGGTGGGTTGTTGTGCCGCCACTGGCGCGTACGCATCCTGAAATTCCTGGTTGCCGGTGACTTGAAAACCGTGACCCAGCGCCAGCACGCCGACGTCGCCAGCCACGTCCGCATTACTCAGATAGACGCGGAAGTTCGGCCCCATCCGTTCCATGCTCTCCATGATCTGGGCATCGGTGTACTCGCGATACAGCGGTACTTTGACCCGGAGTTCGGTGAACATTTCCGGCGTCATGACGTGGTCGCCGTGTTGATGCTGGTCGTGCTCATGTTCCTGGGCAGGAACAAGCTGCGGCGCTGCGACGAACAGCATCGCGAGTAGGATAATTACGCAGGAGCGTCTGACGGTTCGGCGCTGTCGATTGAATATCACCATGATCCGCCCTCCGAGATGGTTAGACGATTGTTTCGGTGCGAGTATACTGGGCCGCATAAATTGCAAACACAAACGCGTGGAGTTGCCCACCGTTCGGGCAAGCAAACGAAACATGCGGTTCAAAACATGGGTATAACTCGCCGGCGAGTAATCTATGCTGGTCTGGCAGTCGGCGGTGGTTTGGTCGTCTATTCAGCGTCCCGGATGCTGGATACCGGCGGTGACGGTGATGCACGGCTGAAATTCGGCGCTACGACTCCCGACAGCACGCCGCTGAATGCGTGGATCAAAATCGCACCCGACGGAGAGATCACCATGGCCGTGCATCGCGCCGAGATGGGTCAGGGTGTGGCGACCGCGCTGCCGATGATGTTGGCCGAAGAAATGTATGCGGACTGGGATCGGATTCGTTACGAGTTCGCACCGGTGGACAAGGATTATTACAACTTCGCCGTCATGTCGCGGGCACGTCCGTTCGGCGAAGTCGAAGGACGATTCTGGGCCGGACTCGGTACGTCGCTGCTGCGCCAGGTTTTCCACGCCCGGGGTGACTCCCTGACCCTGAGCAGCACCAGCATCATCGACGCCTACGATACGCTGCGCCCGGCCGGCGCGGCGGCGCGCATGATGCTGATCGCCGCGGCGGCGCGCCGCTGGAATGTTCCGGCGGAACAACTGCTAACCGAGCGCAGCCGGGTCATCGATCCGGAATCCGGCCAATCGGCGGATTACGGTGAACTCGCCGATGCCGCAGCCCTGGAAAGTCCGCCGTCGAATCCGGTGCTCAAAGATCAGGCCGATTACCAGATCGTTGGCCGCAGCATTCCACGCCTGGATCTGCCGGAAAAAGTCGACGGCTCGGCTCAATTCGCGCTGGATGTGAAACTGCCGGACATGCTGTACGGTGCCGTCGTGCACAGCCCGGTCGCGGGCGGACGGATTGAGTCCTTCGCTGCCGCGACGGCCGAAAACATGGAAGGCGTCGAGGCAGTTTTGGCGCTCGGCGATGTGGCCGTTGCCGTGCTGGCCCGCGACACCTGGACCGCGCAGAAGGCAGCGGAACAGGTCCGGGTTGAATCAGTGGATGTTCTGGCGCCGGTGAATTCGGCGGAATTGTTCGACGCCTATCGAAGCGCCCTGGATGATCCGGAGCCGGCCGTGTTTCGCGACGACGGCGACACGTTGAATCTGCTGCAAACCGCCGGCGCGGATTTGACTGCAACGTATCAATGGCCGTATCTCGCCCATGCCTGCATGGAGCCGATGAACTGCACCGCGTTGTTCGACAACGGCCAGCTGACCGTTTGGGCACCGACCCAGGCGTTGAGCACGGCGCAACGAACCGCCGCCGCCATGGCGGGGCTCGACCCCAGTCGGGTAACAGTACATCGCACGCTGCTCGGTGGTGGGTTCGGCAGGCGAGCAGAAATGGATTTCGTTGAGCGGGCTGTCGCCGCTGCGGTCCAGGTGCCGGGCCGACCGGTCAAGATGACCTATTCCCGTGAGCAGGATGTTCAGCACGACATGTATCGGCCGGCCGGTGTGGCGCGGGCCCGTGCGCGCATAAACGACGACGGCACCATCCTGGCGCTGGATTACACCATGACCACGCAATCCGTCGTCGCGAGCTATGCCGGGCGCACACCGTCGCCGCGGCCCAGTGATCCCCGGCGTGACGTGACGGTCGCGCATGGGGTTTATGACTTGATCTATGCGGTTCCGAATATGCGCCTGGCGTTTGTTCCGCAGGACACTCACGTCCCGGTTGGCTACTGGCGCAGCACCAGCAGCTCGTACGGCATTTTCTGTGTCGAGAGTTTCATGGATGAACTGGCGGCACAGGCGGGCATGGATCCAGTCGAATTCCGACTCACCAACTTGCCCGCCGATGCCAGGCATCGGGCTGTTCTGAAACTGGCGGCGGAGCGGGCCGGCTGGGGTGAGCCGATGGCGTCCGGGCGAGGGCGCGGTGTGGCGCTGTTTGAAAAAGCGCGCACCGTCATTGCCCAGGTCGTGGATATCAGCATCAGCGATGCCGGTTGGATCGCGGTGGATCGAGTCGTTTGTGTGGTTGACCCGGGCCAGCTGATTCATCCCGATATCGTCGTGGCGATGATGGAAGGCGGCATTGTCTACGGTCTCAGCGCGGCAATGCTCGGCGAAATAACACTCGAACAGGGACAGGTCCGGCAAAGCAATTTCCATGACTATCGCGAGTTGGGCATGGCGGAAGCACCGGACATCGAAGTTCACCTGTTGCCGCAGGGTGGGCGGCCCGAAGGGGTTGGGGAGACCGCGGTTCCGGGTGTGGCTCCGGCGCTGGCCAATGCCGTCTTCGCCGCGACCGGTAAACGCATTCGCACGCTGCCGATCGGCCAGCGTATTTAGAAAACGGAAAAAGAAAAATAGGGGTCTGACCCCATTTTTCTTAACGTTCTTCCAGCGTAGCCCGCCCATCCGTCAACTCGGCCAGTTCATCGCTGCTTAGAAACAACCTGGCTTCGTCGTTGTCTTTCGCGTAAGCGTCGAGAAACGCGGTGCTGACGCCGCGTGTGATCACCACGGCGTCGTAATCGAGCGGGCCGGATACGTCGGTACGGCAGATCAGCCCGCCCATGTAATGGTCCATGTCCGTTATGAACACGTAGTGGTTCGGTGTTTTAGCGAACTGGGTGTCTTCGGGAAAGCCCAGTTTGATCGGGCCACCGCCAAAGTTCTGACCGTAGTCGTCGCTGCCGGTGACGATTAATGTGGGTAGCGCAATGGCGCGCCACGGCGCTTCGGGCATGAAATCGCGATTGCCCGGATCACCGATAAGCAGCAGAACGTCGAATCGATCTTCGTCGAATCGATCCACGAATTGGCCAGAACTTTCTTGCAATACCAGGCCGCTTACCGCCATTGCGGTTGCGCCGCCCATCGAGTGGCCTGCGGCGATCAGGTGGTCACGGTCGAGCCGGCCGGCCAGTTCAGGCACCTGCGCCTCGATCGCATCGAGCGAGTCGAGGATGTGCTGCATGTCGTAGCGGCGGTTGTAGACCAGCTGGCCCATCGCTCTCGGGTCCATACCGGCAAAGGAAGCAAGCAGTGAACGGGAATCCGCATGAACCGGCAGAATCACGACGTAGCCGTGCGATGCCCAGTGATCTGACAGGCGCAGATACATGTCTTTGGGGCAACCGCCACCGTGGGAGAACACGATGACGGGGTACGGGCCCGGCACGCCGGGGTAGGCGATGCGCAGCGGCAGCTGTTTATCGAGTTTCGGAAACGGCAGGCCGATTTCCGCTACCACGGGCTCAAACGGACCGGGATCAATCTTATAGGCGTCGCTCGCGGCGGCGCTTGCAGCCCAGCAAACGGCCACGATCAGGCCGATGATCCGCGAATGCATCATGTGCGACTTCGGCGGGGCGGATCCGGCTACCCGCATTTAAACCGAAGGCGCGACGTTAACGTTCAGCCGGAACAGGTTGGTCGGGTCATATTTGTTTTTCAATACCACCAGGCGTTTGTAATTCTCGCCGTAGTTGGCGATGACTTTTTTAGTCCCCTCATCCCCCATCATGTTATTGGTGTAAACGCCGTTGCTGAATGGCGCGATCGTCTGCCACGCCTCGCGCACCCTGGCAATGTATTCGTCCTCCTGGTCATGTTGTTTCGGCCATGATGCGCCGAGTACCATCTGCTGCTGTGCTGCGCGATTCGCATACGCCGTGGCATCGTTGGGTACGTCCTTGATGGCACCGCCGACCTGCGAAAAGATCAGCGTCGTTGAGAACGGACGCGGGTTTTCAACGATATCCATAATTGCATCGATCAGGCCAGGCTGAATCTCATTAAAAAATCCCGCTTTCTGGTAATACCGCTGACCATGCGGCACATTGCGGTCGGTACGTTGCTGGATGTCAATATATTTCTCGGGCCCGATGTCATCGTTCATCGGTTTGCCGAACTCACGCAGCGGCTGCATTATTTTTTCGCCCTCTGCCATGTCGCCGTTGTAGAAAAGGCCCATGCTGACGAAGCCTTTGCCGTTCGGAAACATGATGGCGTTGGAACTGATCTGTAGTTCATTGGGCGCGGTGCTCTCGACTTCAGCGAAGAACGTAAAAACTTCCCGGGCGTTTGCAATCGGATGCATGATCGCGCCGGCCAGGAATTCGGTGCCGACCGGATGCAGTTGA
>JAPUGB010000120.1 GCA_027293165.1 Gammaproteobacteria bacterium
TGGTGAGGTGGGTGTTCGGATGCGGGGTCCAGCGTGCGGTAGCGCGGCTGCCCCAACTGTCGCCAACGAGACCAACCTCCTGGCTTAACTCAGCTTCTTCGAGAACCTCCCGAGTGTCGATTCCGGGCCGGCGCACGATCAGCTCCAGCACTCCGCTATCCTTCGGCGAACGGCGTACCTCGTCCAGCCCCGCGTCCAGCTTTTCAATCGTCAGATGCGTCACACTCGATCTCGGCCCTTAGCCGTTACGATAGAAAATTGGGATCGGGAGGAGCCGTAAATCTTTAACATTGCTTATTCCTCTTGCGATCACCGCATTGGACGAAGCCCCCGGTACCGGGGCTTGGACATGATTGCGGCAGCGTGACTATTCGTAACGGAGCGCGGCGATGGGGTCAAGGCTGGCAGCCTTGCTCGCGGGCCAGATACCGAAGAACAGGCCGACCCCAGCACTGAATACGAATGCGACGGTGACCGCCGTTACGGAAACTGGCGTTTGCCAGCCGGCCAAATTTGCGAGCAGCGTCGAGGCGACGCCACCCAGAATGATGCCGATGATACCGCCGGCAATACACAGGCTCATCGCTTCGATCAGGAACTGCACCATGATGTTGGCGCGCGTCGCACCCATCGCCTTGCGAATGCCGATCTCGCGGGTACGCTCGGTGACGGTGACCAGCATGATATTCATGATGCCGATACCGCCGACAATCAGGCTGATGCCGGCAATGCCGGCCAGCAGGTACGAGAAAATCTTCGTTGCTTCTTGTTGCATCTGCAGAAACTGCTTGCGGTCCGACAAATTAAAATCATTTCTTGCACCCGGGATGATCTTGTGTTCCCGTCGCAGAACGCGTTCGACGTCAATGATTGCTTGTCCGATATCGATTCCCGGCGCAATTTGCACGCCGATCTTGCCAAGGTTATCGGTTCCGGCGACCCGGTACTGTGCCGTTGATATCGGGATCCAGACATTCTTATCCTGGTTGTCGAACATCTGCGAGCCTTTCTTCTCGAATATGCCGATGATTTCAAACGATGTGCCCTGGATCAGGAGCCTTTGTCCGATCAATTGGGTCGGGTCTATCTCAAACTCCACCGGTACCTCGCCACCGAGCAAAGCGACCCGTCTTTTTGCTCCGACATCTCCCTGGGTAATCATGCGGCCGTAGAGCATTTCAAAGCCGTTGACATCCGCGAATTCCGGCGTCGTGCCGACGATGTTGAGACTGCGGTTCTGGTTTCCCAGCTTGACCTGCCTGCGTACCGACAGTTCGGGAACGATAGCCGTTACCGACGAGACGTCTCGTTTCAGGGCCGCCACATCGTCTGCGGTTAGCTTGTCTGTCTGTACCGCAACGCCGCGATGGAAACCCTGACCGGAACGTACGCTAAGGACGTTGCCGCCCAGGCTGTCGAGCTGTTCATTGATGGCTCTCTGGGCGCCGGTGCCGAGTGCGACCATAGTAATCACGGCAGCAACACCGATAATGATGCCGAGCATGGTCAGAAACGCACGGAAGAAATTCGCACGAATCGACTGCGCTGCGACGCGAAGCATTTCAACGAACATCATGGCTGGTTCACCTAATCGGAATCGCCGCCGGAAATACCGGGCACGCCGCTGAAGCGATCCGCGAATTGTCGGAAGCGATCCTGTGAACGAATCAGACCGGCGCTGGGCAACAGTATAATCTCATCCGATGGGCCGATTCCGGAGACGACTTCGCTGTAGTCGAGATCCGTCAGACCCGTCTCGACGTTGACGGCGTATGGCTCGCCATTACGCAGCACGAACAGCCAGTAGCGGCCACCAAACTGATACTGGTTTGCAAATGATCCGCTCGGTCTTCCTCCAGGTCGCCCGCGCCGAGTGGGAGGCCCATCGATGACCCCGCGGTCTTTGCTCGCAGCAGGTCCCGGAGCAGTCTGCGCACGGCTCAATTGTTCCCGAACGATGTCCTCGTTCAAGCCCACATAGCCTGCTGACGGTCCTACATCGGCCCTGGTTCGCAGCGCTATGGTCGGAATCGCCGGCACGTCGAATCGGCTGGCAATCATGATCTCGACCTCTGCGTTCATGCCCGGACGCAGCAGGCCACTTTCGTTATCGATCGTGACGATCACCGAAAACAGCGTAACTGATTCCTCGTCGGCGGCCTGTGGCTCGATTTTCAACACCCGACCTTCGAACGGCTGGTTGGGATAGGCCGCCACCTCGATGACGACGTTCTGATCAGCAATGATTTTGCCAATGTCGGTCTCGTCCACCAGGGCCCGGACCTGGACGGAGCGCAGATCCGCCATCGTCAGCAACTCGGTACCGCCGCCGACGTCCTGTGTCGGCGACGAGATGACCTGGCCCTTTTCAACGTTTTTCTCGATGATGGTGCCGGTGATCGGTGCCCTGACTTCGGTGTCATCCAGCGCAATGCGCGCGTTCTCGACCGCGACCTGGGAACGCACCACCTCAGCTTTAGCGTTTGCAAATTCAAGCACAGTCTGCTCGTAATCAACCTCATTGAATGTGCCGGACTCCAGCAGCGTCTTGGCGCGTTCGGTCTGCGCCCTGGCAATTGAGCGCCGGGCATGGGCAGCCTCGAGTTCCGCCTCGGCCTGGGCGAGCGAGTTTTTTGGCGTTCGTTTATCGATCTGCACAATCAATCGCCCAGCCTCGACGAGATCCCCGGTATCGGAATGGATTTCGAGAATTTCTCCGGACGCTTTCGATTTAACCTCTACCGTAGTTTCGGGTTCGATGATGCCAGCGGCGTCGACGGACACAATAATGTCACGTTGCGTAACCATCGCGATGTTGAATACTTGTTTTTCCGGCTCCCGGCTGCAGCCGGCGAGCATCACCAGTACGGGCAGGATAAAAATGGAGTACTTGTTCAATGCACGACCGCTCCCGTGTCCGATGCGATGGTCCCATCCAGAATATGAACTTCGCGATCGGCGTGTGCGGCAACACTCGCTTCATGCGTCACCAGAATGATCGTTTGGCCGGCTTTCTGCAATTGGTCGAACAAAGACATGATGTCGGCACCGGTCGCGGAATCGAGATTTCCGGTCGGTTCGTCGGCGAGCAAAATACTCGGTTGCGTGACCAGCGCACGCGCGATCGCAACCCGCTGACGCTGCCCGCCGGACATTTCAACGGGCCGATGCTTGGCGCGGTCGGCTAACCCGACCTGTTCGAGGGCGTGATCGGCACGTGACAGCCGTTCTTTGCGGCCGAATCCGGCATAGATCAGCGGCATCTCAACGTTGTGCAGCGCGTTGGCGCGGTTGAGCAGATTGAAGGTCTGGAATACGAACCCGATCTCGCGATTGCGCAGCTTAGCGAGACGGGAGTCGCCTAGCTCGGACACCAGTTCGCCATTCAGCCAGTACTCGCCGCGATCCGGTGTGTCCAGCAGGCCTATCATATTCATCAAAGTTGTTTTGCCCGAACCCGACGGACCCATGATTGCCAGGTACTCGTTGACCTGTACCGTCAGGTCAACACTGCGCAACGCGTCAATCGTTGTCTCGCCCAATCTGTATGTGCGCCCGAGATTCTCAATCCGGATTAGCGGCTTCTGACCGCTTTGATCTGTCTGCTGGTCCATGGTTCCGTGCTCGGCACTGGTTTAAGCGACTCGACTTAATTTGGCCGCCCGACGCGTACGCCACCAAGATGAATTGTCGTCGCTGGGCGGTGAAATGTCTTGTCAGGTTCGTAACGCTTTGTTGCAAAATGTAACGCGGTCAACGCGTTGAATCCACTGCATTTCTTAGTCTCATTCGCGCTGCGGCCTCAGCGTTGCCAGCGATGAAAGCGCTCGGATAGATCCAGCAGGCGCGGTGACAGGCGCGCCTTTCTCCATTCGCCGGCCGTAAATTTATTGGCTTCTGCCAGGGTCGGGTAGCTGTGCACCGTGCCCAGGATTTTACCGAGCCCCAGTCCATGGCGCATTGCCAGCACGAACTCCGTAATGATTTCCGCGCTCTGGGAGCCAACAATGGCGACACCCAGTATCTTGTCGCGTCCCGGGGGCGTCAGTACCTTTACGAATCCGCGGGACTCGCCGTCGGCGATTGCCCGGTCCAGGTCATCGATGCCGTATCGAGTCACTTCATACTTGATACCCTGTTCGCTGGCGTCCCGCTCGCTAATGCCCACGCGCGCGACTTCCGGATCGGTGAACACAGCGTAAGGTATAACCGAGTAATCGACCCGAAATTTCTTGAGCTTACGAAACAGTGCGTTCATCGCGCAGTACCAGGCCTGGTGCGCGCTCGCATGGGTCAGTTGAAAAGGTCCGGCCACGTCGCCGCAGGCAAAAATATTCGGGTAGACGCACTGCAGGAATTCATTGACTTCAACGGTGCCGTTCTGGTTGAGCGGTACTCCTAAGTCCTCGAGCCCCAGACCCTGGGTATTGGCCCTGCGTCCGAGAACAATCAGTACCTTGTCGAAGGCAACGTCCTGAGCGTCATCGTCGCTTTCACACCGCAGCAGCTGTTGGTCGTCGACGGTTTCGAACGCAACTCCCCGGTAACCGAGCAACAATGAAATACCTTCTTCAGCGAATTGTTGTTCCACCGCCGCGGCGACGTCGCGGTCCTCCCGGCCCAGCAGCTGCGGCAGCATTTCCACGACCGTTACTTCGCTACCCAGTCGGCGAAAGGCCTGTGCCATTTCGCAGCCGATCACCCCGCCGCCGAGCACCAGCAATTTTCGCGGCAGTTCATCCAGGTCCCACAGGTTATCGGAGGTCAGGTACTCGATCGTTTGGATCCCGGGAATCGGCGGTACCGTCGCTACGCTCCCTGTTGCGATGACAATGTTTCGGGTGGTGATGGGCCTCCCATCGACTTCGACGCACCAGGGTGTCTTTATTACGGCCGTTCCGCTGCGAACGTCCACGCCAAGCTCCGTGTAACGTTCCACCGAATCATGCGGCTCAATGCGCTCGATGACCTTGTGCACCCGTTGCATGACTTTTGCCAGGTCAGCAGTTGCCGGTTCGCCAAACAGTCCAAATTCCTTGCGCCGGGCGTAATCGGACATGATGCGAGCGGAACGGATCAATGCCTTGCTCGGTACGCAACCTGTGTTCAGGCATTCGCCGCCCATTTTGTCCTTCTCGACCAGCACGACCTTCGCTTTGGCTGCGGCGCCAATATATGCGGTTACCAGCCCAGCGGAACCTGCACCGATAACGACGAGGTTGGCTTCGTAGTCGTCGGGGCGGTCGAAGTGTTTCCTTGTGCGTTTCGCAGATATTGCATCCATGATTTTCTTCGTGGCCAGCGGAAACAGGCCGAGCAATACAAACGACCCGATCAGCTGCGGTGACAAGAGCCCCGACACCGATTCGATCGTTCCAAGTTGGGTCCCCGCATTGACGTAGACGACGGTGCCCGCCAGCATGCCGAGTTGGCTGACCCAATAGAAAGTCCAGATGCGTAGACGCGTTAGCCCCATGACCAGGTTAATGACGACAAACGGGAATCCCGGGACCAAGCGCAGGCCAAACAAGTAGTACGCGCCGTCTTTCGCGATACCCTGGTTGACGCGGCCTACTACCGTGCCGAACCGGCGCTCTACATAGTCGCGCAAAAGGAACCGGGACAGCAGAAATGCCAGCGTGGCGCCGACGGTGCTGGCGAACGACACGATAACCGTACCCTTGCTCAGGCCAAACAGCGCCCCCGCTATCAGCGTCATGATCGTCGCGCCGGGTATGTTCAGGGCCGCTACGGTGATGTACGCGGCGAAAAAAGCCGCGGCCGCCGTCGTTGGCTGATCAACGACAAATTCCTGCAGTCGGTTTTGTTGCGAGCGAAGAAAATCCAGCGTCAGGTACTGGCCCAGATCAAACCAGTAAGCGGCAACGCCCAGCGCTATCAGGCCAAGGGCAACCAGCAGGCGAGTCTTATTCATGCATCAGGCCCCATCGCGAGCAAGTCCCTCGATCGGCGTAACAATACATTATCGCAATCCTATCTATCTGAATTCCTGAATATTTCGGTCACGACTGGTCAATCCGATCAGAACCTGCTGCGCGACCGGGAAAGGAGCGTGTCAATGCGTCCAGTGGGCGCTGCCCGGGTTGCTGATTGGTTCGAGCCGGCACAGCCGCTACACTGACGCTCGCAATTACAATAACAGTGCAAATGGAACATTCGGCGAAAACAGCGCGTGAAATCTATGCCGAGGTGAAGGCCAACCCTGCCCGCGCCCGGTTCGGGTTTGGTGACAAAGCAGCGCTTGTCAATGTCGATCTGCAAAAGGCCTACACTCGGCCGGATCTGTATCCGACGGCATACGAGACCGATCCGAAGCAGCTCAACTATGTCAACGAGTTGGCCGGTCTAATGCGCGCCAAGGGTTGGCCGGTCGTCTGGACCCATGTCGCCTATATGGAATCCGGTGAGGACTGCGGCGTGTGGGGCACCCGAACCGATACGCCTGACTCGCTGCAGAATATCAAGTTCGGCAGCGACCGGGCCGAGTTCGACGACCGGCTGGATATCGATCGCGTCCGCGATGTGCTGATACTGAAGAAGATGCCGTCAGCTTTCCACGATACCCTGCTGACTTCGCTGTTGACGTTTCATGGCGTGGATACCCTGCTGGTCACGGGCGGATCAACATCAGGGTGCGTCCGTGCGACCGCGGTCGACAGTTTGTCCCGCGGTTTTCGCACCATCGTCGTCGAGGAATGCGTCGCGGACCGTCACGAGAGTTTTCACTTTGCTAATTTGACGGATCTGCAATTGAAGTACGCCGATATCGAATCAGTTCAGACCGTCAAACAGTGGCTTGCAGAATAGTTCCCGTACGATTTCGTCAGGCAACCCTGCTGGAGGAGCGTTTCTGCTGGGCCAGCGCCGTCTTCTGATGTGTCGGGGTTAGGATCGCGATAACCGTAAAAGCAAGTGCTGCGCTAAAGATCAGGCCCATTTCCAGCGCGTATTGATCCGGGTGAATCCAGATTTCGGTGAAGAAATTCCAGCGACCGAGCAGTTCAACGTTGGTCCACGCGATGATCGCCGTCGGAATGCCGTAACGAATCGCCGTCGTAACTTTCCAGAAGCGCACCAGCCGTTGCAGCAAATAGATCGTCCAGGTCAGGTTCCCGAGAAACAACGCGTAGGTGAACCAGTGCCGGTCACCTAGAATCGCCTGGTCATACATCAGTAGTAATGCAATATAGAAAAACCAGATGACATAAATCGTTTCAAGGCAGGTAATGGCGGCGAAGTTTCTTTCATAGGAACGGCTCGGTCGGCCCGTGCTCATGTGCAAATGCCGCTGGAACCACTTGAAGAAGTTGCACTTGGTTTCCTTGTTCAGCAGGAAATACGCCAGCGTTGCCATCATGACCCCTAGCGACGACGGCATGACAAGATATTCGGGCTTGGTGACTATCGCGCCGTCTTCGATCAATGGCAGTACGCTGAGGTGGTTCGCATAGAAGACGAACGAGAATTCAACCCACCCGGTCCACAGGAAGGTGCCGGCAAAAAACCCGAGCCAGGTGGCCGCAACTTCGCCGGGGTTCTTCATGCCCAGGTAGAGCAGGTAGGCCCCGAACAGTCCGAGGAATGCGGCCGCTTCATACTGGTATTCGATGCCAAACAGCATCTCCATACCAACCATCAGGGTGTGTCCGAGTCCCTGGGTGAGAAAAACAATCAAGAACGCCAGCAGGCCGATAAATGGTGGCCGATAAAAAATTCTCTTGAACGCATTCGTCGACGGTTGGTCGTGCACATTGGTGTTTGAAACGCTCATTGGAGTGCCTCCGCGCGGAGCAAAAATCCCCGCATGCTCCGGTGAAACAACTGCTCAAAATCCGGATCGCTGCAATAGACTTCCATGACCGGTACTGCGGAGCGCGCGATCAGTCGGGCGCTGTAGTCAGCGCTGTCATTGAGCAAAATCCCCGAGGATTGCACCTGCTCGAGCAGCGCCATCAGGTGTGACCGGTACTTCGCGTGCAGATCCTCGAACAAGTAGAAGTATTTGCCACCAATCCGGGTGGATACCTTCAATGCGTTCGGACCCGACCGCCACAGCTCCAGGTAGACGTCGAATACCGCGTTCATGGTCGCGAGTGGCGCCGGGGTCACGATTGCATCGAGACTGGCAATGCCTTTTTCGAACACTGGCCGGATAACTTCGGTCAGCAAATCGTTGCGATTGGAGAAGAATCGGTAGAAGCTGCTGCGCGCGATTTCGGCAGCATCGATGATGTCCTCGACGCTGACGTTTTCGAAGCCCTTGGCTACGAACAGACCAGCGCTGACCTCCAGGATGCGCTCGCGCGTCCGGCTCTGCCGGCTGCGAATCTTGGCGCTGATGGGCAGTGCTGCTGCCGCTGAAGTGCTTGACATGGTTAGCTCCCCGGCTAAATCGAACATTAGTGTATCATATAGAACATACCTGTTCAATATGTGCTCACGGTGCCCATAAACCCGGCCGCCCCTGCGATCGAGGTCGCCGCGATGCGATCAATAAACGGCGATTTCTCTCGGCGCTGATCGTTGCAGCCGAGGGAAATCCCGGTTGCTCGAGTCACCGGCACCGGGTCGCCCGAGCATGTCCGGGGCGTGGTCGAGCAGCCGAAATGTTCTGGGTCAGGATTTGGCCTTGGTGTCAGTCTGTACTGTCGCCAGGCCGGCTCTTTTCAGAACAGTTAGGACCCGCACAGGGGGAAGCATCATGCGTGCCTTATTGAAACAATTCCTCGACCAGCAGATTTCACGGCGAGACTTTGGCGCCGGTCTGATCGCATTGGGCTATAGCGCTGCAGCGGCTCAGTCCGTGCTCAGTTCCGTCGCGACAGCAGCGGAACCTCTTCCTGCTGAAGGCATCCGTTTCAAAGGCACTGGAGCGGAAGTGATAGTGGAAACGCTGCGCGCTGCAGGAATCAACAACCTGTTTGCGACGACGGCGACCGGTATGTCGTCTGTGTTTGACGCGTTGTCTACACGGACCGATGTCCGGTACATACAGTCAATCGCCGAATCCCAGGCCACCAGCATGGCGCACGGATTCGAATTGGCAAGTTTCCAGACCTCAGCCCTGTTCCTGCCGGGCGTAGCAGTCCCCAGCGCAATGAACAACCTGTACAACGCTTGGAAGGACCGTTCCGCGATCGCGGTTTTTTCCGATTCGGCCAGCAACCAATTCCCGGGCCGCAACATGTTTCAGCAGATGGACGACTGGCTGTCGCCGATGGTGGAGTTCACGAAATGGCGCTGGCAAGTTGACAACACGCGTCAGATCGGTGAAATGACCCGCCGCGCGATCAAAATGGCCGGAACACCACCCGGCGGCCCAGTGCACGTGCGCTTTCCACAGAACATTCTTGGGGCCGAGGGTGTGTCGCAAACCATTTACCCGCAAAGTCGCTTTTTCGTGCCGATGGAAATACCGCCGCAGCCCGATCTGATCGAGCGGGCCGCGCGTATGCTCATCGAGGCCAATAAGCCGATGATTGCGGTTGGCTCGGAAGTGACCCGAGGACAGGCGAACGGTGAACTGGTGGAGTTTGCCGAATTGCTGGGTATACCCGTGGCGCAGGGTTTCAGCTGTTACGGCGATTTCCCGTTTCGTAATCCTCTGTTTGCCGGGTTTTCCGGGCTCGGTGTACCGCGAGGATTAGGCGGTAACGATGTGTTCCTGAACCTGGGTGCGCAGATGCCCGATCCAGCCATCATGACGGCGCCGGTGCCAAGAGGCGCCAAGGTGATTCACGCGCGCCTGGAATACGAAGATATTGCCAACATCTACCCGACCGATGTCGCAATCATGGCCGGTATGAAAGAAACAATTTCGGCTTTGAACGACGCGGTCAAGAGCATGGCGACGGCGAGTCGGCTGCGTAAGATCAGCAGCCCACGGTTGGAGACAGCGCGCCAGGAGACAGCCAAACTTGAAGCCACCAGGGAGGCGACAGCCAAGGCCAACTGGGATGCCAGCCCGATGTCCTGGGAGCGGATCTCCGTGGAACTGGAGAATACGTTGGAAGATGACGCGATTGTGGTCTCCGAATTGAATTACCGCACGCCATACCATTACCTGAACCTTGGGCCCGACAAAAAATGGTTGGTCGGGCAAACGATGGGGTATGCGCTTGGCTGGGGAATCGGCGCTGCCCAGGGGGTCAAGATAGCCCACCCGGACCGCCAGGTTTGCTGTCTGATTGGCGATGGCACGCTGTTGTTCGGCCAGGTCGAAGGGCTTTGGAGTGCATCCCGATACGACATCCCGATAATCATTGTCGTGTTTGACAATCACAGTTACGACGGTGAACGCGTGCGTATCTACCAACGTTCGCCGCTGGCGCGGAACAGGGAAACCCGTGACATGTGGAAAGACCTGTCCTGTTATCTCGGTAACCCGGTGGTTGATTTCGTCGGCCTGGCAAAAAGCTTCGATGTCCAGGCGGCAAGAGCGACGACGCCGGAGGAGTTGCAGAAAGTTTTACAGACCGCCAAGGCCGTGACTCGCGAGGGTCGGCCGTATCTGATCGACGCGTTGACGATGCAACTCGGTGTCGGCGCCAATGTGAACTGGCACCCCGATATCTCGATTGCCGCCGAGCGTACCCGCAAAGTCTGAGCCCGACCCCGAAAGGCAACCAATAAAAGCTAACGCGGAGAACGGTTATGCAATTCAAGAAGCTCGGCAATTCGGGGCTGCAGGTATCCAACGTCGGCCTGGGATGCATGAACTTCGGGATGGCGAACGATGAGGCCGAGTCGGCCGCCGTGGTCCAAAGCGCACTGGAGCTGGGGGTAAACCTGTTTGACACGGCCGATGTCTACGGTGACCGTGGCAAGTCGGAAGAATGGCTCGGCAAAGCGCTCGGGTCCCGCCGGCCGGAAGTCATTATCGCGACCAAGTTCGCCGGACCGATGTCCGCCGAGCGTGACGACATGCAGGGCGGCTCCCGCCGTTACATCATGCAGGCAGTGGAAGCGAGCCTGACCCGTCTCGGTACCGACTATATCGACTTGTACCAGATGCACCGCACCGATCCGAACACTCCGATCGAAGAAACGATGCGCGCGCTGGATGATTTGCTCACGCAGGGCAAGCTGCGGTATATCGGTTGCTCGAACTATGCCGCCTGGCAGATCGCCGACGCGCAGTGGACCGCCCGTGAGAGTCACCTGACCTCATTCATATCGGCGCAAAATCGTTATAGCCTGCTGACGCGCGATATCGAAAAGGAACTGGTACCGGCCTGCGATGCGCACGGCCTGGGAATACTCCCGTATTTTCCGCTGGAAAGCGGCCTGTTAACCGGCAAGTACAAACGCAATGAGGACCCGCCGGAAGGCAGCCGGCTGGCCAAATGGAAACGGTTCAGCAGCTCATTTGCCTCTGACGACAAGTTTGATCAGGTGGAGCAACTGAACGATTTGTGCGCACGCTATGAGCACAGCCTGCTGGACCTGGCGATGGGTTGGTTGGCGAGCCGGCCATACGTTGCCAGCGTCATTGCTGGGGTGACGACACCGAAGCAGCTGGAGCAGAACGTGGCCGCAGGTCAGTTCGTACCGACCGCGGAGGAACTGGCGGAGATCGACGAAATCAGTCCCCCGCCACCGGTGACCCAATTCGGTCCGCGCCGGTAACCCACCTGGGTGTGTATCGAAACACCTCGCGTAAAGCGTAACGCGGGCGGCCGCCTGCGGGCCAGTATGAGCGGACTGGTGAAACCTTGAAAGACGGCCACTTCATTCGCGTGCTGGGCCGGCGCGATGTCCTGGCGCTGGCATTTGGAGCCATCGTCGGCTGGTCGTGGGTGCTGTTGACGGGCGAGTGGGTACAGACGGCCGGGTCGCTCGGTGCGATCGCCGCTTTCGCCATCGGTGGCGTGGCAATGGTATTTATCGGCCTGACCTACGCGGAACTTGCCTCAGCCATGCCCGAGGTCGGGGGCGAGCACGTTTACAGTTACCGGGCCCTGGGCGCGGGCGCTTCGTTTGTCTGTACGTGGTCGCTGATCCTTGCCTACGTCACCGTCGTTGCGTTCGAATCCGTGGCGCTGTCTACCGGACTGGCGTACCTGATTCCCGATTTCAGTTTCGGGCGACTCTGGAAGGTGGCCGGGGAAGACGTTTATTTCAGTTGGATCGCGGTCAGCGTGCCCACGGCCTTGGTGATGACCGGGGTTAATGTGTTGGGCATAAAGCCGGCAGCCGTCGTGCAGGCGATCGTGACCGGAATCATCCTGCTGTCCGGTGTCCTGTTTGTCACCGGCAGCCTCCCGGCCGGCGACAGCGCCAACCTCCAACCGCTGTTTCGCAATGGCATGACCGGCACGCTCAGCGTACTGATCATGGTGCCGATGATGTTCATCGGCTTTGACGTGATTCCGCAGGCGGCAGAAGAAATCGACCTGCCGCGCAGGCTCATCGGCGTGTTACTCGTCCTGTCCGTCCTGATGGCACTGGTGTGGTACGTGCTGATGATTCTTGGTGTAGCACTGACATTTTCGGCCACCGAACTCGATCAGGTGGAACTCGCCACTGCGACGGCCAATGCGTCCGTTTGGGGTGGCCAATGGGCCGGGAACCTGATGGTCATTGGCGGCATCGCCGGAATAATGACGAGTTGGAATGCATTCCTGGTTGGCGCCAGTCGCGCAGTCTATGCGCTCGCGCGCTCCGGCATGCTGCCCGGCTGGCTAGGTCACCTGCATCCGCGGTTTAACACTCCGTACGCGGCCATACTGCTGATCGGAAGTTTTGCCTGCATTTCGCCGTTGTTCGGGCGGCAGATATTGATCTGGCTTATCAATGCCGGCGGTCTGGCAGTAATCATTGCCTACGGCATGGTGGCCGTGTCCTTTCTGGTGCTGCGCCGACGTGAACCCGACATGCCGCGGCCGTTCCGGGTCGCCAAAGGGACTGTGACCGGTGTGGCTGCCCTCGTGCTCTCCATCTTGTTGCTGCTGCTGTACCTGCCTGGCAGTCCGGCCGCACTGACATGGCCCTACGAATGGCTGATATGTCTCGGGTGGGTCGCGTTGGGAGCAGGATTTTTCGTCTGGGCCCGCGTCAGTTCGCATTAGAACGCGAAGTATCCAAAGAAAAATCCGTGCCGGAATTTCTCCGGGCGCTTGACTTGATCCGTGATCTGTTCACGATGGCAGGGCTGTCAGGTGCCCTGCAACCTGCTGGAATGCCGTACATGCAAGTTTCAAAATTCGGTCAGCGTTTCACCCGCAACACCGGTGCTCGGGAGTTGATGGATGATCTCGGCGCCGCGTTGGCCAGCGATCATCCGGTCATGATGCTGGGCGGCGGTAACCCGGCGCACATCCCGGCAGTTGAGAAAGTATTCCGAGACCGCTTGCGGACGGTCATGTCGGATGAGCGGGCGTTCCGGCGTATGTTCGGTAACTATGCCGACCCGGCTGGTGAGACGAAGTTTAGAACGGCGTTGGCCGGACTGTTGAAGCGTGAGTATGGTTGGGATCTTGGGCGGGAAAATATCGCGTTGACCGCGGGGAGCCAGGGCGGATTTTTTCTGTTGTTCAATTTGCTCGCAGGCGAGCACCCGGACGGTAGTCACAAGCGCATCCTTCTGCCGGTGACCCCGGAGTACGTCGGCTACGAGGACCTCGGCGTTACTGAAAACCTGTTCATTGCGCAACGCCCCAGCATCGAGCAGCTGGATGACCGGATGTTCAAATACCACGTGAACTTTGCTGATCTGCATGCAGGCGATGATGTTTGTGCAATTTGCGTTTCCCGTCCAACCAACCCGACCGGCAACATGCTGACCGACGATGAGATTCTGCAGCTCGCGGCGATTGCCGAACAACGCAACGTGCCACTGATCGTTGATAATGCTTACGGCATGCCATTTCCACAAATTGTTTTCACTGATGTGAGGCCTGTCTGGAACGAGAACATCATTCTCTGCATGAGCTTGTCCAAGCTCGGGTTGCCGGCGATTCGGACCGGCATCGTCATTGCCAGCGAAGAGGTCATCGATGCGCTGGCTGGCATGAATGCCGTCGTCAACCTGGCTGTCAGCAGCGTCGGTGCGGTATTGCTTCAGGAACTTGTCGAGAGCGGGGAGATTATTAAGCTCAGCAGCGACGTGATCCGACCGTACTATCAGGAACGGGTCGAGCAGGCCGTCGCCTGGGTGCACGAATCTCTGGCTGGTGCGGAGTACCGCATCCACAAGCCGGAAGGGGCCCTGTTTCTGTGGCTATGGTTTCCCGGGCTGCCGATCGGTTGCGAGGAACTTTACCGGCGCCTCAAGGCGCGCGACGTGTTGGTAATATCTGGCCACCATTTTTTTCCGGGTATCGATAAGGATTGGTCGCACTGTCACGAATGCATTCGGGTGAATTACTCACAGGATGCTGAGAGTGTTCGGCAGGGCATTAAGATCATAGGGGAAGAAGTCAAGCGCGCCTACGACACCGCTTGATAGCGCATTAATCCAGGAGCCTGATCAATGGTGAGCAAAGACCAACGCATCATGTTCGTGTTTCCGGGGCAGGGCGCTCAATACACGGGTATCGGCAGCGACCTGTACGCCGACTTTGCTGTTGTCCGTAAGCTCTATGCCGAAGCGGCGGACACCGTGGGCTACGATATCGCGAGTGTGTCGTTCGAGGGTCCCGAAGAAGAACTCCGGCTGACGCGTCACACCCAGCCGGCATTGTTGACCCACGAGATCGCCTGCCTGGAGGCGTTCCGGGAACTGACCGATGGGCGGATTACGCCGGTAATGGCTGCCGGTCACAGTCTCGGTGAATACGCGGCGCTGGTTGCAGCCGGGGTTTTGAGTTTTGCGGACGGCCTGCGGTTGGTGCAACAGCGCGGCGAATTGATGGGCCGGCACGGCGAGGGCGGCATGGTCGCGCTGGGCCTGACGCCGGACGAGGCAGCGCCGCTGGCGGACCGGTTTTACTGCGAGATCGCCAGTTGTAACTTGCCACAGCAGACGGTTATCGGCGGCCGTGACGTCGACCTCGACGCGCTGGAAGCCGGGTTGCCCGACATCTACCCCCGCAAGCGCGCGACTCGGTTGAAGACCGAGGGCGCATTCCACACCTACCTGATGGTTGCGGCGGCGCGGGAATTTCGATCAGTACTCGATGCCGTCAAATTTGCACCGGCAAAATTCACGGTGTTGTCGAATTACACTGCCGGTCCGCACGACGACAACCCGGCCGGAATCCGCACTCGTTTGTTCTTTCAGCTGTTCAAACCGGTCAACTGGGTCGGTTGCGTGCAAACTGCTGTCGCCGATGGCATCACGACCTTCGTTGAATTTGGTGGCGGCATTGGCCCGGGCGAAGGCCCGGCAAACAAGAAGGCCAATCTCGAAGCGATCATGAAGAGAAACCTCAAGGCGGTTGGCCATGCCGCCGAATATCTGCCGGTCATCAACGATAAATCGCTAAAAGAGACGGCAGCGCGGCTGCGATAACGGCATCAGCAACGACCGTGCAAAATTCGGGCTAAACCTGTTCGAGTTCTATCAGCGTCCCACAGAAGTCTTTGGGGTGAAGAAACAACACCGGATTGCCGTGCGCGCCAATGATTGGCTCACCGTCACCAATGACTCTGGCGCCGGCCGCGGTCAATTTATCGCGGGCCGCCATGATGTCGCCTACCTCGTAGCAAACATGGTGCATAGCGCCGCCGGGGTTGCGCTCGAGAAATGTCGCGATCGGCGAGTCGTCGCCCAGAGGATGCAGCAATTCGATCTTGGTATTGGGCAGTTCGATGAAAACCGTCGTTACACCGTGCTCGGGCAGGTCTAACGGCGCCGATACGTCCGCTCCCAGCAATTCCGCGTAGATCGAAGCGGCCTGGTCAAGGTCCGGCACGACGATTGCGACATGATTGAGTCGTCCGATCATGATCCTCGTATCTCCCCGTCAGTCGCCGCGCTTCAGAAATGTGGCGATCAATTGCTGCGCCGCTACGGTAGCTGGTAGTTTGCCGTCAGTAACTTTTTTCTCCAGCTGTTTGACCTGGGCCTTCACGTCGGGATCGCTTTTTAAATCATCAACCAGCTCATCCCTGACTTCACTCCACATCCACGCCTTGGCCTGTTGGGCTCGATTGCGCTCGATCTCGCCGGCTTCTGATAGCGCCGCCTGGTATCGCTGGACGATATCCCATATCTCCGCTATGCCTGATCCCTCCACAGCGGAGTAACTTTCGACCGGCACTTGCCAGTGCTCGCTGCGCGGATGTAAAAATCCCAAAGCATTCCGATAATCGGTAACCGAACGTCCCGCCGCCGGTTTCATGTCGCCGTCGGCTTTATTGACGAGGATCAGATCCGCGAGTTCGACGATACCGCGCTTGATTCCCTGCAGTTCATCACCTCCACCCGGTAGCAGCATCAGGATAAACATATCGGTCATGCCGGCAACGGCCGTTTCCGACTGGCCGACCCCCACGGTTTCAACCAGTAGCACATCGAAGCCCGCCGCCTCGGCCGCGAGCATCGTCTCGCGCGTATGGCGGGTCACGCCACCAAGCGTGGTGCCGGACGGAGACGGGCGAATGAAGGCTTCCGGGCGTTTGGAAAGCTGCTCCATGCGAGTTTTGTCACCGAGTATCGAACCCCCGCTGATTGCCGACGAGGGATCGACGGCGAGTACGGCGACTTTGTGGCCCGCATCGATCAAGTGGTTGCCCAAGCTTTCAATGAACGTGGACTTGCCGACTCCCGGCACGCCCGAAATTCCGATGCGGATCGATTTTCCGGCCCGCGGTGCAAGTTTCTCGAGCAGTTTCACGCTGGCTTGCCGGTCCTCGGCTCGGGTCGATTCGATCAAGGTAATGGCCTGAGCAAGTGCGCGGCGGTCCCCACCGAGCACGGCTTTGGCAAGTTTCTTTGCGTGGGTCGCTGACATGCTGGCTTAGGTAAATTCGACGATTGGCTGGTCGACGACGAGACTGTCACCTTTAGCCGCGAGTGTTTTGGCAATGATGACGTCTTCGGGTGCTCGCAGGCTGTTCTCCATTTTCATGGCCTCGACGACAGCCAGTTCCTCACCGGCTTTAACCTCATCGCCTGCCTTTACGGCCAGGTGCACGAGCAAGCCCGGCATCGGCGACAGCAGGAGCTTGGACAGGTCGGGCGGCTGCTTTTCGAGCATGTGACGGTTCAGCTCCGCTGCCCGCGCGGTGACGACCAGAGCATCAACCTGTGCGCCGCGATGGGACAAGCGGTAGCTTGCGCCATTCCCGTCGACCTGGAAACAGACCTGCTGGCCGTTGATGTCGGCACGGAATAACGGATCGCCGATCTCCCAGTCGGTACGGACATGGTAGGAACTTTTCTCATGGGTAATCTCGAATCCGCCCTCGGCTGCTTTAACCGTGACAACCCAGTGATCCTTGTTGATGATGACGGTCCAGTCCTTGCCAACTTTGTATTCGTGGCTGGGCAGCTGGCCCGATAGTTGCGTATACCGCAGCGCGTGGTATTGGTGAATCGCAGCCGCGACGGCG
>JAPUGB010000121.1 GCA_027293165.1 Gammaproteobacteria bacterium
CAGGTGTCGCGACCGGCACCTCTTCGCCGTGCTCTTCGACCATTGCGTCGGCAATCTGCTGATCGCTCTCGGACAGCTGCGCTGGAGCAGCTTCGTCCTGAGACCCGCCGCCCTGGCCAATTCCGTCACAGGCCACGATAAAAAATGCCATCAGAAAATACAGCGTGTGCTTCATGGGATCACCTCTTGTGGGCTGTGCACTCAATTCTGGCCTATTCGAGCAGCCAACAAAACCCCCCCTGGCGGAAAAGCTTGGCGCGCTTGCCAACCGATGAACAACGGAGTTTAGCGAAATCGAGCCTGCAGTTTCTGCAGCGCGGCGTTGCCTGGGCAAAGCTGATCGTTGGACAGGCTGGCCAAGGGCGTGCTGCTCAAGTTGTTGACCGCATGCAGGTCCGGCGGCGCCTCATCGACGTATAAAAGACCCGTCACGATCTCGCCGGCTTTCTGATGTTCGTCCAGATAGTGAAAGATCGCCCCCCGATCGGTGGGATCGTACCCTTTGCCCACTTTACGCAGAACGATCTGGGTGCCATCGTGAAGTTTGACTGGCATCGCCTCGCCTTCTTCGTACTTTGCCTTGATCTCTTCGGAAGGCGGTACAAAGTCCGCATGGATGACCGGGTGATAGTGCTGGCGTGTGAACTCATAACTCTTGGTCGAGCCTTCGTGATCGTTAAAGGTCACGCACGGCGAGATGATGTCCACCAACGCAAACCCATTGTGAATCAGGCCGGCTTTCAGTATTGGGACCAGTTGGTCCCGATCGCCGGAGAAGCTCCGCGCGATGAAGGTCCCACCAAGCGTCAGGGCCGACAGGCATGCATCGATCGGGGGTTGCAGGTTCTCCTCACCTTTCTTCGCCTTGCTGCCAATATCTGCCGAGGCGGAAAACTGTCCCTTGGTCAATCCATAGACACCGTTGTTTTCGATGATGTACAGCATATTCACGTTGCGGCGGACGGCGTGTATAAACTGGCCCACGCCAATCGACAATGTATCGCCGTCACCGGACACCCCGATGTATTTCAATTGGCCGTTGACCGCATTTGCGCCGGTGGCGACCGATGGCATGCGACCGTGCACCGAATTGAACCCGTGCGACTCGCTGGCGAAGTACGCCGGGGTCTTGGAGGAACAACCTATGCCACTGAGTTTTGCGAGCCCGTGTGGCGGTATGCTTAACTCGAACACAGCCTGGACGATAGCGCCGGTGATCGAATCGTGCCCACAACCGGCACAGAGCGTCGACATGCCCCCTTCGTAGTCCCGGGCAGTCAACCCCAGCTCATTTTTCGGCAAGCGCGGATGACTGATTTTGGGTTTGCTGATGTAGCTCATGCTGCCCGCCCTTTGGCAATGTCCTGCTGCAATCCGTCCACTACGTTTTCTGCCACCATCGGCAAGCCGTTATAATGAAGTATCGACGACAGCTTTTTGCTCTCCACGTCCATCTCCAGCAGCAGCAGGCTCTTCAACTGAGCATCGCGGTTCTGCTCCACGACGTATATCCGGTCATGTGCATCGAGGAATTTCTGTACGTCATCGTTGAACGGAAAGGCGCGCACGCGAAGGTAATTGAATGACTCACCCTTCGCGGCTAAGCCGCTGCGGGCCTCCTGAATGGCGCCGTCGCAACTGCCGAGCGACAGGATACCGATACGGTTTTTCTCACTGTAGTCGACCACCGGTCCCGGCACATAGGTCTTGGCCGTCTCCCATTTGCGGCGCAATCGATCCACGACCTGCAGATACTCGCTCGCCGATTCGGTGTATTTGCCGAACATGTTGTGCCCCGAACCCCGGGTAAAGTAAGCCCCTTTGGGGTGCGTGCCCGGTAATGTGCGGTGTGCAATACCGTCCCCATCGGTGTCCAGATACCGATGGAATGACTCCAATTTTTTCAACTGATCGGCGTCTAGCACTTTGCCCCGGTCCGGCTGGTAGCTGTCGTCCCATTTCAGCTCCGCGGTCATCCAGTCATTCATACCAATGTCCAGGTCGGACAGCACGATGACCGGCGTTTGCAGTCGCTCGGCCAGGTCAAACGCCTGCACAGCCTGGTAGAAGCACTCCTCGGGGTTCGCCGGAAACAACAGGACATGCCGGGTATCACCGTGGGAAGCATAGGCACAGGACATGATGTCGCCCTGCTGCGTCCTGGTCGGCATGCCGGTCGAGGGACCGACGCGCTGAACGTCGAACAGGACGGCGGGAATTTCAGCAAAGTAACCGTAGCCGAGGAATTCACTCATCAGTGAAATCCCCGGACCGCTGGTCGGTGTGAATGCGCGGGCGCCGTTCCAGCTGGCGCCCAGCACCATGCCTATGGCTGCTAGTTCGTCCTCGGCCTGAACGATGCAGTAGTTGCTTTCCCCGCTTGCCGGATCCTTGCGGTACTGCTCACAAAATCGTTTGAACGCATCCATGATCGACGTTGACGGCGTGATCGGGTACCAGGCCCCGAACGTGGCGCCTGCATACAGGCAGCCGAGCGCGCTGGCGGTGTTGCCATCCATGACAATGTGATTAGTTGTCTTGTCCAGGCGCTTGGCAGTAAACGGCAGCGGGCAGGTGAAGTTATCGCGGGCGTAGTTGTACCCGAGATCGATGGCCAGCTGATTTGCATCCAGCAAACTAACCTTGTCGCGAAAGGTCTCGTTCAGCAATCGCTTGATTACGTCCAGCTCAAGATCCAGTAGCGCCGCGATGACCCCGACATAGGCGACGTTTTTCATCAGGATGCGGGCGCGGGCGGTCGGGAAATTTTCATTGCACATCTTCGACAACGGTACCCCGAGAATCGTGATGTCGTCCCGTGACAGCAGCGTGTTGCGGGGCCAGGTCGAGTCATAGATCAAGTAACCGCCGGAGGCCGTATCGGCCAGGTCCTTCCGGTAGGTCTCGGCATTCATCGCCACCATGATGTCGACGCGCCGCGTACGGCCCAACCGGCCACTGCCGCTGGCCCGGATTTCGTACCAGGTCGGCAGCCCCTGGATGTTCGACGGAAAGTAATTTTTGCCGGACACCGGCAGGCCCATTCGGAATAGCGCTTTCATCAGCAAGGCGTTCGCGCTCGCCGAACCGGTGCCGTTTACATTGGCGAGCCGGACCATGAACTCATTGACAGTTGGCTTGGCGCTCATCGATCAATCGTCATACTTAAATCAAGCGCACTCACTGCAACTCTGCAGAAACATTCGACAGAACCTCAATCGCAGATCAGCGGTTAAACTGGCTTGCTTCCCTCGTCAGGCGACTTCTTTCGCCGGCAACCCATCGGCTGCCTCGTCTTCGACATAAGGAATTTCCAGCGTAAATTTCTGCATGTCCCAGGCGGCGGTTGGGCACCGCTCTGCACAGAGGCTGCAGTGCACGCAGAGATCCTCGTCCTTGACCATGACCCGCCCGGTCTGGGGGAGTTTTCCGGAAACAAACAAGTCCTGGTCAAGATTCGTGGCTGGCGCGGTGAGCCGCGTTCTTAGTTCTTCTTCCGGTCCATTCTCGGTGATCGTCAGGCAGTCAACCGGACACACGTCAATGCAGGCGTCGCATTCGATGCACAGATTGTCGGTAAAGACCGTCTGGATATCGCAATTCAGGCAGCGTTCGACTTCCGTGGCTGCCTGCTCCGCCGAGAAACCCAGCTCTACTTCGATGTTGAGCTTCTCGAAACGCTCCTTCAGGCTGACATGCGGCATCAAGCGCCGCTCCTTGACATCGTAATCGTTGCTGTAGCTCCACTCGTGTATACCCATCTTCGCGCTGGACAGGTTCATGGCGAACGGCAGCCGGTCGGTCAGCGATTCGTCGTGGCAATGCTTGTGTATGGAGATAGAGGCCTGATGGCCGTGTTCGACAGCCCAGATAATGTTTTCCGGCCCAAAGGCTGCATCGCCACCAAAGAACACGCCTTCGAGGGTCGACTGGTAGGTCGTTTTGTCGACAATCGGCACGTCCCACTGGTCGAATTCGAGGCCAATATCCCGTTCGATCCACGGAAATGCATTTTCCTGCCCGATCGCGAGGATGACATCGTCGCAGGGCAAAAACTGTTCGCCAACCGTCTTGGTGTCCTGAATGCGGCCTTTATCGTCTATATCATATTCCATCAGGTCGAAATTCATGCCGACGAGCTTGCCGTTTTCGATGACAAACTCTGTCGGCGAATGATTAACGACGATCTCGACGTTCTCTTCCTCGGCATCGTCGAGCTCCCAGGCGGACGCCTTGAAGAACCCGCGTGGCTTGCGGGCCATGACCCGGACCTCGTCAGCGCCGAGCCGCAACGACGTACGGCAACAGTCCATGGCCGTGTTCCCGACACCGATGATCAACACCTTTTTGCCGATCTTGTCCGTGTGCTCGAAGGCCACCGACTCGAGCCAGTCGATGCCAATGTAAATGTGCTCGCTGTCGTGTCGGCCGGGAAGGTTCAGTTCCTTGCCGCGCGGCGCGCCGGTGCCGACAAAGATCGCATCAAAGTTCTCCTTCAAAAGTTTTTCCATGCCGTCGATCGGACTATTCAGGCGCAGATCCACACCCATGTCGACGATGTAATTTATCTCTTCGTCGAGTACGGCTACCGGCAGACGAAACGCCGGGATATTCGACCGCATCAAGCCGCCGGTGCAGTCGAGTTTTTCGAACATGACGATCTCGTAACCGAGCGGCAGCAAATCGTTGGCGACCGTCAGCGACGCACAGCCGGCTCCTATGCAGGCGATCCGTTTGCCGTTCTTTGGGCCTGCCCTGGGCAACCGATCGGTAATGTCGCCGCGGTTATCGGCGGCGACGCGTTTCAGGCGGCAGATCGCGACCGGCTTGTCCTCGATGCGGCCGCGCCGGCAGACCGGCTCGCAGGGACGGTCACAGACCCGACCGAGAATCGCCGGAAACACATTCGACACCCGGTTCAACATGTAGGCATCCGAAAACCGGGCCTGAGCGATCATCCGAATGTATTCCGGTACGTCGGTGTGTGCCGGACAGCCCCACTGGCAGTCGACTACTTTATGAAAATAGTCCGGATTCGAGGTATCGGTGGGACGCATACAGGTGGCTACCGGCTGAACGCTGGGTTCAGCAATGTGTTTGGGTCTTATTAGCGGGCTGTGCTACGAATGGTATGAACGACCGTTCTGTCTAAGCGAACTGATTATACTCATTCGGGCGCAAAAGCAAATCCATAAAGTCTCAGTTTTCCGGCCCCCGGAAAAATCCTGTTTGGCCGGACCGCCCGGTGCAAATCGTGGTTTGATTTCCTCGCCCGAGCAGCCGCTTGGGGCGGGCTACCGGAGCCCTTTGCAGGGCTGGCTTTGCCGCAGTCAGGTTGCAGCAAAGCCAGCCCTGGCGCAGCTTTCAAGCGATCGACCCGAGGTGGGGCAACAGAAGAAATGTCAAAAATCCGGCGCCTGTCCCTGCACCCCATGAACTCCGCGCCGCGTCAGTCCCAAGCAGCGAATTCGAGTCGCTGGCCGGGAATCGCGCCGGTCAGCGCACCGTCGGTGTAGACGATTTCGCCATTGATGATGGTCGTGTCGATACTGGAACGAAAATGCGTGTGCTCGAACGGTGACCAGCCGCATTTCGACAAAAGGCTTTCGGCCACCACCTCCGTGTTCCGGTCCATATTGATGAGCACAACATCGGCCCAGTAATTTTCCCGGACATAACCGCGCTCGCGAATCCCAAACAACTCGGCAACGGCGTGACTCATCTTTTCGACGGCCAGTTCGATGGTCAGGTTTTTATCATGTACATGCTCTAGCACCATCAGTACGGCGTGTTGCGCCAGTGGCAGCCCGGCCGGCGCGTCGAAATATTTGTTGTTCTTTTCCTCAATCGTATGCGGTGCATGGTCAGTCGCAATGACGTCGATCCGGCCTTCGACTAGCGCGTCGAGTAAGCCCTGCTGATCGGCGTGTGTTTTGATCGCCGGGTTGCACTTGATCAGCGTACCGAGCTGTTCATAGGCGCTTTCATCGAACAAAAGATAATGCACACAGACCTCAGAGGTAATGCGCTTTTTGCCTACCGGCCCTGGATCAAACAGCTGAGTCTCGCGCGCCGTCGTTAGATGCAGCACATGTAAACGGGCGTCGTGTTTCTTCGCCAGTTCGACCGCCAGCGACGAAGATTTGTAACACGCATCGGCCGAACGTATTAGTGGATGCGCGGACATCGGAACGTCATCGCCGTACTGTTGGCGAAATTCCTCTTCGTGCGCCTCGATCATCGGGGTGTCTTCGCAATGGGTCGCAATCAAAAGCGGCGAATCCGCAAATATCGCATCCAGCGCCAGCTCATCGTCGACGAGCATGTCGCCGGTCGAGGCCCCCATAAATACCTTGACGCCACAGGCCTCACCAAGCGCCACCGCCCTGATCTGGTCAATATTCGAGTTGGTCGCGCCGAGATAAAAGGCGTAATTACCGCGGGCCCGACCCTCGGCCAGGGCATAGCGCTTGGCCAACAACTTACGGGTCGTCGTCGGCGGTACGACATTCGGCATGTCCATGAAACTGGTGATGCCACCGGCCGCAGCTGCAGCCGATTCCGTCGCGATGTCGCCCTTGTGGGTCAGACCCGGTTCCCGGAAATGCACCTGATCGTCGATCATCCCGGGGAGCAGGTAGCAACCCTTGGCCTCGATGAGCTGGTCGGAATCGGTCGCGGCAATATTCGAGGCAATCTGCTCAATCCGCCCGTGACGAATCAGCACGTCGCACTCCCGGGTGCGACCCTCATTGACCAACTGCGCATCCTTAATCAATAGCGATGTCACGGTCACCCCTGTTCATTCGGCAAAGCGATCGGTAGCAGTAACCAGTTCATGCACCGTGCCCGCCTCGAAAGCCGAATGGCCTGCGTCGGGAACGATGCGGAATTCGGCTTCCGGCCAGGCGCGATGAAGCTCCCATGCGGTGGTCATCGGACAAACCAGATCATAACGCCCCTGAACAATCACCGCAGGAATCGTGCGTATACGGTCCAGGTTCCGGAAAATCTGTTCCGGATGATCCATGAATCCGTGGTTGACAAAATAGTGAGTCTCAATGCGTGCCAGTGCCAGCGCGAACTCATTCTCGCGGAACCGCTCCACGCCCGCATCCGACATGACCATATTGCTGGTCACGCCTTCCCACAATGACCACGCACGCGCTGCCTCGAGCTGCTGCTGGCAGTCATCGCCCATCAACCGCCGGTAATAGGCGTGCAGCAGATCCGCATGCTCGTCGTCGGGGATCGGCGCGAGAAACTTCTCCCAGTGATCTGGATAGATACGGCTGGCACCGTCCTGATAGAACCAGCGCAGCTCCTCCGGGCGCATCAGGAAAATCCCCCGGAGCACGAGCTCCGTTACACGTTGCGGGTGAGCCTGCGCATAGATCAGTGCCAGCGTGCTGCCCCAGGAACCACCGAAAACCTGCCAGCGCTCGATACCGAGGTGGCTGCGCAGCGCCTCGATATCGCTGACCAGATCACCGGTCGTATTGTGCTCCAGGCACGCATGCGGCCGGCTCTTGCCGGCGCCACGCTGGTCGAATAAGACGATCCGGTAGCGCCGCGGATCAAAGAAGCGCCGGGCTGCCGCGCTGGTCGCCGCGCCGGGGCCCCCGTGCACAAACACGACCGGCTTGCCAGCGGGATTCCCACACTCCTCGAAGTAGATCTCATGCGGCGCGCTGACTGGCAAATGACCGCTGCTGGTGGGCGCAATCGGTCGATACAACCCACGCCGCTGATTACTGGAGTTCACCGGAGACGGTCCTGAGCCACGCCTATATCTGATTCCCCACAAGATCCTCTCAGCAGCGCTCAGTATAGCGGAGGATGCCCGGCCGACGGCTCGCCCACCCTCGCAATCCAGGTCGAATCGTGCGAACTGCGAGCAGCGGCGGCACTGTTTGCTAGAATCGCTGTCCCAAACAAAATAGCAACCCGGCCCGGAACCCTCGATGCGTTCATCATTCAAGAATTCAGCACGGCAGTGCGCTGTGCTTATAAGCCTTCTGGTCGCACCGGCAATCTGCGCGGATGAAGCCCTGATTCCCTATGAGCTGTTTGTCCTCGACAACGGGTTGACACTGATCGTGCATGAAGATCACAAGGCGCCGGTTGTTTCGGTCAATATCTGGTACCACGTCGGCTCGAAGAACGAGCAGCCGGGTCAGACCGGATTTGCGCATCTTTTCGAACACCTGATGTTTCAGGGCTCGGAGAACTTCGACGGCGAGTACATCAACTCGCTCCAGCAGATCGGCGCTACCGACCTTAACGGTACCACCTGGTTCGACCGCACCAATTACTTCCAGACGGTCCCGAAAACGGCGCTGGACCGGGTGCTGTGGCTGGAATCGGACCGCATGGGACACCTGCTCGGAGCCATCGACCAAGCCAAGCTGGACGAACAGCGGGGCGTCGTCCAGAACGAGAAGCGACAGGGCGAAAATCAGCCATATGACAAAGTCTGGCAGCATTTGCTGAAGCAGCTGTATACCGATGGGCATCCCTATTCATGGGAAACCATCGGTTCGATGAAAGATCTTGAGGCGGCCAGCCTTGAAGACGTGCAAGAGTGGTTTCGCACCTACTACGGACCGAATAACGCGGTGCTCGCAGTTGCCGGCGACGTTGAAACAGCAAAAGTCCTGGAACGGGTTAAACATTATTTCGGCGATATTCCGCCGGGACCGCCGCTGGTCAAACTCGAAGAGTGGGTTCCGCGCCACAGCTCAGAGCGGCGTGAGCGTATCGAAGACCGGGTGTCGCAGGAACGACTCTACATGGCTTGGACGAGCCCAAGATGGGGCACACGTGCGGCAAGCGATCTGGAACTGGCGCTGCATATTATCGGCGGTGATAAAAACTCGCGTCTGTACAAACGACTGGTTTACGAAGATCAGATTGCCACCGACGTCGAAATGGGTGCTTACAATCTCGAAATCGCCGGGCTGACTTACCTCCAGGCGTCGGCCAAGGTCGGCGTGGACCTGGCCATCATAGAAAAAGCTGCCAAAGAGGAGATCCAGCGCTTTATCGACCGGGGCCCAACAGCGAAGGAACTGGAACGGGTACAGACGCAATATCGGGCATCATTTCTCAGAGGCATAGAGCGGGTCGGCGGATTTGGTGGCAAATCCGGCGTGCTGGCAGAAAACATGGTGTACGGCGGCTCGCCGGACAGGTACCAGCGCAAGCTGGACTATATCGCCGATGCAAGCCGGGCAGACCTGCAGACCGTCGTCGGGGAATGGCTCGGCGAGAATGCCTATATCGCCGAGGTCTATCCGCATCCTGCGATGACTGCCGCCCCAGCGGGTGCCGACCGCTCAAAGCCACCGGAACCGGCCGGGTTTCCGAGCGGCGAGTTTCCTGAATTCGACCGGGTTACGCTTACAAACGGCCTCGACATCCTGGTTGCGCAACGGACTGCCATCCCGCTCGTCAATTTAACGCTGATTCTGAACGCGGGCTTTGCGGCCGATCAGTTTGCACAACCCGGCACCGCGGCCATGACGATGGCGATGCTGGATGAAGGCACCGCGAAGCGCTCGGCGCTCGAAATCAGCGAAGAGCTGGCATTGCTAGGCGCCGAGCTTTCGAGTGGGGCCGATCTCGACACGTCGATGGTCAGCCTATCGGCACTGCGCGAGAATCTGGACGATTCGCTGGCGATATTTGCGGACGTCGTGCTTAATCCGGTATTTCCACCCAACGAACTGGATCGATTAAGGGCCCAGCATCTGGCCCTGGTGCGGCAGGAGAAAACCCGTCCAACCAGTATGGCCTTGAGAGTGCTGCCCAAACTGATTTATGGCGAAGGGCATGCCTATGCGCAGCCGCTGACCGGCTCCGGAACCGAGGATTCGATCCGGGCGATCACGCGCGCCGACCTGCAGCAGTATCACGACACCTGGTTTCGCCCCAATAATGCGACGCTGCTGGTCGTCGGCGACATAACGACCGCCGAAATCACGGCCAAACTGGAAGAATTGTTTAAAACATGGGAACCGGCCGACGTGCCGGTGAAAAACATTGACACGGTCGAGCGCCGGGCTCAAAACGCCGTTTACATCGTAGACAAACCCGGCGCGGAACAGTCGATCATTTTTGCCGGCGAGGTCGCTCCGCCCAAATCCAACCCGGACGAGATCGCCATTCAGGTCATGAATGACATTCTTGGGGGGAATTTTTCATCGCGGATCAACATGAACCTGCGTGAAGACAAGAGCTGGTCGTACGGGGCTCGTAGCATGATCATGGATGCCGAAGGACAACGGCCGTTTCTGGTCTATGCTCCGGTACAGACGGACAAGACCAGCGAATCCATGCGCGAGATCCTCGCTGAGCTGACGGCAATTAACGGCGACCGGCCTCCGACCGAGGACGAACTCGCCCGAGCGAAGAGCAGCAAGACATTGTCTCTGCCCGGCCGCTGGGAAACGAATCGCGCCGTGCTCCGGTCGATGGGCGAGATCGTTCGCTTTGGTCTCGCTGATGACTACTGGGATACGTACGCCGACGAAGTCAACGCGCTAGGTATAGACGATATCGCCCGCGCCGCCAGTGAAGTGGTTGCACCCGATGACCTGGTATGGGTCGTCGTTGGCGATCGCGAGAAAATCGAATCTGGAATCATAAAACTCGGGCTCGGCGACACTCGCATTATCGATGCCGATGGCGAGCCCGTATCGGATTAGGCCGCGGCGCCCCGCGGAGCGCGTACGCAAGGTGGACGCCTTCGGCGCCTCGTGCTAACGCAACAGCAGCCGAGGGCACCACTGATCATCCAACACTGATAGATATGGCAACCGATTCCACAGCGCCACGAAGCTTTTTTTATGGTTGGTATATCGCCGCAATCGCCATATTGCTGTACTTCTTCACGAACGGGATGGCCATCTGGGTGCCGCAAAACCTGTTTCCACGGTTCATGGAGGACTTCAACGCAACCGCAGGCGACGTCAGCTTAACTACCGGTCTGACGCTTTTGATATCGGCGTGGCTGGCTCCATTTGCCGGCGCAATGATCGACCGCTTCGGCGTGCTTCGTGTCATGCGAACAGGGCTGGTCCTGATGGCCGTATCTTTTGTGCTCTACCCGTTCACACAGTCTCTGGCACAGCTGTATGTTCTGCATGCATTCCTGGCGCTGGGATTGATTATGGCCGGGTTGATGCCGAACGTGGTCTTGTTATCCAACTGGTTCGTCAAACGACGCGGGGCCGTCATCGGATTGCTGGTCGCTGCGTCGAGCCTGGCGGGCGCGGTACTTCCAATAGCCATCTCGCCGCTTGTGCTGAATCCCGATTTCGGCTGGCGTTGGGGTTTCGGCGCACTCAGCATCGCGTTCATCCTGTTTGCCGTGATACCGGGATTGCTGTTTCTGAAAGCGACCCCGGCTGACGTGAGCGAGAAGCCCGACGGGTTGTCGGAGACAGACAGCGCCGCCGCCGTCGCAGCGGACTACGGCAGCGTACCGTTTAGCATTGCACTGCGCAGCCGTTCGCTGTGGTTTCTCGCTATCGGGTCGGCCTGTCTCTGGTACAGCTTCCAGTCAGTCAACAGCCAGGCAATGATTTTCTTCGAACAGGAAGCGGGGCTGACTCCGCAACGGGCAACGCTGTTGTTTTCGCTCATATACTGGTTCAGCTTCACCGGCAAATTCCTGTTCGGCGCACTCAGCGACCGAATAGCCAAACGAAAGGTACTGTTACTTTCCGGCCTCGTGATGCTTATCGGGACGTTGATTCTATTTGATCCATCCGGCGAATCTTTGACGCTGACACGTTCAATTCCTCGATTAACAGCGTTCGCGATCGTGTTCGGACTCGGTTTCGGTGGCTGTTTCACGATGATTCAGCTTGTCACGGTCGAAACCTTCGGCCGGCTCGCACTCGGCAAAATTCTCGGCATCATCATTCTCATCGATGGCATGGGCGGCTTTCTCGGTACCGTGGCAGCGGGCCGGATCCGGGACGCCACGGGAGACTACCTGCTGCCATTCCTGATCGTGGTTGCAGTCACGATCGTCGGGTTGCTCGGAGTGGTTTTTATCCGACCTGTGACCGTGCCGGGGCAGCCTGCAGGCCCGTAGACTCGGGAAATACCGCCCGCCACTTGAAACGCCAATACAACTGTGGAGAATATGGCCGCCGCGTTGGGCGAGCCTATACAATCCATGCGGCACCGGCGGAGGTTGTGCGATTCCAGCATCGACACCAAATGCCAACGTAAGCGGGATGAACCAACACGGTCTGCATCACGCGTGGCAGTGGCCACTGTGCAACTGCTGTGAAGCCTCGGAGCATACGGATGATTGAAGCCAGAGAACTGACGAAGAGATACGGGTCGCTGACCGCGGTCGATGCTCTCTCGTTCAGCGTAGCACCCGGCGAAGTGCTGGGTTTTCTCGGTCCGAACGGAGCTGGCAAGACGACGACGATGCGCATGCTGGTGGGTTTCGTCCCGCCTACGTCGGGAACGGTTAGCATCAATGGCTTATCCATCGACGAGCAGCCGACCGAGGTCAAGAGCATCATCGGCTATCTGCCGGAAGGAGCGCCTTCCTATGGCGAAATGACCCCGCTGGCGTTTCTGGACTTCATTGCAGACATCCGGAAACTTACCGGGCAGCGCAAAACCTCCCGCATCGGCGAAGTCGTCGAGCGCCTGCATCTCCAACCCGTGCTAGGCCAGACCATCGATACCCTGTCGAAGGGCTTCAAGCGCCGCGTAGGGCTCGCCCAGGCGATACTCCACGATCCGCCGGTCTTGATCATGGACGAACCGACTGACGGGCTGGACCCGAACCAGAAGCACGAGGTACGCCAACTGATACAAGATATGGCGTCCGATAAAATCATTGTCATATCGACCCATATCCTCGAAGAAGTGGATGCCGTTTGCAGTCGTGCCGTTATTATTTCGCGTGGGCGTATCGTCGCTGACGACACTCCGAATGCGCTGATCCGCCGCTCGCGATTCCACAACGCCGTGACCATAAGATTACACGCCGACGGCGACCTGAACGCGGCGGAAGTAATGTTGAAGCGGTTGACTGGCGTCCGGGACGTCGAGGTCGACCAACACGCGCGGAGTATCACCGCCTTCCCACGCGATGACCAGGCAATCCTGTCGGAGGTCAGCCAGCTTGCCACTGAGCACAGCTGGCCGCTGGAAGAGTTGCACCTTGAATCCGGCCGTCTCGATGAAGTGTTTCGCAGTATCACCGAGCAGGCGGATTCATGATTAGCGGCATACGCGTAATCGCAGTTCGGGAATTTCGCGGCTACTTCGTGACGCCGCTGGCTTATGTGTTTGTCGTAATTTTTCTCATGCTGACAGGCATTTTCACATTTTATATCGGTAATTTTTACGGCCGGGATCAGGCAGACTTGTTGCCGTTCTTCAATTTCCACCCGTGGCTTTATCTATTTCTCGTCCCAGCCGTATCAATGCGCCTATGGGCGGAGGAACGCAAAACCGGAAGTATTGAGTTGCTGATGACGTTACCCGTTACCCTTTGGCAGTCGGTGCTGGGTAAATATTTGGCCGCGTGGAGTATCACCGGGATTGCCCTGATTCTGACTTTCCCCATGTGGATAACGGTCAACTACCTCGGCGAGCCGGATAACGGTGTCATTATTGCCGAGTATCTCGGCAGTTTTCTATTGGCCGGGGGGTTCCTGGCGATTGGTGCGTGCATTTCCGCGGCCAACCGCAATCAGGTCATCGCCTTTATTATCACCGTCGCAATCTGCTTCCTGTTTCTGCTGAGCGGTCTCCCGATGGTACTCGACTTCTTCAGCGCATGGGCGCCGCAGGCCGTCGTCGATGCAGTGGCCGGCGTGAGTTTTCTTACCCACTTTAATTCGCTCAGCAAGGGCGTGATTGATCTACGCGACATCGTCTATTTCGCGCTGGTGATCGGCGGCTGGTTATACGCCAATACAATTGTTCTGGATATGAAGAAAGCCGAATGAGTACTCGCAAGTATGCGCGGAATCGATAGACTTCTGGTGGACCGGGTTGGCTTACTCGCCGTCGCCGCGATTTTTCTGGTTACGGTAGCGCTGAGCGACGTGTTGCTGCGCGGGCTTCGTCTCGACCTGACCGAGAATCGCCTGTATACGCTCTCGGAGGGCACCGTCAACATTCTCGAAAGCATTCCAGAGACCGTCAACCTGTATTTTTTCTTCTCGGATCGCGCCGCGGCCGACAATGGTTACCTGCGCACCTACGCGCAGCGCGTCCGTGAGATTCTCGAGGAATTTGAAGAACACGCCGGCGACAAACTGCGCGTCACAGCCATCGATCCGCTACCGTTCTCCGAGGAAGAAGACCGAGCCACGGCATTCGGGCTGCGGGGAATCAGTCTGGGATTGACCGGCGATCAGGTGTTTCTTGGAATCGCTGGAACCAATGCCATCGGCGATGAAGAAACGATCGCATTTCTCGATCCGAACAAGGAAACGTTGCTTGAATACGAACTCGCCCGGCTGGTTTACACCCTTGCCAATCCCAGCAGACCCACCGTCGGCCTGATCAGTGGCCTGCCGATGTCCGGCGGTTTTGATCAGACGACACAGCAGCCGCGACAACCGTGGGTTATCACCACGCAGATACAGCAACTGTTCGATCTTCAACCGCTGATTTCAGCGACCCAAGTGATGGATTTGGATATCGACTTGTTGATGGTGGTTCACCCAAAGAGTCTCTCGACTGCAACGCTGTATGCGATCGACCAGTACATACTTGGCGGCGGACGCGCCATTCTGTTTGTCGATCCTTACGCCGAAGCGGACGTGCCCCCGCCGGACCCTTCGAATCCGGCCGCGGCGATGGTGGCCGACCGCTCATCAAACCTGCAGGGAATGCTGGATGCCTGGGGTATCAGCGTTCCGGTCAATGAGGTTATCGGCGACGATCTTTATGCGCTACAGGTCAGCGGCACGGGCCAACGGCCGATCCGCCACCTCGGATATATTGGTATCGATGCCTCCGGCCTGGATCGGACGGAGGTCATAACGACGGATCTGGACAAGATCATTCTCGGGTACAGCGGGCACATTGTCGCCGAGGAGACCGAAGATCTCGCGGTGACTCCGCTGATCGTGTCCAGTGACCGCGCTGGACCCATCGACGCGACAAGCATTGGATTCATGTCCGACCCGGACATGCTGCGCAATTCATTCACCCCGTCTGGTGAGCGATACGTTATTGCGGCAAGGATTACCGGGACCGTCGAGACTGCGTTCCCCGATGGTCCGCCGGAGGTTCCGGACACAGTGGAGACATCGATCACTTCGGATGAGCAGCTACTCGTTTCCGAGAATCCGATCAACGTCATATTAATCGCCGACACCGACATGCTGACGGACCGGTTCTGGGTACAGGTACAAACGTTTCTGGGTCAAAGAATTGCCACTGCGTTTGCGAGCAACGGAAATTTTGTCATCAATGCGCTAGAAAACCTTACTGGTAGCAGTGACCTTATTGGAATGCGCAGCCGGGAAAGCTACAGCCGGCCGTTTACGCGGGTGATGGATCTGCGTCGCCAAGCCGAGAACGAATACCGGTTGACCGAACAGCGCCTGCAGCAGGAGCTGCGCGATACTGAAGCGAAGCTGACCGAACTTCAGCCGACCCGGACCGAGGGCAGCACGATGATACTGAGCCCGGAACAGGAGGCTGAACTCTCTCGCTTTCAGCAAGAACGGCTGCGCGTTCGCAAGGAACTGCGCCAGGTGCAACGTGGCCTCGATCAGGATATCGAGGATCTCGGCACGCGCCTTAAGGCCATCAACATCGGTTTGATACCGCTGTTGATAGTGATCGGTAGTTTGTTGTCGTTTCTGATTCGCCGGCGCAAATCCTCCTAGCCCACCATGCACCGCAAGACGCTGATCGGTTTGCTGACACTCGCAGGGCTGCTGATACTGGCCGTGTCACTGACGAAGCTATCGAAACAGCCGGGTGGTGATGTCAATCAGCTGCTGGTGCCCGGGCTGGAAGCACAGTTGAACGACCTGGCCAGAGTGCGCGTAATTGGCGCGGGCAACCAGGCGATCGCGACCTTGTCACGGGCAGAGACTGCCTGGGAGCTGGCTGAGAAATCCGGTTACCGTGCCGATATCGGGCGCATTCGCGGCAATTTGATCGCTTTGGCGCGCGCAAGAATTATTGAGCAAAAAACCGCCAACCCCGAGTATTTCGACCGCCTCGGCGTAGAAAGTGTTGCCGGCGAATCGGCCAGCGGCGTGCTGATTGAACTGGATGACCTGGCCGAACCGGTCAGGATCATAATCGGGGATACCGGCGTTGGCGGCGACTACGCCTACGTGCGCGAGGCCGGTGAAAATCAGAGCTGGCTCGTCAGCGGTGCTTTTGACCTGCCGAGCGAAAGCCTGGACTGGCTGGATCGGGAAATGCTCGACATCCCGACCGCCCGGATACGTGCAGTCACCATCACACACCCGGACGGTGAAGTGCTTCGCATTGAAAAGGCCGCGGCAACCGACCCGAATTTTGTGGTCCCGGGGATCCCCGACGGCCGCAAGTTGCGCTACGCAAGCGTCGCCAACGCAATCGCAGGTGTGCTGGCCAGGCTCAGGCTCGAAGACGTGCAGGCCAGTTCAAGCCTGGAAGCTGCTGAGGTGACCCCGACAACAATCGTGTTTGAGACTTTCAACGGCCTGCTGATCGATGTAAGCGCGTACTCACTTGTCGACGAAAACTGGATCCAGGTAGCCGCGCGGCTTGACGAACCGCCAGCGCCGATTGCTTCCGTGGATACCGATGGCGCACCGGATCTGTCTGCTCCCGAAGCGGCCCCGATCGGGGACGAAGTCGAGCGGTTGAACGCACGCCTGGGCGGCTGGGCCTACACCGTCGCGAGCTATAAAACCGAACAGCTGCTCAAACGCATCGATGATCTGCTGGCACCGGAGGACGATGAACTCCCGCTGCCTGGGCAGAGTGAATAGCTATAAGCTCAGGCCACCGGTTTAACGAACCGCAGCGTAAACCGGTCACTTTCACCGATGGCCAGATACTTGTCCTGGTCCTGTTCCTTCAAACGCAGTGTTGGCGGCAGGGTCCAGACACCCGGTTCGTAGTCCTTGGTGTCGTTTGGGTTGGCATTGATTTCCGAGGTCGCATCCAACACGAAACCGGCGCGCTCAGCCAATTCAATGGCATAGTCCTGGTTGACGTAACCTGAAGCGGCCTTGGGATCCTGCGGCACGGTCGGGTTTCCACGGTGCTCCACGACACCCAGCACCCCACCAGGCTTGAGCGCCCGGTACATTGCTGAAAATATCGCGTCCGCTGAACCTCGGGGCATCCAGTTGTGGATATTGCGAAACGTAACCACCAGATCGACAGACTCCGGCGGCGCAATTTCCAGACTGTCGGGAGGCATGAGCACCGTCATTTCGGTGTTCCCATACAACTCCTGGTGAGCCGCAAGCTTATCCTGGTAAGCCCTTGCTCCGCGCTGGATAAACTCAATGTCCGAATCAGGATCCCAATGGGCTGCGTAATACTTTCCCCTTTCATTGACGTAGGGGGCGATCACCTCGGTGTACCAGCCACCTGCAGGCCAGATTTCGACAACATGCGTGTCTTCAGTCAGGCCGAAGAACTCCAGCGTCTCTTGTGGATGCCGGTAGCTATCGCGTTTCCGGTTTGCCTCTGACCGATGCTCTCCCGCGAGTATCACGTCGAAGCCGCTGCCATCAGGTGCCTCAACGCTGCAGGCCTGTCCGACCACGCCAATGGCCAGCATCGTAAGAAAAAGCGTGAATTTCGACATGGTCTTCCCCTTGTACTTATTCCTTCTCCGGGCAAGCGGCCAGCTTAGTCGATCATTTTGTCAATTTCCATCGCCGGACATGGCGCACAGGTGGCCGATGTTATCCACGCTCGGAATTCCCGCTTTGACCGGATGCCCGACTCGTTATTGGCGCGCGTTCAGGCGAGCTGGACCGACTGAATATGGCTGACCTTGCCGGGTTGCGGCAAACGGTAAAACGCCCTCAATTCCTGCATCATGTCACTTGCGACGCGATCACGAGGGAAACGGCTCTCAAGGTTGTAGCAGTAACGGCTCGCAAATGAACTGGCGCTGCGGTAGCGCTCCAGTTCCTGTTCGCTGAGATGGGCATAAAAACATGTTTCTTCGAACAGCTGCTCAATGATTCTGTGGGCGAGGACTCCCCCGGTTTGCTCCTGCAGCAAGACACGCGTGCCGACGTACTTGTCGACTTCTGCCTGCATTTCGAGTTCCATCAGCGTAACAGGCTTGTCCAGACTGGCATTCCAGGCCAGATAGTTGAAGTGGCTGACGCCTTCGAGAACCGTCCAGAAATCCTCGAGGTTCTGCGTATGGAGATGCCGGCGGGGGTCAGCATTGGACAGCCGGACCAGCACTTCCTTATCCAGATACAACGCAACGTCGAGTGAGTCCTCATTCTGTACGATCAACAGCTTTTCTTCGATCTCGTGCTCTGAATTCACGCCGGCCAGATATTCGACCACCGCCTGATCAGTAACAAGATAATCATAGACGTTCTCCGAAACGTCGATGCCATATATCCCGCCGAGAAGATTCTGCAAGTGACGCAACAACATCGGTAATGCCGCTCAGTGCTGGTAGGCTGTTCGCCCGGACTGCTCGGGATGTACTCCGAGCTTCCGCAACAGCCGCGAGGCTCGTTGGCTGCCGGTTTTCAACCAGATCTCGTACAACCTGAGGATATCAGCGTCGCTCGTTGAGTGAGCAGCCTCCCTAACCTCGTTAAGCACGTCGACGATCGGTTGAAATTTTTCCGCCAGTTCGGCAAACACATTGCCAAAAGCCTCGCCACGCATGGTGCCGCGGACATGTAAAGACAGTGAGCGGTAAGCCCCGCCGCCCATATTGATGTAGTAATCAATGTCGACTGCTGAACGCTGCAAACTTTCAGCAAAAAATCCGGAGATAAACAACGCCACGTCACCCAATCTCTGCAGACCAAACGTGCGTTGCTGTAAGGTCGATGCCTCCAGGGAATCAGACAACATCTGAGCCAGGGGTCTCAGCTGCAACCCTTCGGGAGTTGACTCATACAGGGCTTCTGATCGCGCGAATAGGGTCAGGAGATTGACAACGTAGTGAGAAGTCTGGTGATCCACGCTCACATTGTTGGCTGACATGGCGGAGTCTACGGAATCCCGGAAAAATTCCCGCAAGCTCGTCACCTGTACGAGGGTTTCCGGCAACGGTTGTGACCGTTTCGTCATGCTCGCTTCCCTTCTCGTTAAGAGCCGGGCGCTCAAACACCGGCGGCGGCAGCCGCTTTATTATCGGTTTGTACGGTATCAGCCCGTCTACTTAGCTCTCCCAATTCACCTGGTCTCTTTATAGCGTCCGGCGCGCATCGCCATTGTGACGCCTGTCACGCTTGGCAGCTTCCCTTAACACCCGACCGTTCGAAAAACCTCATATAGAGCCTGTTTGCCGCTTCCCGCAACGCTGATCAGCCCGCATCCTTGGCGCCCGGTACCGCCTCCCCATCTGGCAGCGTCTTGATCTCCGCCAGCATCCGAATATAGACGTCCGGCAACTCATGCATAGTCGCACCGGCAACCACCAATTCGTGATACCAGGATTCCGGAAGCAGGCTGTCGTCAATTGCAGATGGCCGGGCTATATACGCGAATGCCTCAAAGGTTCGCTTGGTGTTCAGCCCATTCACCTCGAGTCGGGTACGCCGATAATCGGGCCCCTCGGCTCGATCAAGCCTGGCTGCCTCCGTCGACAGGATCTCGTACACCACACCGAACACGTGGCCATCAATGCTTGGCACGATGTTGCATTTCGCTGATCCGTCAAGACCGTGCTTGTGAAATCGCAAATCGTACTGGTGCAGCGACGCCGATTCACAGCTTACTGCCGAAGGGACACGGCTCAGCATCCTCGGAACATGCATGTTCGAGCCGTAAGCAAAGTAGTGCATGTGCGCTGGTTTGGAAGAGCCTGGCACCAGAATTCGATCGATCAGAATTACCGCGAACAATCAACTTGCGAGCGCAAGACCAGTTCTCGAGCCCAACTCTGCAATGGTACAAGCACCATCACGGCGTGAGAAGCGAAATGCCTGGTGATCGCCAGACTTCCGCAAGGCAAACCCAACAATAAATGCGAATTCCCCTTTTCGGCCGGTTAGACCAGAATTTGAGTCGCTATCACATTTCACAAAGTAGGCGTTCGACGCGGAATCACCTGCCAAATAACCGTTTTCGTGCAGGGATTTCATAAATGGATGCAGCTGGTCGCATATCTCTTGCCATACAGGTGATTCGTTCTCGTGGAACGCCAGCCAATTGGTACAGCTGCTGATACTTCCCAAAATGAAGAGCGCCTTTCGGCGTAAGTGCAACTCACCCCATTCACTCGTAATACTCGAATACCGAGCGAGCGTCACCTCGCCTTCTATGCGTACGTGCAAACGCGGCGCCCGCACGAGGCTATTTATTCCCAGACGTGCAAGCGATTGGATCTCATCGGCCGTCAGGCTGACCGCGGGTTTATATGCGCCACGCTTGAAAAATAATTTGCCAGGGTTTCCGGAACCCCTGCCGGCTCGCCGATCACGGGCGGCCAACACACCCGCCATCGCACCCATTGCACTTACTGGAGTCGGCAAATCAACCCCGGACTTCGCCTCGAGACGTGGAAAATAGGTCAACACGTTCGGACTTGAAAAGCCCAGCCGATGTTGGGCCGCGACAACATCGCCCACGCACATCCAATCCAACGGGGGATCCACGAGCAAAAGCGCCTGTCTACGCCGGCAGTATCGATCGGCTGCAAGAATGGCCACGGGACCCAGGTCCGTTTGCGGCGCGGCGGAGAATAGACAAACCAGGTCGATACTTTCGACCTGCTCCAGGGCGAACAGGCCGGTGCCTTCGGTGGCGGAGCCAATCAGGTCATAGTCCGACGGCGAGGCTGGGCGACTACCGCTGCGGCAATCGATATAGCTCACGGACCTGATTGAGTTTGAGCTGACGGTTTCGTCGGGTCTTGCGGCCGGAATCGGTTCCTGCAGCGTCACCAGGTTGGATTGCGTCAGCGCATGTCCCACATACTGGTCTGAATTCTCATCGATGGATATGCCGCTATGAATCTCTTGCTCGTATATAAATGGTTCGATTGGAGAGCGGAGCCGCTGGATGACCATGTTGAACGAATTCGTATCGGCTTCGGCTATCCCATCGTAGTCAATCGATGCACGCAGATATTCGTAAGGACCTGGATTGATCGCTTTTAGCACCAACGATCCCTCACGGCCGGGCAACTCGATCAGGTTTCGATCCCGTGTGGCCGACACGCGCACCACGAGCGCATTTTGGCCGCCACAAGAAAAATATTGCTGAACAGCTAGCTCGAGTCGACAACGCTGGCCGGGCGCTGCAAAATTCCTCAGGAAGTCTTCGGCACTCGTGAGCTCAAGCGGCCGGTCGACCGGGCCGCGGGGTGTGGGTCCGACGAATGCTACGGTGGTCGCCCTGTCGATGGGAATCCCTTGCTCCCTCGACCTGCCCTCTACAACAAAAATTCCACTATTGCTTGAGTCGGACAATGCAGCCACGATCCTTCGTGTAAGGATCGATTATAACAGTTCGATTCGAGTGCACGGAAAGTGGATCGGAAAAGTGCCCCTGTGACCGTGACGGCCCTTTCCGGGGTAGCGGTGCGGTTCAACACTGATCGAAGCGATTCTCGCTAATCGATTAACTCAGCAGTTGCAAGATGTTCGTAGTTGACGATGTTGATTACGCGCATGGCATCGCGAAGCGCTGCGCGCATATTGCGGGTTCCTTTCAGGGCAAGCACCGGAAGCCCGAGTTGTTCCTCAGCGGCGCTTCGCAGCCGACCGGTATGCACGGCCGCTTGTCCATTAGGCTGGTGAATCACTGCGGCAGCAATCAGCGATGGCAGCAAGTCCTGCCAGTCGGTAGGGTCCTCAGTGAGTGGGGGGTGCGCTTCGAAATAGAGATCACCGTCCAGCCAACCCAGAACGAAGGGTTGATTGACGATACGCACCGGAACCCCGACTTCGACCGCTTCAAACAGGTACTCCATATCCCTGGGGAAAAGGCGCACACAGCCGTGGCTGACCCGCATCCCAACCCCTGCTGGCCTGTTAGTGCCATGAAGCAGGTAGCTCGTCATGCCCAAGCCCAGGACATGCTTGCCAAGCGGATTATCCGGCCCTGGCAATACTGTCGCTGGCAGCGGATCACCAGCCTCTGCGGCCTCCCGGCGAATCGAAGCGGGAACATACCACACCGGATTCGTGGCCTTCGAGACAACCTCGGTCTTACCTAACGGCGTTGCCCAATCATAGCGGCCGATACCGATCGGATAGGTAACTACGATTTCAGATTCCCCATCTTCCGATGCGGGGAAATAGAACAAACGTTTGGCCGCGACGTTAAGAACGATTCCAATTCGCGGAGCGTCCGGCAGGACAAACTGGGTGGGCAAAACAATCTCGGTACCTGCGCCAGGCAGCCAAGGGTCCACCCCAGGATTAGCCTGAACCAGTTCATCGAATCCGAGATCGTAGGCTCGAGCGATATCAACAAAGGTATCGTCATGGCGAGCGCGAACAATCTGTACGCGCCCGATAACCTGCTGATCAGGCGAGTCCAGCACAAACCGATCGCTGACTATTGGTGGTCGCTCGTCAGAGCGGATGCTCTTACGCGAGCCAGAGTCAAGCGAAGCTTTTCCATCAACTGAACGCAGATGAGCCCGTTGACTGCCGCAACCGGCCACTAAAATAGACAACAATGCCAACAGGCATAAGCGTCGCGTGCACATAACCGGTAATTATAGCGGAGTCGCCGACTCTCCCTCGAACCGACGTCACAAGATCGATTATCAGGAACCAGGGACCCTACAATTCGGACGTCTGCCTTCGGCAACGGCCTTATTATAAAGAGGGAGTGTCGCGGGCAATTCACCAATTAAATCGCCGATGCGATTTGTCGCAGAAGGGTGAGTAGAGAGAAATTGCGGAGGACCTCCGCCGGCTTTCGCTTCCATGTTTTTCCAGAGTTGCACGCTGGCTCGCGGATCGAATCCGGCACCGGCCATGTACTCAAGGCCAACGACATCGGCTTCGGATTCCTGGGCGCGCCCGTAGGGCAGGAAAATTCCCAGGTCCGCGCCCAGTGCCACCATCTGACCGATGTCGCCACCTATCGCAGCCGCGCCAAGGTCAACGATATTGCCGGTAATCAACTCCTGGTTCGCGCGTTCGAGGCTGTGCTGCTCGGTAACATGAGCAACTTCGTGGCCAATCACGGCGGCCAATTCATCCTGAGTTGTTGCAACAGCGAAAATCCCGTTGAATACACCTATCTTGCCGCCGGCCATTGCGAAGGCGTTTACCATTTCGTTGTCAAAAACTTCGATTTCCCAGTCCATGCTG